>JBBRFJ010000031.1:0-27243 GCA_038224475.1 Burkholderiales bacterium
GGAAAATTTTTCTGCTCTGTTTGATAACAACAACACGCAACGATCTGCCCGTTATCAAGCGTTGCTCGCAGGCATTCGTTCAATTTGCGAACGAGAGGAGGACGAAATTACGGCGCGTTTTCCGCCACTCCTGCGCCGGGTGGCTGGCTATAACCTCGATATTTTTTCGCCGCGCGATCCGCTCCACTATGCATCGCCTGTGCCAAATCTGGCACATTTATTGGTCGGTTCAGAGGGCACACTCGCCTATTTCAAATCGCTAGAATTAAAGCTATCGCCGTTGCCAAAAAACAAAGTACTGGGCGTCGTCAATTTCCCGACATTCCATCAATCGATGGCGCTGACCCAGCACATTGTCAAGCTAGGCCCGGTGGCGGTCGAGCTTGTCGATCGCACCATGATTGATTTATCACGCAGCAATCCTGCGTTCCGCCCGACCATCGACGCGGCGCTACTGGGCGAGCCGGATGCGATATTGTTGGTGGAATTTGCCGGCGAGGATATGGCCGCACTTAGCCGAAAACTCGATGATCTCAATCAGCTAATGGGCGATCTCGGCTTGCCCGATTCTGTCGTGGCGATGACCGAAGCGGCCTCACAAAAAGCGTTATGGGACGTGCGCAAAGCGGGACTCAATATCATGATGTCGATGCGTGGTGACGGCAAACCTGTCAGCTTTATTGAAGACTGCTGCGTACCGCTGGAGCACCTCGCCGACTACACTTCGCGCTTGACCGACGTGTTCACCAAACACGGCACCAAAGGCACTTGGTATGCCCACGCCTCAGTCGGCACCCTGCATGTGCGACCTATCCTAAACATGCGTGCCGACGGAGCAATGAAAATGCGCGCCATTGCCGAAGAGGCGGCGCAACTGGTGCGCGAGTACAAAGGCACTTATTCCGGCGAGCACGGTGATGGCCTTGTTCGCAGCGAGTGGATTGCGCCCTTTTTCGGGCCACGATTGACCACTGCGCTGGGAGAAATAAAGCATTTATTCGACCCGAATAATCTGATGAATCCGGGCAAGATTGTCAGCCCGACCAAGCAAGATGATCGTTCGCTGTTCCGCTTCAAGCCGGGCTATGCCACGCAGAAAATTAGCACGGTTCTGGACTGGAAAACTGATGGCGGTGAATCGGGATTTGCGGGTGCGGTTGAGATGTGCAACAACAACGGCCATTGCCGCAAATTCGATGCCGGTACGATGTGTCCGAGTTATCGCGTCACGGGCGACGAGCAGCACCTCACGCGGGGGCGCGCCAACACGCTGCGTTTAGCCATCAGCGGGCAACTCGGCGCGCATGGCTTGACGTCAGATGCGGTAAAAGAGGCGATGGAATTGTGCGTGGGCTGTAAAGGCTGCAAGCGGGAATGTCCCACGGGCGTGGATATGGCAAAAATGAAAATTGAATTTTTACATCACTATAAAAAGCAGCATGGCTACAGTTGGCAGGACAAGCTGGTGGCCTATTTGCCCCGTTACGCGCCAATCGCCTCAAAAGCCCCGTGGATATTGAATCTACGCAATGTTATCCCTGGCGCCGCTTGGGCCAGTGAACAATTATTCGGGTTTTCAGCGAAACGTACGTTGCCTCAGTGGGCCTCACAAGTTTTTACTTCGCAGCCATCGATAGCAGCGAAACAGAACCATCGCGAACGCAGCAATCCGCAGCCCGAAGCGAAATCCGAAGCAATGCTCGAAGTGGTCCTTTTTGCCGACACTTTCAACAACTATTTCGAGCCCGAAAATCTTGCCGCTGCGCGCCGCGTTTTAATCGCGGCAGGCTACAACGTACATGTTGCCGCCGCGCCTGATCAATCACGCCCGCTTTGCTGTGGACGCACATTTCTGGCGACCGGCATGGTCGATCACGCCAAAGCTGAGGCGCGACGCACCATTGACGCATTGATGCCTTTTGTGACACGCGGGGTTGCGATCGTCGGGCTGGAGCCCTCGTGTTTACTCACGCTTCGCGATGAATTTATCGCAATGTTTCCAGGTCCCGAAGCGGAGCAACTTGCGGCTAATGCGTTCCTGTTTGAGGAATTTTTGGTGCGCGAAAACAACGCCGGCCGTTTGAAGTTGAACCTGAAATCGCTAGCCGCAAAGCAGGCGCTGCTTCACGGCCATTGTCATCAAAAAGCATTCGGTGCGATGGGCTCGGTAGAGCAAGTCCTGTCGTGGATTCCCGGACTCACCACTACCCCGATTGAATCCAGCTGTTGCGGAATGGCCGGCGCGTTTGGATATGAAGCTGCGCACTACGACGTGTCGATGAAAATGGGTGAACTATCACTGCTACCCAAAGTGCGCAACGCCGACCCTGCAACCGTGATTGTTGCTGATGGCACGAGCTGTCGGCATCAGATTAAAGACGGTACACAAAAACAGGCCGCGCACGTGGCAGTCATACTTGCTGGCGCCCTAGCCTGACCCAACGCGAATGCGTGCCCGGCTAGACAAATACGTGCCCGCTAATACGTTTTTGAGTAAGCTTTTCCGCTCACATAAACCACATACGGCCTCGGCGTCCACACGCCGCCGTAGCCAAAGCCATATCCGTAGCGGAATCCCCGGCCATAAAACCATAAATCTTCGCGCGCTTCGCGGCGACCTTCTCTTTCAGCCATTTTTATTTGGCCTTGCTGCATAAAATCGAGCACCGCATCGGGCACGCCATCTCGCGATAATTTCGCGTACTGACTCGCTGCAACGTCATAAACGGTTCTAGTGACTTTGATTTCGTTGATGATGGTAGGGGCATCTTTACCTGCCTTCGCCATTTCAACAATCTGCTCCAGTGACAGCGGCTGCAACTCCGGCCCGCTATTCATCGCCGCACAACCGGACAGCAATATTGCCGCCGTCACCATCGACAACTTCGCGGACAACTTCACCACATCGAATGAACAAAACTCGCTGAATTTGAGTAAACTCTGGTTCATGCAACACCTCCATCTAAAGCAGCACATCAATCAACGCAGCCATTTTCGGTGCGACCTGTGGGTCGTCGTCAAACGCCGCGGCTCTCACGCTTTCCAAGCATTCTAGCGCGCTTGGGTAATCTTGCTTGAACGGTTTTACAAGCAATTTGCCCGCACCCCTCAAGAAAATTTCTACCCAGTCGGTGTTGGCAGAGCAATCATACGACTAGGCACTATGACATCTAATATGCGTTTTTGTTTCGCGTTCCGGCTGAAATGATGGCCCGGGGATGCTGAAACAATCACGCTAACCTCATGCAGGAGCAACAATGAATATTACAAAAAATACGGCAAATGAACAGACGCTTCACGCAGACGGCACCGCCAACGTTTTGGCTGTCGAGAACATCACCGCCAACCCGATGGGCACCGATGGTTTTGAGTTTGTCGAATACACCGCACCGGATGTCAAGGCGCTGGGCCGATTATTTGAAAGTATGGGTTTTGTCGCTGTCGCCAAACATCGCTCGAAAGATGTAACGCTCTACAAACAAGGCGATATCAACTTCATCGTCAACGCAGAGAAGGATAGCTTTGCTCAATCTTTCGCGCGTGTGCACGGACCTTCCGCCTGCGCATTCGGGATACGCGTCAAGGATGCCGCCGCCGCGTTCAAACGCGCGCTTGCCTTGGGCGCGAAGGCATATGACGGTCCGGTTGGCCCGATGGAATTAAACATTCCGGCCATCCAGGGTATTGGCGGATCGCTCCTATATTTGATTGATCGTTATGGGCCGCGCACTATTTATGATGTGGATTTTCAGCCAATCGAAGGCGCTGACCAGAATCCCAAAGGCGTGGGCCTGCAATACGTCGATCACCTTACGCACAATGTTTACATCGGCCGCATGGATACATGGGCAGAGTTTTATCAAAAGCTGTTTAATTTCCGCGAGATTCGCTACTTCGATATCAAAGGAAAGAAAACTGGATTGACCTCGCGTGCGCTGACCAGCCCCTGCGGAAAAATTCGCATCCCGATTAACGAACCGTCGGATCAAAAATCGCAAATCCAAGAATATCTCGATGCCTATAACGGTGAAGGTATTCAGCACATCGCTCTCGCCTGCGCGGATATTTACGAAACCATCGAAGCGTTGCGCGCCAAGGGTGTGAAATTCCTGGATACACCTGATGCCTACTATTCATTGGTCAATAAACGTGTGGTTAATCACGGCGAAGATCTGGCGCGGTTGCAGAAAAATAAAATCCTGATCGACGGCGAGGGCTTGGACAAAGAATCAAATGAAGACAAATTGCTGCAAATTTTTACCGACACCGTGATCGGCCCGATATTCTTCGAGGTGATTCAACGTAAAGGCAATGAGGGCTTTGGCGAGGGCAATTTCAAGGCCTTGTTCGAGGCGATTGAAGCGGATCAAATCGCGCGCGGCGTGCTTTAAAGGCTAGCACTGGCGGGGCGTTTGGAGCATTTTTGGCCATTGAAGACCGCCGCAATTAGACTTTGAAAAGCGGTATCGCAACGTAGATTCAAAGGAAATGCAAAAGAAACCGCAACAATAGTGCGACGGTGATTGCAGACTAAACATGAAAACTTCTGACCTAAATTATCAGTCCGGCTTTGGCAATGAGTTCGCAAGTGAAGCCGTTGCCGGCGCCTTGCCGAGAGGACAAAACTCGCCGCAACGCGCCCCGTATGGTCTCTATGCGGAACAAGTTTCCGGCAGCGCATTCACCGCGCCGCGCCACGAAAACCTTCGCTCATGGCAATACCGATTACGTCCCTCGGCCGAACACTCCCCTTATCAAAAAATCGATAACGGGTTCATCCGTACGGCTCCATGCGCCGAGATCGCAACACCACCCGATCGGCTGCGCTGGAACCCGCTTTCGATGCCCGCAACGCCAACCGATTTTATTGATGGCTTGCGTACCATCGCAACCAACGGCGATGCGCGGTTGCAGCGTGGTGTCGCGATCCATATCTATGCCACCAATCAATCGATGACGCGTTGCTTTTATAACGCCGACGGCGAAATGCTGATCGTGCCGCAGCAAGGTGCGCTCACCCTCAAAACCGAATTCGGTGTACTTGACGTTGCGCCCGGCGAAATCGCGGTGATCCCGCGTGGCATCAAATTTCGCGTTGAAATCACTGGCGGCGTGCGCGGCTATATTTGCGAAAACTATGGCGCACCGCTGGTACTGCCGGAACTCGGCCCGCTGGGTGCAAACGGCCTTGCCAATGCCCGCGATTTCTTAGCCCCGGTAGCTTGGTTTGAAGACATCAAAACACGCACAGAAGTTATCGCAAAATTTGGCGGCAATTTATGGCGTTATGAAACTGAAGGGTCACCGCTGAATGTCGTCGCGTGGCATGGCAATTACACGCCATACAAATATGATCTGGCCACATTTAACGCCATCAATACGGTGAGTTTTGATCATCCTGACCCGTCGATTTTTACCGTGCTAACGTCGCCCTCGGAGACGCCAGGCACCGCCAATATCGACTTCGTGATCTTTCCACCGCGTTGGATGGTGGCCGAAAATACCTTCCGTCCACCCTGGTTTCATCGCAACATCATGAGCGAATACATGGGATTAATTCATGGCGCGTATGATGCCAAGGCCGAAGGATTTCTGCCCGGTGGCGGCTCGCTGCACAATAGTTTTTCAGCTCATGGTTCGGATAAAGCGACCTTTGAAAAAGCCAGTGCGGCCGAGTTAAAGCCACACTACATCGCAAATACGTTGGCGTTCATGTTTGAAAGCCGCTACGTTTTTGAGCCCACGCAATTCGCGATGGCGGCACCTGAACTTCAAGCTGACTATGACGCCGCATGGGGCGGATTCGACAGCGCCACCATCCCGACAGGAAAGAACACATGAAACTCGCCTCACTCAAATCCAGTAGCCGCGATGGTTCACTCATCATCGTTAGCCGTGATCTAAAGCGCTATTCCGAGGTGGGCGATATTGCGCCAACCATGCAATATGCGCTCGAGAATTGGCATCATCTGGAGCGCGCGCTCATCGACGCATACGAGGGCCTGCAATGTGGCAACGAGCGTCCAGAGTTTGACTTCCCGGCGGCTCTTGATCAGGGCAAAGTTGCAGCGCCGCTGCCGCGTACCCACCAATGGCTGGATGGTTCCGCTTACCTTTCGCATGTCGAGCGGGTACGTCGTGCCCGCAATGACAAAGTGCCTGACAGTTTTTATCACGATCCGCTGATGTATCAGGGTGGCGGCGATTCGATGCTTGGCGCGCGCGATGACATCGTGGTGGGCAGTGAGGATTGGGGCGTCGATTTGGAAGGCGAAGTCGGCGTCATTACAGGCGACGTCAAGATGGGTGCAACGCCCGCCGAGGCCTCGGAGGCAGTGCGGCTGGTGGTGCTGATCAACGATATTTCATTCCGCAAACTCATCCCGCCGGAACTTGCGAAGGGCTTTGGCTTCGTCAACAGCAAGGGGCTGAACGCACTCTCACCGGTCGCGGTGACACCTGATGAATTGGGCGGTGCCTGGAACGATCAAAAAGGGGCGGGCAAACTCGATTACCGTTTGGTCTGCCATGTCCGCGAACAATGGTTTGGCAACCCCAATGCTGCGGATGATATGACCTTCTCGCTGTTTGAACTCATTGCGCATGCCGCCAAAACGCGCGAGCTTAAAGCGGGCGCACTGATCGGCTCAGGCACCATATCGAATCAAGACCTGGCGACCGGCTATGCGTGCATTATGGAAAAGCGTCTCGTCGAGCAAGTCGAATTGGGTGCCGCAAAAACTGATTTCCTCAAGTTTGGAGATTCGATTTCCATTGATATGTTCGACCATCATGGCGAAACAATTTTTGGTGCCATCAAACAAAAACTTGTAAAGCTCGAGGGCTAAGAAATGGCCGGACAGACTGATCATGCGCTACGCGGCAACTATGAAAACATTCGCTCAGATTACACCGTCGATCAAGATTGGCAAGGCTATTCAGCGGCGGAACATGCACTGTGGAAACGCCTGTACGCGCGCCAATCCGCGCTGCTGCCGCGCTATGCCTGCGATGAATTTTTAGCTTCGCTGGCCACGCTCAATTTTGGTGCCGGTATTCCAAAGTTTGATGAAATAAATTTGAAGCTGGACGCCGCAACCGGGTGGCAGATCGTGGCAGTGCCGGGCCTGCTGCCTGATGATGTGTTTTTTGATCATCTGGCCAACCGTCGTTTCCCGGTTACCGTCTGGTTACGCAATCCCGACGAATTTGATTACATCGTCGAACCCGATATTTTTCATGATTTCTTCGGCCACGTGCCGCTCTTGTTCAACAAGACCTTTGCGGATTACTTGGAAGCCTATGGCAAGGGCGGCGTGAAGGCAAAAGGACTGAATGCCCTCAACTATCTGGCGCGCCTATATTGGTACACGGTGGAATTTGGCTTAATCGAAACACCGCATGGATTGCGCACCTATGGCGCGGGAATATTGTCTTCCGGCGGCGAGTTGCCGTATTGCATCGAAAGCAAAAAGCCTAACCGTATTCGCTTCGATTTATTGCGGGTGATGCAGTCCCAATACAAAATCGATACGTTTCAGGAAACCTATTTCGTGATCGAAAATTTCAAAGAGTTATTCGATGCGACCGCGCCCGACTTCACGCCCTACTACGCCGAATTGCGCGGCCGCGCCGAGCTGCCAGCAAGCACGGTACTGCCGACAGACAAAATCATTGCGGGATAGTCTTTTATCGCCGGCACGCTGGTCGCCATTTTTGTTCCTCTATATCCATGTTTGAATTTTCAGTTGACGCCGGATTGTGGGGGTTGTTTGCATCGGCATTCGTTTCCGCCACGATATTGCCCGGCAGCTCGGAAGTGGTGTTGGTCGGCTTACTAGCCAAATATCCTGAACTCTATTGGCAAGCCATCGCGGTCGCTACCCTTGGCAATACCCTCGGCGGCATGACCTCGTATGCATTAGGCCGCTTTATTCCGAACCGGGACGCGGAGAACGCCGAAAGCGGCACTCAGACCCGCGCTATTTCGTGGCTCAAAAAATACGGTCACTGGGCGCTGTTGCTGAGCTGGCTACCGCTGGTGGGAGATGCTCTCTGCGTGGCAGCAGGTTGGTTGCGTTACAACATGTGGGGATGTATGGTGCTGATGGCGATCGGTAAATTGCTGCGCTACTGGCTGATTGCCGGTGGCTGGATTTGGTTTAACCAAAGCGTACTGACCGCGTAGCGCGACCGAAACATGACCGACGAAGCATAAATTTCGCGAAAAAAAGGGGCCAGCGTTGCTGGCCCCTTTTTAGTCATCCACCGTGACTACTTCATCTTGACCCAAGACACTTCCAGCCAATTATCAGGGCGATGCACCACGCTAACGCCTGCTTGTGAAGCCCATGGAATCACCTGCAGATGCAATGGAATATGCAGCACTTCATCGTGATGAATTTGCATGACCTTGTTGATCATCTCTTGCCGTTTCTTCGCATCAGTTTCGCCCTCTGCATTGTCGATCAGCTCATCCACCAATGGAAGCTTGTAGTTGCCCCAGTTGTATTCGCCCGCGCCTTTGTCGTTGCGGCTGTGGATGACCGGTTTCAGCGTAAACATCGCATCAGTCGTAGCACCGCCCCAGCCGAGCATATACATGCTGGTGTCGAGCTTCTGCACTTTGGGGAAATAATTGGCTTTGGGAATTGCCGCCACTTTGACATTGACACCGATTTTTGACCACATCCCAGCCAGTGCCACGCAGATGCGTTCGTCATTCACGTAGCGATCATTGGGGCAATCAAGGGTGACCGTAAAGCCATTGGGATAACCCGCCTCGGCCAGCAACTTTTTGGCGGCCTCGGCTGAAATCATCGGATGGCGTTTTTCCATCGAATCAGGAATACCGGCGGCTTTGGCCGTGGGTAAATTAATCGCGGTCGGCACAGAAAGCCCGCGCATAACGGTACGTTTCAAGACCTCAACATCGGTGGTTTGATACAACGCCATGCGCACACGCTTGTCTTTAAACGGGTTTTTTCCTTTTACATCTGAGTACAGCAATTGATCGCGCGCCTGATCCATACCGATAAAAATGACGCGGTTTTCACGGCCCTCAAAGACGGCCAGTTTTTTCTCCTGTTTCAGCCTTGCCAGGTCCTGGGCGGGAACGTCGAGCACAAAATCAATTTCGCCCGATAGCAGTGCGGCGATGCGGGTGCTGTCCGATTTAATCGGCCGATAGACAACTTCATCGACATTGCCTTCGTATTTACCCCACCAGTTCGGGTTCTTTTTGAGGACCGTCTTGACGTCCGGCTCGCGCGACACCAGCATGTAGGGGCCGGTGCCCATCGCGTTGCGGACGGCGAATGTTTCCTCCTTGTTTTTAAAATCTTGTGGTTTCTCGATCTTGTTTTTTTCGCTCCACGCTTTTGACATGATGAAAATATTGCCACTGCCCACCATGTCAGGCAGCACGGGGTTGGGGATCGGGGTAGTGAGCTCAACCGTAAACTCATCAATTTTCTTGGGTTTGCCGAGCGCGTTACCGTAAACCTTCATGTTTGACGTGTCGGCCTGCGTGCGAAGTATTGAAAACACAACATCGTCAGCCGTAAATTTGGAGCCATCGTGCCATGTGACGCCCTTGCGCAGATTGAATATCCAAGTGGTAGGCGATGTCTGCTTCCAATCGGTGGCAAGATTACCAATCAGCTTCATGGTTTTATCGCGCGCCAACAGCTGCTCGTAAATCTGGCCATTGAACTGGTTATTGAACGACTCGTTCTGGGCGTGCGGATCGTGTGTCGCAATGTCACCCGCGCTCGACCAGCGAAGCGTTTTGGCACCCACCGCAGCACTGACGGTCAGACCGCAGGCCACCACAAATATCATCGATAGCGTGGCTGTTTTGCATAGTGCCGTCGCGGCAGCGACTGATTTGGATCGTCGAACCGTATTACCTAATGTGATGGAAACCATTTCTTCCCTTTCAAACAACTGCGATAAATGTTTTGAATGCTTATGGTGTCCTGAACGCCTGTGTTTTCAGTACTCATGTTTTCACTACTTGTGTCTTCAATCTTTTGAACAACAAGCGACCCACAATCATAATCGAAAGCGTTGCTTATAATGGTAGGCATCGCGAAATTGTAAACAAGGCCTGTCGATCGTGGCGGGCAACCGGTTTGCAGTAAGCCTATCGAAATCGCAAAGGATTCAATCCGCGTGGCCTCAACAACCCCTCTGTTACAAACCCCCATTCGCTACACCATTGCGCCAAAAAATCTGGCGGCACATACGTTTGAGGTCACATTGACTGTGCCGCGGCCGGAGCGGGAGGGGCAGAAATTTATGTTGCCTACCTGGATTCCCGGCAGTTACCTGATTCGTGAATTCGCGCGCAATATTGTCACCATCAAGGCCGTGGCCGATGGCAAGCCAGTGTCGATCACTAAAACCGACAAAGCCACATGGCAGTGCGCGCCGTTGCCCGCCACCGCCCGGGTCCTGGCCGTCACATACGAAGTCTACGCGTGGGATTTGAGTGTGCGTGGGGCGCACCTGGACGAGACTCACGGGTTTTTCAACGGTACTAGCGTGTTTTTGCTGCCTCTGGGGAGGCGCAGCCAACCTTGTGAAATTGAGATTCTGGCGCATGACCAGCACCCCGAATGGCACATCGCCACCGCGCTCGCGCCAATGGACGCAGATGGGATGCCCGTCCCAGACCGCAAGCCGCGACGGGAACCGCTGGTTGATCATGTCATCCCCGCCATTATTGAAGGCGAGCGCGGTGCGGTCGAAAACGCCGAAGGTGAAGGTGAAACCGGCGACGGTGTTGAAAGGCGCGCTTGGAATGAAGTGCTGGGGTCAGAGGTTCGTACGTTTGGCAAATTTTTTGCATCAAATTATGACGAACTCATCGACCAACCCGTAGAAATGGGAACGTTTACGCATGCCGCGTTTGAAGCATGCGGAACCTTGCACAACGTCGCGATCACCGGCGTTCATCGCACCGACATGAATCGGCTGTGCAGTGACTTGAAGAAAATCTGCGAATACCAAATTCGCTTTTTTGAACCCGAAACATGGGTAGCGCCCTTCCCTGAATACTGGTTTCTATTCACCGTAGTAGGCGATGGATTTGGCGGACTGGAGCATCGCGCCTCGACCGCGCTGATTGTCAGCCGCGATGATTTACCACTGGCTCATGAGACCCAAGTCACGGCGGGCTACCGCAAACTTTTGTCACTCGCATCGCATGAATATTTCCATTCGTGGAACGTAAAGCGGATCAAGCCCGAAGCGTTTGTCGACTACGATCTGGCCAACGAAAATTACACCCGTCAGCTATGGTTTTTTGAAGGCTTCACCGACTATTACGATGATCTGGCGCTGGTGCGCGCGGGCATCATCACGCCGCTGGAATATCTTGAGATCGAGGCTGAAAATATTGGTCGCGTGATGGCGCAAAAAGGAAGGCTCAAACAAAGCGTGGCGGAAGCCAGCTTTGATGCATGGATTAAATATTACCGGCAGGATGAAAACGCACCCAATGCCATCGTCAGCTATTACCAAAAAGGCGCAATGGTGGCGCTGGCACTTGATTTGACGATTCGCGAAAAATCTAAAGGCTGCAAATCGCTTGATGACGTGATGCGCGCGCTGTGGAATGAATTCGGAAAAACCCGCCTCGGCGTACCCGAAGCTGCGATTGAAAAAATTGCGGGTCGGGTGACGGGGCTGGATCTGCGTGATTTTTTTGCCCATGCGATTTACGGCACAGCGGATCTTGATCTTGTTCCGCTGTTAAAGAGCGTCGGTGTTGCGATGACATTTCAGGTGCCCGGCGTGGCGACCGCGGCGAAATCCGGGGATATCGTCAGCCCGGCGCTGGGCGCGAAAATCGGAAGCGAGATCAATGGTGACGCCCGACTCACGCAAGTTTTTGACGGTGGCGCAACGCAATTGGCAGGCCTGTCGGCAGGCGACTCGATCATCGCGATCGATGGCTTGCGGGTCACCGCGATATCACTTGAACGGCGCGTCAGGCGCTATACGGTTGGCAGCAGCATTGAGGTTTTGGCGTGTCGGCGCGACGAGATTCGACGCTTCTCGCTCACGCTGCTCGCACAGCCCGCGACCACCTGCACACTGACCACCCACGATACGCCGCTCGACGCAAAGACACGTCGATCTGCATGGCTGCAATCACCGCATTTTCAGGCGCGAAATTGAATCCGCGCTAACATTCCATCCACTTAATTTACCGAGCATCCGCCATGAACGCACCGCATGATTTAAAGCCACTCCCCCTTAAAGATCCAACGCTGTTTCGCACCCAAAGCTATATCAACGGTGAATGGATCGAGGCGGACTCGGGTAAACGATTTGATGTGGATAATCCCGCAACGGGAGCGGTCATCGCCAGCGTGCCGGATTGCGGCGCGGCTGAAACCACCCGTGCCATCAACGCCGCCAACGCGGCGCTGCCCGCATGGCGCGCCATGACAGCTAAAACCCGTGCCGCAATTTTGCGTAAATGGTTTGATTTGATGATGGCGAATGCCGACGATCTGGCGCTGATTTTAACCACCGAACAAGGCAAGCCACTTGCCGAGGCGCGCGGTGAAGTTTTTTATGGCGCATCGTTTATTGAATGGTTTGCGGAGGAAGGCAAACGTATTTACGGCGACGTTATTCCGCCTCACATGAACGACAAACGGCTTCTTGTCATCAAGCAGCCGATTGGCGTCACCGCCGCGATTACGCCATGGAATTTTCCAAATGCGATGATTACCCGCAAGGCCGCGCCCGCGCTGGCGGCGGGCTGCACCATGGTGCTAAAGCCTGCCGAGCAAACACCAATTTCGGCGCTGGCGATGGCCGAACTCGCGCACCGCGCCGGGGTGCCGAAAGGCGTGTTTAACGTGGTCACGGGCGACGCCGTCGCCATTGGCGGCGAACTCTGCGCGAACCCGATTGTGCGCAAACTATCGTTCACCGGATCAACCGAAGTTGGCCGCATTTTGATGAAGCAATGTGCGCCCACCATTAAAAAACTGTCGCTGGAATTAGGCGGCAACGCACCGTTTATTGTGTTCGATGACGCGGATATCGACGCCGCAGCCGATGGGCTGATGGCATCAAAATATCGCAACGCGGGACAGACCTGTGTGTCAGCAAACCGCATTTATGTTCAAGCCGGCGTTTACGAAAAATTTGCGGAGAAACTCACCGCCAAAGTCGCCGCGTTGAAATTGGGCGTGGGCACAGATAGCGGAGTCAATGTCGGCCCGCTGATTGACGCACAAGGCTTGGCCAAGGTCGAGGCACATGTTGCTGATGCTATCGCGAAAGGGGCCACCGTCGCGATCGGCGGCAAGCGTAGCGCGCTGGGCGAATTGTTCTACGAACCAACACTGCTTATTAATGTGCCGATGAGCGCGACCGTGTCCAAGGAAGAAACCTTCGGCCCGGTGGCACCGCTGATTAAATTCGATACCGAAGCTGAGGCGATAGCCTTTGCCAATGATAGCGAATTCGGCCTGGCCTCTTATTTTTATGCCCGCGACATCAGCCGCGTTTTCCGCGTCAGCGAGGCGCTCGAATCCGGCATGGTCGGGGTAAATACAGGCATATTCTCAAACGAAGTCGCGCCGTTTGGCGGTGTCAAGCAATCAGGGCTTGGCCGCGAAGGTTCGAAATATGGCATCGAAGACTATTTGGAAATCAAATATCTTTGCCTTGGTTTGTAAATTGGGCCTATGGTCTGGCTAGACGGCATTCTGTATAAAAACGACATACCGCATTGTCGCCGCTGCTACTGCGGCGGATGCAAAACCACCAGTAGCGCCGACGCCTTCGATTTACTCTGATTTGCAATCGAATGCGGAACATCGGCGGAGTATCTGACCGTTTCCTCCGGTGC
Source organism: Burkholderiales bacterium (assembly GCA_038224475.1). Taxonomy (GTDB): domain Bacteria; phylum Pseudomonadota; class Gammaproteobacteria; order Burkholderiales; family Usitatibacteraceae; genus UKL13-2. The sequence continues at coordinate 13,883 of JBBRFJ010000031.1, forward strand.
GACTTGCTGAATCGCATCACCGCTTTGTACCCGTAGCGTGCCGGATAATACGGTGAGATGCTCGCGCGAACCGGGCTCGTGCGCCTCGCTCTTGAGCGTGCCACCGGCATGCACCGTCAGCTCATACCATTCGAAACGTCCAGCCAGTTCAATCGGCCCGAGGATGCGCAGCTCGCATTTGCCGTCGGGGCTGCGCATCGTCGGGGTGTGATGCGCGGACACCAGGTTGATCGACGGGATGCTGGCTTTCGCATTTCCGGCAATCAACTCACTCATTTCAATTCCTAGCGCATTGGCAAGACGCCACACAATCGCGATGGTGGGATTAGTTTGATTTCGTTCGATCTGCGACAACATCGATTTGGACACACCGGACTGGCGCGACAGCTCATCCAGTGAAAGCCCGTGCTGCTGGCGAAGGCTGGCCAGTGCCGCACCGACGCTGGGCGGCTCACCGCTGCGCTGGGTTGGCGCTGTTTTCGCGTCGCTCGCTCTAGCTTTTTTGGGTGTTTTGGCGGAAGTCGGCATAGGGAGCGGCGCAATCAAAAAGTGAAGTCGTGGCTAATTAATAAAGATCGCCACGCGAAGAGTCCATCGAAATCAAACAAATAGTTTGATATATTGCACAACTTGTCCAAAATACTGGAATATGCCACTATATCGAACGCATGAAGTATGACGGGACAGGACAATCCGCGCAACGCCCTGATTTTCTAATTCATTTTCCACCTCAGGCTGCATCAATAACCGCTACGCCGTATTCCATCAGCCCGTAAATTATTTCTAACCGTAAATTGTTTTTAAACGGACCCATCATGAGCACTCATTTCTACCAAGATATTCAGCGCGAGCTGCAAACCATTCGCGACGCAGGCTTGTTCAAGCAGGAGCGCATCCTGATCACGCCGCAAGGCGCGCTGGTAAAAACACAGAATGGGCATGAAGTCATCAATCTATGTGCCAATAACTATCTTGGGTTGTCGTCACATCCCGCAGTGATCGCCGCGGCGCACCACGCGCTGGATACGCATGGATTCGGGCTCAGCTCCGTGCGGTTCATTTGCGGCACACAGGACATTCACAAGCAACTCGAACAACGCCTTTCGACGTTTTTGGGCACTGAAGACACAATTCTTTACGCGGCTGCATTCGATGCCAACGGCGGTTTGTTTGAGCCGCTACTGGGCGAGCAGGATGCAGTTATTTCAGACGCGCTCAATCACGCGTCGATCATTGATGGCATCCGACTCTGCAAGGCAAAACGCTACCGCTATTTGCATAACGATTTGGACGATCTGGAAACGCAGTTGAAGCAGGCGCGTGCAGACGGAGCCCGGCATATCTTGGTGTTTACCGATGGCGTTTTTTCAATGGACGGCACCATTGCGCAGCTGGATAAAATCCGCGAACTGGCTGATCGCTACGACGCGCTACTGGGCATTGATGAATGCCATGCCTCCGGATTTTTGGGCCGCACGGGCCGCGGCACACATGAACATCGCGGCATCGTCGGTAAAGTCGACATCATTACCGGCACGCTGGGCAAGGCGCTCGGCGGTGCCAGTGGCGGCTTCACCAGTGGCCGCAAGGAAGTGATCGACTTACTGCGGCAGCGCTCGCGGCCGTATTTGTTCAGCAACACGGTCGCCCCCAGCATCGTGGGTGCCTCGATTGCGGTGCTTGATTTACTCGAAAGTTCGACCGCGTTACGCGACAAGCTCGAAACCAACACCGCATTTTTCAGGCGCGAAATTGCCGCTGCGGGTTTCGAAATAAAGCCGGGCGAGCATCCGATTGTGCCGGTGATGGTGTACGACGCCGCCAAATCGCAGGCGCTGTCCAACCGGCTGCTTGAACTGGGCGTTTACGCGGTTGGCTTTTTCTATCCGGTCGTGGCCAAAGGTCAGGCGCGCATCCGCACGCAAATTTCGGCGGTACATGAAATCGCGCATCTGCAAAAAGCCGTGGATGTTTTTGCTCAAGCGGGGCGCGAGCTCGGCATCATCAAGTAAATAAATTAATAAGAAACAGAGGCAAATATGTCCACCCCCAAAATTCTTGTCATTGGCGCAAACGGCCAAATCGGTTCCGAGCTGGTTGAAGCACTCGCCGAAAAATATGGCCCAGACGCCGTGGTCGCCAGCGACCTCGCATCGCAAGGCCGCACCCTCACTGCACAGTACGAAACGCTGGACTGTCTAGACGCCCCCAAACTCGCGGCGCTGGTTAAGCGACATAAAATTACGCAGATATATTTGCTGGCAGCCGCGCTGTCGGCCAAGGGTGAAAAGAATCCTTTGTGGGCGTGGGATCTGAATACCCGGTCGCTTCTCAATGTGCTCGAATTGGCGCGCGAAATTAAATTGGATCGCGTGTTTTGGCCGAGCTCTATTGCGGCGTTTGGTCCTTCAACGCCATCCATGAATACGCCGCAAACCACGATCATGGATCCGACGTCGGTATATGGATTGAGCAAGCTGGTGGGAGAGCGCTGGTGCGATTGGTATCACGCCAATCATGGCGTGGATGTTCGCAGCCTGCGCTATCCGGGGTTGATCAGCTACAAAACCCCGCCCGGCGGCGGCACGACTGATTACGCGATCGAAATCTTTCACGCTGCACGCGAACAGGGCCGTTATACCTGCTTCCTTGCCGAGCATCAGGCGCTGCCGATGATGTACATGCCGGATGCGATCCGGGCCACCATTGAGTTGATGGAAGCACCTTCAACCAACATTGCTGAACGCGGCTCCTACAATCTGGCAGGCATTAGCTTTACGCCTGCACAAATCGCGAGCAGTATCCGGCGCTATATTCCCAATTTCGAGATAAGTTACGCGCCCGATTTCCGCCAAGCGATTGCTGCCTCGTGGCCAGGCAGTATTGATGACTCTAAAGCAGCAGCGGACTGGGGCTGGCGAGCACGGTTTGACCTAGACGCATTGGTCGACGATATGCTTTTGAACATTACTAAAACCAGCAAGGTGGCTTAATTCACCTTGCTGGTTTTTTCGTTTCTCTAACTGCTTAGAAACGACGCTCGCGGTGCAATAAATAACGCGCAACAACTATCGCGTGCAAATTTACGGCGCAGAAACAATCGGTAACTCAACAAAGCTGGCTTGCCCCGGCGCGTGATAAATACGCTGGGTGGCTTTCTTATAATCGCCCGGCTTGGCCCAGAAAATATTCGGCACAAACGTTTGCGGATTGCGGTCGTAGAGTGGGAACCAGCTTGATTGAATCTGCACCATGATGCGATGGCCGGGCAGGAACACATGGTTAGCCGTTGGCAAGGCAAACCGATACGGCAATGCCTTATCGGCTGGAATCGGCTTTGCAACTTCAAAGCTCTCTCGATAGCGACCGCGGAAAATATCCATCGATACCGCCAGCTGATATCCGCCCATCATCGGATCGGCGGCAACTTCATCGGGGTACACATCGATCAATTTGACGACCCAGTCTGAATCCGTTCCGCTGGTCGAAGCGATTAAATTCGCGATCGGCTGACCGCTAATTTTCACCGGTGCCGTCAGCACTTCCGAGGTAAACACCGCAACATCGGGCCGACTTGCCGCATCGCGCTGATCATCGACCAACCACTGACGCCAGGTTGAAAATTTACCCCCCACAGGCTGAATTGGCCGTGCGCGGTAGGTTACCGGCTTGGCAGGGTCGGAGATGTATTCATCAAACGCGGTATCGCTTGGCTTCGGTGCGGCAAGGCCGAGCTTCTGGTCTGCCAGCAAATGCATCGGCGTTGGTGAGACTTTGCAACCGCTGGCGCAACCCGCAGGCCACGATGGCAAACGTCGCCAAATATTGGTGCCGGTTTCAAACGCCGTGACTGTCGCCACATTTGATTTAGGCGCGTCATCCTTCAAATACTGATCAAGGAATGGGCGCAGTACTTCGCGGCGGAATTGCAGCGCCGTATCCGCATTGAATTTCAGTGCACCGAGCGCGCTGCCGTCGCCGATCGCCTGGCCATGCCACCACGGACCCATCGCCAGAAAAAGCTTGTCGTTGCCGGTGTCTTTTGGCTTCAATGCTTTGTATACCGCGATCGCACCGTAGCTATCTTCCTGATCCCACAGACTATGCACCAGCAAGGTCGGCACAATCAGCGGCTGGCCAGCGAGGATTTTGTCCACGGCCTGATCTTTCCAGAACGCGTCATAGCTCGGATGAGCCAGCAACTTGCGCCAGAATCCGACCTGCTCAAGGCCGCGCTGGCGGCCTAGTTCACCGGCCGAGCCGGCGCGCATGTACATATCGTAATCATCGAAATTGCTACGAAACCATTTCGCGTCGTTTTTACGTGTGGCGACCTGCTCCAGAATGTAATCCATGTTTTGCTGACGGAATGCGCCGTTGTGAAACCAGTCATCGCCCATCCAGCCATCTACCATCGGATTCATCGGCACCGATACTTTCAATGCAGGGTGCGGATTCACCAGCGCCATGAGCGGCAGAAAACCATCATAGGAAATACCGAGAATGCCAACCTTGCCATTGGTCTCCGGGATATTTTTTATCAACCAGTCGATGGTATCGAAGGTGTCGGTGGAATGATCAACCGGCGTCGCGTTCTGCGGCCCGCGCAAAGGGCGGTTCATCACATAATCGCCCTCGGATTCATACTTCCCGCGAATGTCCTGCACGACGCGGATGTAGCCACCTTCGACAATAGTGTCAGTCGCATTATCGTAGCCCTGCAAAATCGGCCCCAGATGTGCACTATCACTGTGGTTGGTTAAATCGTTGGCGTTGTAAGGCGTGCGCGTCAACAGAATCGGCGCCTTCTTCGCCGTGGTCGCAGACTTCGGCACGATGATCACCGTGTTCAGCTTCACGCCATCACGCATCGGGATCATTTCATTGCGTTTTACATAGTCGAAACTGGCCGTCGGCGGCTCAAATTTAATCGGCGTTTCGCTCGGCAACTCGGTGTAAGTTCGCGGCGCGGGTGCTTGGGTAGAAGTCTGCACAGGGGCCTGCGCAAAGGTTTGAAATGAAAGCATCAAACCGGCGACTGCGGACGCCAGCAAAGCAGCGTGTCGGGGATAGCGAATCAACATCATGAAATCTCCAGGGCTAGGAAAGAAAATAAAACAGAAGTCTCGACAAATTTATTAAACGGGCTGTTTCTGAAAGGGAATATGTTCAACAGATGCACCGACCAAAGCACGGCTCCAGTCGGGAACGAGCTTCTGCGCCGCAAATGCGATCACACACGGGCCACCCACGGCGAAGGCAAACAGTAACAAAAAATAATCCGGTCTAAATTCGAGCTGGGAGAAATGCATCAACCACGTGGCGAGATAGATGAAATACAGGTGGTAGAAAAAAATAGTGAAGCTAACCCCGGCAAGATAATCCAAAACTCTTGCCGAACGATCTCTAAAAAAATGCAACACAACAAGGAGAACGCTTGCCATCAAGATCTTTTGCACATACATCCAGTCAATCCATCCCTCTGTGCCCTGCGTTTCGAATGGGTCCTTGGTCATGGAATTGCCGTGGTGATCAGACAATAAAAGGTGGCCTAGAAAAACGATGCTGAATGCAAGCGCCAGCGGTATCAAGCCACGGTTCAACCACGAACCCGTGCGCCAGTTGCGGCTAAAACACATGCCGATCAAATACGCAGAGAGGTAATAAATCGCTAGCGTCAGGTTATGTACTTTCAACGTCGGACGATGCATCAGCACCGATAGCGGTAGCAACACGACAAGCAGCCAGTAGGCTCGTCGTTGATCAAGCACGCGTAGCAGCGGCGCCGCTAGATAATAGATCGCGATGACGGGGATAAACCACAACGCATAATTCATCGTCGCGCTTGGATACATCACGAGGTAGAGCAACTTCTCGCCAACAGAAAAATCCTTGACCGGCGCTTCGGCGAATACGTGCGGGTCCCGCAACAGGATAAACAAGATCGCCGGGGCGAGCGCAATCATGAATGGGATCAAAACATTGATGGACTTACGTATCAAATAGGCCTTGTACGCAAAGCGCTTTTCCTCGGTGTGCTGAAATAAAAACCCCGCAACAAACATAAAAATTAGCGACGAATTGTCCAACACATCTTTGAAGATAGCCTCCGTCGAGGGATGAAGCGACCAGCTAAAGAACTGGTAACAGTGCGCTGCAACAATCATCAATATCGCAATGCCGCGCAGGCGATGAATCTCCGGCAAGCGGACAGATTTTGTATGTATTTGCTTACCGCTCAAGACCAGACCCCGATAACAGTTTTAAGACATTGTAGACTGCCCCCTAAACCGGCAATCAACTTTCTGTTTATGGCGGGTAGCAAGAAACGAAACAAAGCCCCTATTTGCGGGGCCGGTTTGAAATTTACGGTTATTTTATCGGACGCGGTTGGACTGGAAAATGCGAACCTTAGATTCCAGGTTTTTAACTCTAATAAAATCGGGCGCCTCGGGACATTTATGCTTGAAGATAGCCGTAGATATTGGGGCTTGGATGTCTATAATATATGCGATCCATCACATCAACTCAATTCGCAAAACCCCGTGTTGACCTCGCAGCAGGTAGATAGTGAATGCGTCCTTGGTGGCGGCGTTGATATTGCGAACGACGACGATCTCTGCTGAGCTATCCGAAACCGTTACCGTTTCAATTGTTCCAAGCTAGCCCGCAACAATTGCGAGGTCTGTGCCGAACGCATTGAAAATAGAGCCGCATTTAATTCTGGCATCGCCAGAAAATTGACTAAGCGCGCCTACCGCATTGCCCGCCTTCAGCTGCTCAACTAGATTCAGATAAGCCACACCGAGAATACCAACGCTCGTTAATTCGGCACAAGCGGACTTGGATCTATTTTCTTTGTCTCCTTTATGTCTCGGCCACTCTCAGATTTAAAAATAATTAGATTTGGTCGCCTTTCCTTTTTTTCCGCAACAGCAGAGCGTTCCCGCGCTCTTTTTTTGGCACCCTCGTAACCGAACTCAACGTATTCAATCCCTGACCATCGCGAATCACATAATTTTTTTTCTTCACTTGTATCGGCAAGCTTTGTAAGTTCGTTATAGACAGCTTTTATAAATGCTAATTGTCCTATGTCGCCGCCGCATCTCCCCTCTTTATAGCTTGAGTTGACCTTCTGAAATTGTTCGCTTTTTGTGCCAGTTAGTGCTGTAACAATAAATTTAAGATCGTCGTAATTTGATGCAGGCGTCAGCTCGTAGCCAGGTACAAAGACATCGATAGAGCGTTGCCGATCAAACATAAGCGGATTAAGATTTCCTGAAAAAGTTGATACACCAAAATGACCTTTGTCATCTGATGTGGTGGATTCTGAGTGATAACAGCGAGCGGTAGTTTGTACGAAAAGGCCTGCATTGCCATTCCAGTAAGCGGCGATATGCGCCCCCTTAATCGGCTTGCCTTTTTCATCTATTACCGTGCCTGTCGAGGCAATCGCGGTAATCGCGAAATAGGTGATTACTAATCCGCCCACTATTTTAAGAATCGTTTTTTGGGTGTTTGTCATCATCATGATTTAGCTCCTACATACGTTCAATGCGCCGCACGCCATCAAAGTCGCGCGTGATGCCACTCGTTGTACTGCGCGAACAGCAATCGGTTGCGCGGCAATTCAGATCTCTGAACGCACTTGCGCTGCATACGATCCGCCTATTTGGTCTCAATTAACTAATATGATCGACTGCCTTCGTTTGTACTCTTTCTCACCTAACTCAAGCTCCTCTATAGCGTTCTTGAAATATGAAGTTATAAGTTTTTCTTCCGAAGAATCCGCAATCATTTTTGCCTCTTCATATCTTGCCTTGTATAGCGGCAACAAAATTTTGCGTTCTCGTGCAGCCAAGCAAGCTTGGCCACCAATGGTTCCTATCCTTTCCAACCGTTTTAAGGCTGATCCCGTGTAGCGCCGCATATACACAATTGGCGGATCATTTGTATTTTCATCGACCAAGTGATAGCCCGCAATGTAATAATCGACCACACGCTTTCGCCCCGTCATCCAGAATTCAAAGTTCCAAGAGAAATCTTGGAGCTTAAACTTCCCGTTGTCATCGGTTTGCGTGATTGCATGTGCAATGCATCTGTCACTTTTTGCGATAACAGGGTTCCAAACTTCCGCGTACCACATAGCATAAACAAACACCCCCGCCAGCGGTTTCTTCGTCGCCTCGTCAAGCACCACCCCGCTGTGTGCGACGGCGCTCTCTACATACAAACTCGCTGCTATAACTGCCGCTACAGCAAACGCGCTTGAGACAGCGCGCAACTTTGACCAAATAAAATTAGCGGTCTTCATTTAATCTCCACCTTAGACCGCATTGCCCTTGCCGCATCGTCGCCTAGCTCTACGCTATCACGACCATACTTCATTATTTCTGCAAGTTTTTTTCTTCTTCGGTTGTCGCAATCTCACGTGCCTCCTCGTACATCGCGCGATATATAGGCCCTAATTTAATTTTCTCCTCTTCGCCAGAAACACAGCCACGCCCGACTCCGTAGATCAATTCATTGAGGCGCGCCGTCACACTGTTTTTTATTCGTCGCATAGCAACCACTGGTGGGTCGGTATCCCCATTTGGAACGACGTCATAACCTGCGAGATAGTAACCAACCCCTCTCGTTCGTCCCTCTAACCAAGGCTCAAAATTCCACGAAAAATCGCGCAGGCTAAATTTGCCATTCTTGTCCGTTTGAGTAATTGCAAATGCACAGCACTTATGTTTTGAGATTGCGGGCATCATGATGCCCGCACCCCAGGTTGCGTACACATATACGCCTGCCAATGACTTGCCAGTTGCTTCGTCGATAACTATTCCGCTACCTGCCCAAAGGTTCGGCGTATGCGTACAAAAAAATGCAATGCAAGCGAACGAAATTGCGTTCATGAACGCGCGCGGCGTTTTCAAGATCTGTTTCAATAATTTAATGTCGTTCTCCATGCTCTAAAACTTATCGATTCGCCACACGCCATCACCGTCTCGTGTCAGAAAAACTGAATACCTCACCGGCTCCTGCGCGGTGGTGCGCACCACAATAATCTCCGCAAACCCTTCAATTAGCCGCACACTTTTCACGACACTAGAGCCGTTCACTCGCGCGTTCATGCCTGCTCCCGCCTGCATGAACGCGGTCCGATATTTTCCAAAAGCGGTGTTGGTGAAGGCGCTGGCCGCCGCGCTAATATTTCCTGCTTTCAGGTTGTCCAGCACATTGCTATAAATCATTTGGACGATAGGCTATTGATCCAACAGATCATGATCAAAGACACACTTCCTATCCGTCCAAATCGCGGCGCGCTGCACATCGCTGATCGCTGCACAAAGCGAGACTGAGTTTACGTAAGTGTAGCTATTCTTCTGCGGGTCGCTCACTGCGGGTTTAATTTCGGCTGGGTTGACACCGGTGACCGCGTTCAGTTTGTAGCCGATGAACTGGTTGGCACCATCTAGGATTTCAATGGTGGTGATGGTGGCGGGGATGTTTTGGGCGCTAACGGTGAGGGTGACGGGCGAGCCGACGGTGGTGTTATTGATGGGTGCGGTGAGGGTCACCGATGGCAGCACGACGGGGGCGGAGACCTCGGCTTCGGGCAAGGGCAATACGCGATAGGCGTTCGGGCCGGCGAGTTGTGCGGTGGCCGTGGGGGTGGCAATAGGTACAGCCCCATCCATTAGCCAAGCGGTGATGGTGCCGTCGTCTTTACGCCAGAGGAGATCGGCCTTGCCGTCGCCGTTCAGGTCGGGGGTGTGGGTGACGCGAGAATTGTCTTTCCAAATCGGTTTATAAACCCCAGCACTGGCGGGCATTTTGAGGCGATATTGCTTCAACATGCCCCCTGTTATTAGCGTTTGCACAACGCTTCAGGTCGCCTAGAAAGTAACTTTCTTCAGCGCTTTTGGAACAAGCGGCGAATACTTTGGATACGGCGCATGAACTTTGGTATACCCGCCGTATCGCTGGCTATCAGGGCATTGGCTATCTTTCTGATATGTGTCAATGAAAAATCCCGTGTCGATGAACATGCCGCCGACGTTGTCTATTTCTATATCTGGACCCGAATCCAGTTTGAGGGAATTGGGCCCAGTAGGATTGAACTGTGACCTTCTGAAAGCCGGTACGACAACTTGAGTGTTTGATCCAGGTACAGGTTGTCCTTCAGTATTAAGTTCTGGGTCGATATTGATGCGGTAAGTTTGTGGGACGAAATAAAGCAGCGTGATGGCGGGATCGTAGCCGTTTGGCACTGCCTTCGCGGCGGACGGTATGTCGCCGTAGTCAGCTATCACCGCAAACATTGAGTATTGCAATCCGTTTACTTCGGCCTCGACCAGAAACGTTGGTGATGCGCTCGTGTTGAGCTTGATATTGAATGCGGTGCTACTGCCGGCTGACTCGGGATGATTAACAAATTTACATCCACCCGAATCGTAGACCGCGCGATATTCAGAAATTTTAATAAACGTCGGCTCACTCACGTCCTTTGTGCCGACCACCACGGCATCGGGTTCCTCGCCTAGCTTGCCGCGATAGACAACTTGCAAATACAGGTCAATGACGTTGATCGGAATGCGGTCTTTGAAATCAAATGTGAGCGGGACGGGATCAGCGTCGCTGTACTTGAGCGAACTAGGCAGCGTGACCGGATCAGACACTACGATTTCTTCGGCCGCCGCGCGACAATCATCGTAAATTTGCTGGACCGTTTTGCCGTTTTTGATGAGCACCGGAATCTCGCCCTGCAAGTCATATTCGCTATAACACTTGTTGCGCCGAAACTTGGCGACCGCAACCACGGTGCCGCTGGGCTCAAGTGTTTGCGCGACGGTGGCACCACCACCACTGGGGGAAATGTCGGGGGTTTTGTTTTTAAGCTTCAGTTTGACTTTGTTAAAGCCACCGGTGTCTTTTTTACTTTCTTTCGAATAGTCCACGACCGCGTAAACGCCTTCATCCGGCAGGCTGATTTCTAGCTCGCCACGGAAGAAGTAATCGATTAAACCGGCGGAGTAGGCGACGGCGCGGGGCAGCAGGAGTTTGGCACGGTCGTCAAATCCACAACGATTGATAGTGTATTGGCCGTTCAACAAACTGTCGCTTGCCATGCGAATAGTGTCGGCGCTACCAGTGATTGAATCGCGTACATCGCCAAGCAGATAGTACACACCACCCTGCTGCGGACTGCAAGGATCACTTCCAGCGACTACATAATCCCGCGCATAACTACTGGAGCTACGATTCGGTAGAACCATATCATTGGCGGAAGTATTCACGTTTTTTGCAGGGGTTAAAAAGCCACGGCTGGAATAATCGGCTAAGCCTTTGCCTGCCGCAGTAACACTGGCGCTGCCGGGGGCGGTTGACCAGTAATCTGCGTAGCGAGCGAATTTGGGGATAGCGTAGTCGGGGGTGAGGGACAGCGGAGCATTTTTTAATTGGCGAACGGATAATTTTTCAGCATCGATTTCAAAACCTGTGACTATATTAATATCGTCAGGAAACGCTCTAGCGTCTAGATACGACTCAAATATCGCCGCATGCCCAGTGCCATGCCCCTCGTTGCGAGTGTGTTGCGGTTGCGCCATATCCTGGTTCAAATGTAGTGCATCACCGAGCGCACGAAACGTGGTCGCCCAGTAGTACTTGCGAGAGTCTTCGTCAGATTCAGAAGCTGCTTTCGGGGCTCGCGAACCGCCTTTTTGCGTTAGCGTTAGCGCCCGCCACATCGACTCGCGCGCAGAAAATATGCTGTAGTGATTCCGAAAATTATCAATCTCCTGCGGCGTTGCTGCGAATGCGTCAGCGCTGCCTAGTGCCCAATTCGGGGCCATTAGGTTCTGGCTATTGGGGCAAAATACGTAGGCTCCCGGGTCGCTTAGGAACGTAGAAGTCAGTGGGCGCAAATTAACCGGGTCAAAGAAGTGATTGCAAAATCGGTTGATATTACCGAACGGGTCAGGATCGGCAAAATAGGGTTGTGTCGAGAAAGTTAACAACGGGAGAGCACCATCATCTTCACGAATAGCCCCACGCAGAATCCAGCCCCGGATACGCCGATAATTGTTGTCAATGTCACCCTTTGGCATCAGGCTCCGCTCGTAGTTATTTACCGATCTTGTTGTGGTTGAACCGCTAGTGAAGTCGTAATAAGTATCACCAAACGCATTATCTAGGTCTTGCAATCCCAATTTGGTCAACCCGTTTGGCGATGATCCCAAAGCCGAAAGTTGATATGCACGATCAGTAATCAGGCCATGAGTAAACAGCCCAAATGCCATTGAATTTGTTGGTGAATAGCTGAGGATCAAACCAGCTGTCAGTACACGAATTCTTGCACTCATTTGATTTCCACCTTAGACCGCCTTTTATCGAACTCTACGTCTCCCAATTCAATACGATCAATTGCATCGCGAAAGTAAATCACTTGTTTTTTTTCGTCTTCAGATGAGGCGATGCGATTTGCTTCGTCGTATTTTGCTCTATATAGTGGAACCAAAATTTTACGCTCGCTAACCGCTAAGCAGTGTTCGGCTCCCCTCAGGGATATTGTTTTAAGACGTTCAATAGTCGTTTCCGTCGTGCGACGCAAATACACAATGGATGAATCTTTTGCGCCGTCATCGACTAGTTCGTAGCCCGCTAAATAATACCCAACAGCCCTCGTTCTGCTCGGCAGCCAGAACTCAAAATTCCATGAGAAGTCCTGTAGATTGAACTTGCCTTTGTCATCCGTTTGCGTGATTGTGAATGCAATACAACGGTCGTTGGCTGAAATTACAGGGTTCCATACTTTTGCCGACCATGCGGCATACACGAACACACCAGCTAACGGTTTCTTCGTAGCCTCATCAAGCACTTGTCCGCTACCTGCCCAAAGGTTCGACGCATGCGTACAAAAAAATGCAATGTACGCAAACGAAATTGCCCTCGTGAGATTGCGCGGCGTTTTCAAGATCTGTTCCAATAATTTCATGTCATTCTCCATGATCTAAAACTCGTCAATGCGCCAGCTACCATCGCCGTCGCGAATTAAAAAAACCGAGTTGGCAACCGGCCCCTGCGCGGTAGTGCGCACCACAATAATCTCCGCAAAGCCGTCATTGAAGCGAACACTTGTCACAACACCAAAGCCGTCTACCATCGCGCTTAAGCCTGCGCCCGCCTGCACGAATTCTGTTCGATATTTTTCGCGAACGGTGTTGGTGAATGCGCTGGCAGCTGCATCAATAGTGCCCGCTTTCAAGTTGTCCAGCACGTTGCTGTAAATGATTCGAACAATGGCGTATCGATCCAACGGATCATAAACCGCCACAAACTTAGTGCTAGTCCAGATCACCGTCCCCTGC
>JBBRFJ010000032.1:0-27110 GCA_038224475.1 Burkholderiales bacterium
ATCGTCCGCGAGCAATTCTTCAAACAATTTTTCGCCGGGCCTAAGACCGGTGTAAATCACTTTGATGTCGTGGTCGGTTTGTTCAGAGAGACGGATCATGTCGTGCGCCAAATCGACGATTTTGACCGGCTCGCCCATGTCCAGCAAGAATACTTCGCCGCCCAAACCCATCGTCCCCGCCTGTAGCACCAGCTGTGCTGCTTCCGGGATCGACATGAAATATCGCACCATATCGGGATGCGTCACTGTCACCGGTCCGCCGTTGTCAATTTGCTCCTGAAAGCGCGGAATCACACTACCTGCGCTACCCAGCACATTGCCAAAGCGCACCATCTCAAATCGCGTCCCGCCCGTCTGCTGCAGCGCCTGGCAAACCATTTCCGATAACCGCTTGGTTGCCCCCATCACGTTGGTGGGGTTCACCGCTTTATCGGTTGAGATAAAAACAAATTTTTTCACGCCGAATTCAATCGCCGCCTGCGCCACGATCAGCGTACCCAGCACGTTATTTTGTACCGCTTCCCAAGCGTTGGTTTCTTCCATCAGAGGCACGTGCTTATAGGCTGCCGCATGGAAAACCAGTGAAGGCGCGTATTGATGCATGGCTTGCGCAACGCGCTTGGCGTTTTTAATATCGCCGATCACGGAAGCAATCGGCAGATTCTCAAATTCATCACGCAGCGATTGCTCGATTTTATAAAGTGCGAATTCGCTCTGCTCGAACAGCACCAATAGCGACGGTTGAAAACTCGCAATTTGACGGCACAGCTCAGAGCCAATTGAGCCACCTCCACCCGTAACCATGATGACCTTACCGGTAATCAAATCATGCAAACCCGCATCGTCTAGCACGATGGGCTCGCGCTTCATCAAATCTTCCACCGCCACGCGGCGAATTTTAGGCGGCTGGACTTTGCCGTTGGCGCCCACGCTCATGGTGATACCGTTGAATTTCGGCACGGTCAACACCGATACCCGCGCCTTGTTGCAAATTTCCACAATACGGCGACGCACCGGATAGCTGACGGACGGCATGGCGATAATCGCGTGCTTCACTTTCAGGGTGCGGGCAACGCGTGGCAATTCATCAATCGCGCCCAAGACCCGCGCGCCGTGAAGCAAACGATGGCGCTTGTTGGGATCATCGTCCATCAGCCCGACCACGTGCCAATCAGTGCTGCGGGCAAGCTCTTTAATCAAGCCCACTGCACCATCACCCGCGCCCAGCACCACCACCGGCGTGCCCTGCTCTCCGGCCTTGCCATAAACACGCCATTCGGCCCACGAACGATAACTAATCCGGCTACCCGCCATCAGCACCACCAGCAACAACGCTTGGATCAAAAAATGCGCGAACGACAGCTCGCCACCCCACGAACCCACCCAGAGCGTGAGGGCGACTGCGGTCGAGCCCGCGATCACGCTGGCGACAATGCGTTGCACGTCGGGCAGGCTGGAATAACGCCACAGCCCCTGATACATGCCGAATATAGTGGAAACCACTGCCTGCACCGGGACGGCAACGACCAGCAATGGCCAAAAATTGCCCAGCGCGGAAATATCGAAGGGTGTAATGGAAGGCGTGACAGACGGCGACGCAGCGTTCCAAAATAGAAAAACAGTGGCGGCCCAGGAAAAGACAATCATCACCGCATCATGCACAAACGCTAAAACGGCGCGTTCGTTGATCGAAAAACTTGTCATATCGACCTTAATAAGTTCTAAATTTTCTTGTTATTTTGTAGCTACTTTTTTACTTTACCTGCATCGCGCGTGTTACCTGCGCATTGCGTTGGTATCACGTCGCTTTCGGCTTTACTTTCGGTTTTAGGTGCCACTCTAAGATGAATAAAAGCATTACGTATATTACCACCCACAAAGCAAGCATTGGCGTAAAAGCGGGTACTTTTGTGGTGATCAACGCAGAGGCTCCACAGCCGGCCATGAGCAAGTAGTAAGAGAGCGCGGTGCGCCGATGGTTCCATCCAGAAAGAATCAATCGATGATAGTAATGCTGTCGGTGTGCGACCCAGATTTCTTCCCTCCGGGCGATACGCTTGAGCAGCGTCACCGTCGCGTCGGCCACAAATGGCGAAAACACTAGCAGCGGAAACCACCAGGCCCAGACTCCGCTTGAAATGCCATATAGCCCCAACGTTGCAGCCAGAAACCCGAGTGAAATTGAGCCCGCATCGCCCATAAATACCTTGGCCGGCGAGAAATTGAAAACCAGAAAGCCGGACGCCGCGCCAGCAATGGTTGCCGACAGACTCGCGATCGAGGCGCTATCAATGGACGCGGCGCCCGCTTGGGCCGCAGCAATCGCATAAGCACCAAAGCCAAATAGCGCCATCCCGCCCGCCAGTCCATCTGCGCCGTCCATAAAATTAAAAAGATTGGTCGCCCAGGTGATGATCAAAATGGAGGCCGCGACAGCGCCCAAAAGCATCCATGGCATTGGCCTATCAAAATCGACCCATAGATAAAGGCTGATGAAACTCGCGGCAAGCAGGTGCGCACTGAGGCGTAACCAGGAGCTCAAGCTCACCGCATCATCCATCATTGAAATGATGGTCAGCGCGAACGCGGCGGCCAGTATCGAGATCAGGCTAGTGCTGAAATCTCCAAAAAATGCCTTCAACGTCACCAACATCAACATCACCAACATTAATACTGCGCCGCCAATGCGGGGGGTCGGCCGAATGTGCATGCTGTTTACCCGCCCCGGTTGATCCATCACGCGGTGCGCTAACGGAGAGTGCAAAACGATGTAGAGCAGCACCGCGCAGGCCGTGGCACTGATCAAAAAAAGTGCCAGTAATTCGTTGAATCTCAAGAAGGAGCCTGGAAATACGTCAAAGAATCACATCCCAATCGTCGAAGAAATGCGCCAAACAATGCTCCGCAAAAGCTATCCGGCTGAGCAGAACCGCTCAAACAAAAAAGGGCACCCGAAGGCGCCCTCTTTTAAAGATTGCTTCTTTATGGACAAGTTGCCTTGCGCGTTACAAACACGGAAGCAAGCGTGCCCGCTCCATCACTAACATTTATTTGTACGGCTTCACCAGCAGGTGGGTTTGCTATCCCTGCGGTTGTGATAGTGGCGCTAAACGTACCGTTATTCGTGGCCGGAGCCACCGTAGCCTTCAAAGTATTGCTGGAGTTAAGTACCTTCAAAGCATTTCCGCCGTTAACCGCGATGGAAACAGATGAACCAGGTGCATCTGGCAGACAGACACTATTCGGCGCTACGGTAAGTGGCTGAATCGCGGCTGTTGTTCCTGGAACCGTGTTAACACCAAACGTGGTTACTTGCCCGAGCGCATCTGTTACTGTCACAGCGTTTGGCTCATTCAAACAGCTATTGGGTGCTGGTGCTGCGGCAACGCCGACCGTGAAGATGCCATTAGAATCTACTACAACGGGCGGATTCACCGACACAATAGCTCTGGATGAAGCCGAAACGGCAATAGTATATGGAGCAACCCCGCCCGATATCCGCACATCCACACCGCCAGATCCGCACTTCGAACTATCAACACCCGCTAATGGGCCTATGCTCGGCGGGATTAACGTCGCCCTAGTCGTAACAGTTGGGTTGGTAATTAAAAAATCGACGTCACGAAAAACGCCAGATTGCACATCGGTAATACGAAAACCTGCGTATTGCGTTCTGGCCGTGTCTGAAACACGCAAAAATGCGGTCAAGGTTCCGCCTTCGGTGCCTCCGGGCGCACTAGAACCGCTAGTGGTAAGTGTCAGTGAATTCACCAACTGGTTCGGCGGCGCGCTGTTTTTATCTACAAACAAGAATTCACCATAATTGATCGAGAACCGGAATGGGCGATTACGGTAAAGAACGCCCGCGAAAGTGGGACGCAGGTTGATTGCGGATTCTGTACCCGTACAGCCCTGAGCTGCGCCTGCCCCGCACGCAAAAAGTGACGTGATCGAGAGGTCGTAGCCCGTGATGAAGTTTCGCAGCACTCTAAAGCTTGTGGTTCCGGTGGTGATTTGGGTTCCCGCGTTGTCGCGCACCGTAAAGACAATACTGCGGGACGGGACCTCATTGTCAGCCTGACCGACGTCCTGGACGCCTGGGTTGTTTGGTACCACCGTAAATGTATTTCCGCTAACCGTCTGGTTTGGTATCAACGTTTGCTCGCTGGTCGTCACGGTGTACGGTTTTACGCCACCAGCGATGGTGAACGTAAAAGGCACGTTTGCGTACAATGAGCCGCTAGGGGGATTGAGTGATAAGGCACCGACCTGTACGCCGGTCTCGCTGGAGACGCCGCTACCGCCGCATGAGCCGAGCAGTGCTGCGGTGCCGGCTAGGAGGGCCGCTACTGCGCCTCGTTTTACCCAACTCACGGGTTTGCTGTAGAAATTTTTGATCGTCACGGCGATGTCCCCTTTGATGCGGCCGGAATTCAGCCCAAGAATGTTGCGTATGAAAACTGGTCGAACCCAGTTTGCTTAAGAATTAGGATGTTACCTCACTTTATTAAAGCGCAACTTTCACTTGGATGCAAGTGTTTTTACATCTCTGCTGCTGTTAAGTTTGGTGGTAAGAGATTCCCCGCATCACGGGCAGGTCGCCTGCGTAGAGATGGTGAGCGGTATGATGGTCGCACCGTCCGTCACGCTGACGGATATTGTCGCAGGGACGGTTCCTATATTGGTTCGTGTGAAGGTCAGGGTGCCTGGCAGGCGCCCCGTCGATGGCGACATGCTGAAATTAACTGGGTTGCTAGGTATCGAAGTACTAATAGCCGCCGCGAACGTGCCTCCCGCCGTCGCTGTTGACGTGGACCCTGAGAGCGTTACGCTGGCGCTGGAGTTGCAGCCAACAATTAGGGAGCTTGGGGAAGCCGACAATGGCGCGCTTGTCACATTAGTTCCGCTAGCAACTGACGCATTGTCTCCTCGTTGCGAATCAATAATTGCTGTTTGGATGGTCCGCCCTGACGAATCAGTAACAATGAATGCAGCCTGACCGCAATCACGAACGGTCACGCTAAACCTCCCGCCGTTCGTATCAACAACGGTTTGCGCAACACTGGCAATATCTGGCCTTGATGATCCGACGGTGTAGGGCGGCGTGCCACCGAACACCAAATAATCCACTTGAGCTAAAACTGGACAGCGCCCCGCTCCTTGTGCGGTACCCGCTACGCCCTGCGCGCCTTTAATTATTACCGTGTCACTCGGCAACGTGGTCAGCACCCCAACTCCAGATGTTTGTTGAATGATATTGAAACTATATTTTCGACTTTGCCCACCGGACACATCACTTACCGCAAGCGTAGCGACCTGCGTCGGCGCTCCAGCGGTGGCGATGACCCGGGCAACCGCTTCACCATTGGCATCGGTAACTGCAATGAGTGAATTGACAAGTACGTTCGTACCGGGAGTGACTATTTGGAAAGCGCCCTGAAACGCATCAAACCGAATTTGTCGTCCCCTCAGCACTATGCCGTTCAGTGCAGCCTTCACCACCACCTGCGCATCGTTGCCGCTACACAATCCTGTCCCGCATCCCGCCGCTGTCGGGGCGGAAGGCGTAAACGTAATCTGGTTAATCAAAGTCGATGGCTTCACCGTCGCCTTCGCAGCAGCAGAAACATTTAGCGAATCCCGCACCGTGATATCGACCGGTGTTTCCGCCGTCACCGGGCCGGGAATGACGGTGAACGTAGAACCGGTGACCGTCGCGGTTACGGGCAAGACCACACTATTGCTGGTAAACGCGCTATAAGTCGGCTTACCGCCGGTGATGGTGAAAGTGACCGGCACATCGGGGAAAATATCAGCCGCCACCGGCGACACCGCCAGCGGGGTCGTGGCGACTGGCGTGGTGTCGGGCGGCGAACTGACGCCACCGCCGCAGCCTGAAATAATGGAAGCCAGCACCAGCGCGGCGTTCGAGCCAAAAATGCCTGAAAACGCCCGTCTATGGCGGCGTTTGATTTCCGAGCAATACTTTTTGGCGGGCTTAGTTTCTAAGCGCTGTGCGGTCGTCAGGCTGGCTTGTCGATGAAATGGAAAGCGGGCCAAAAAAGACCAGGCGGCGAGCCTGATTAGTTGAATAAATTTCATAGGCTTTGTTTTGCTTTCTCATGAATGTTGAAACGACGACGATTCAATATCAAATCCCGACACGCTGTAACCCACCACGTTCTCTGCGGCGAGTTTACCAAAGTGCAACCCTGCTGGCGCTGTGACGCGCTGAATGTTTGGCAGGTGTTGAATTAGAGGAAGTTTGACGCGGCAAAAACCGCGCGACCGGACTAAAAAATTGTTGTCGTGCGCGCATCTTTGCGAATCGTGGCGGTGACAAATTTGTTGCACCGCGCAAAATCCGGCGTTATGATCAAAAGTTCCGGAATAGTCTTTGTGTAATCAGCGAGTTGCAAGGCTCATCAGGCCCACAACCCGCTCTGGCACGATGCGACTGCAAACCCCCGCAGCGCGTTGACTGGTGATCGCCGACGAATCCGGTAACAAAAGTGATGTGCCGTGGGTGTACTTTGAATGCACGCGGCGATAGCATCATGACTAGCACCGCGGTATTTGCGCGCGATGGAGTTCAGAGTCTCAGATTTTAAAGTCTTAGATTTCAACGTTTCAGAGTGATCGCTCTAAAATAGCTCACTGAAACTTTCCGCCCGCGCAAAGCATCACGGCATGCAATGGTTGTTACCCTGTTTTCTTCGGAGAAATTAGCAATGTCTGCACTTTTTACAACGTCTCAAGATGTTGACGTCGCCCAGTCCGCCCCCGTTTCGCAAGATATGGTTTTCGACAACGCTGCTCAGGGACTCTACGACCCGAAGAACGAACACGATTCTTGTGGCGTCGGATTCGTGGTTCACGTCAAAGGTAAAAAATCGCATTCCATTGTCGAGCAAGGCTTAAAGATTCTCGATAATTTGAGCCATCGCGGCGCGACCGGCTATGACCCGTTGCTCGGCGATGGTGCCGGTATTTTGATTCAGCTTCCCGATCTGCATTTACGCCGCGTTTGTGGCAAGCAGGGTTTGACCTTGCCGGCGATCGGCCAATATGGTGTCGGCATGGTGTTTTTGCCGCGCGAGCCGGCGTCGCGGATTGCCTGCGAGCAGGAGATCGAGCGGGCGATATCTGGAGAAGGGCAAATTCTGTTGGGCTGGCGCGATGTGCCGACCGATAACAATGGTCTCTCGCCCGCGACCATCGCGGTCGAGCCGCTGATCCGTCAGGTTTTCGTCGCGCGTGGGACGAACACGATGAATCAGGATGATCTGGAGCGGAAACTTTTTATCGTCCGCAAACGCTCCGGGCACGCCATTCAAGCGCTGAATTTGCGTCACGGCAAGGAATTTTATGTGCCGTCGTTTTCGACGCGTACGATCGTCTACAAGGGCATGCTGCTGGCCGACCAAGTAGGCCACTATTTCACCGACCTGCAAGACCCGTCGATGCAAACCGGCTTGGCGCTGGTGCATCAACGTTTTTCGACCAACACCTTCCCGACCTGGGACTTGGCGCATCCGTTTCGGATAATTGCGCACAACGGCGAAATCAATACGCTGCGCGGCAACGTGAACTGGATTCGCGCGCGTCAGCAGGCAATTACCTCTCCGGTGTTAAAAGACGATCTGAAGAAAATTTGGCCGTTGATTTATGACGGTCAGTCTGATTCCGCATCGTTTGATAACTGCTTGGAGATGCTGGTGATGGGCGGCTACTCGCTGGCCCACGCGATGATGATGATGATTCCCGAAGCATGGAGTGGCCACAAGCTGATGGACGAGGATCGGCGCGCGTTCTACGAATATCACGCCACGCTAATGGAAGCGTGGGACGGGCCGGCAGCGATGGCGTTTACGGATGGCCGCCAAATCGGCGCGACGCTGGATCGCAATGGTTTACGGCCCGCGCGATATTTACTCACCGATGATGATTTGGTGGTGCTGGCCTCGGAAGCGGGCGTGCTCGATATTCCGGAAGAAAAAATCGTTAAGAAATGGCGCTTGCAGCCGGGCAAGATGTTTCTGGTCGACATCGAAAAAGGCGAAATCCTTGACGACAACGATTTGAAGCGCGAGCTGGCCACCGCCAAGCCGTATCGCGAATGGGTCGAGAAAGCTCGGATTCGTCTCGATCAATTGCCGGAGTCGGCACCGGCTGAAAAGTCGAAGGTGCCGTTGCTGGATTTGCAGCAGGCATTTGGCTACACGCAAGAAGATTTGAAAGTTATTTTAGCGGCGATGGCGAAGAACGGGATCGAGGCCACCGGCTCGATGGGCAACGATTCGCCGCTCGCCGTAATGTCGAACAAGCCGCGCAATCTGTATCACTATTTCAAACAATTGTTCGCGCAAGTGACCAACCCGCCGATTGATCCGATTCGCGAAGAATTGGTGATGTCGACCGCGATTACGATTGGTCCGCGGCCAAATCTGCTCGATATTCATCACACCGATCCGGGCTACTGGCTGGAAGTGCCGCAGCCTGTATTGACCGCCGAAGATATGGAAAAAATCCGCCATATTGAAATGTTCACGGGCGGCTATTTCAAGAGCCACGAACTGCAAATCACCTACCCCGCCGCATGGGGAACCGAGGGCATCGAGGCGGCGTTGGCGTCGCTTTGCGCGCATGCTGAAGACGCGCTTCACAACGGCTATAACCTGCTGATCGTGACCGACCGCAGCGTTGACGCACAGAATGTTGCGATCCCCGCGCTGCTGGCAGTGGGCGCGATTCATCAGCATTTGGTGCGCAAAGGTTTGCGTACGTCGACCGGCTTGGTGGTTGAGACTGGCTCGGCCCGCGAAGTCCATCATTTTGCGCTGCTGGGCGGCTACGGCGCGGCGGCAGTTCATCCGTATTTGGCGCTCGAGACCTTGCACAACATGCAAGACTATCTGGGCGAGAGTGAAAGGAAGGACGCCGAGAAAAATTACATCAAGGCAATCTCCAAAGGCCTTTTAAAAGTGATGTCGAAGATGGGTATTTCGACTTACCAAAGCTACTGCGGCGCGCAGATTTTTGAGGCGGTCGGTTTGTCATCCGAATTTATCGGCAAACATTTCACCGGCACCTCATCGAACGTCGAAGGCATAGGTATTTTTGAAATCGCCGAAGAGGCGATGACCACACATCGCAAAGCATTCAGCGACGATCCGGTATTGCGCACGCAGCTGGATGCGGGCGGCGAATATGCTTATCGCACGCGCGGCGAGGAGCATATGTGGACGCCTGAAGTGATTACCAAACTTCAGCATTCAACCAAGACCAATTCGTATTCAACTTATAAGGAATACGCAAAGCTGGTCAATGATCAAACCAAGCGCCACATGACATTGCGCGGATTGTTTGAGATCAAACCACTCGGCGCGCCGGTGCCGCTGGATGAGGTCGAATCAGCGAAGGAAATCGTCAAGCGTTTTGCGACCGGTGCAATGTCACTGGGCTCAATTTCGACCGAAGCACACGCCACACTGGCGGTGGCGATGAACCGCATCGGTGGAAAATCAAACACGGGTGAAGGCGGTGAAGATCCGCGCCGGTTCGTGCCAATTCAGAAAGCCGGCGAGACGTTCAAAACCAAGCTGGGCGCGGAAGCATTGAATGACACGCCATTGTTGGTGGGCGATTCGATGCGCTCAAAAATTAAGCAGGTGGCATCGGGCCGGTTTGGCGTGACGGCAGAATATTTGAATTCTGCTGATCAGATTCAAATCAAAATGGCGCAAGGTGCCAAGCCGGGCGAGGGAGGACAATTACCGGGCCACAAAATATCGGAATACATCGGCGCGCTGCGTTATGCCACGCCAGGGGTGGAGCTGATTTCGCCGCCGCCGCATCATGATATTTATTCGATTGAGGATTTGGCGCAGCTGATCCACGATTTGAAAAACTGCAATTCTTCGGCGTCGATCTCGGTGAAGCTGGTGTCTGAAGTTGGCGTGGGCACGATTGCCGCAGGTGTGGCGAAAGCCAAGGCCGATCATGTGACGATCGCCGGCCACGACGGCGGTACCGGCGCGGCACCTATTTCCTCGGTCAAGCACTGCGGCACACCTTGGGAGCTGGGCCTCGCTGAAACGCAGCAGACGTTGGTGATGAATCGCCTGCGCGGCCGCATCGCCGTGCAGGTGGATGGCCAAATGAAAACCGGCCGCGATGTGTTGATTGGCGCGTTGCTAGGCGCGGACGAATTTGGTTTTGCCACGGCACCGCTGGTGGTCGAAGGCTGCATCATGATGCGCAAATGCCATCTGAATACTTGTCCTGTTGGCGTGGCGACCCAAGACCCAACGCTGCGCGCAAAATTTACCGGTCAGCCGGAACATGTCGTGAATTATTTTTTCTTTGTGGCTGAAGAAGTGCGCGAATTAATGGCGTCAATGGGTGTTCGTAACTTCAATGAATTGGTCGGCCGCGCTGATTTGCTCGATACACGCGTCGGCGTGGATCACTGGAAATTGAAAGGACTGGATTTCTCGAAAATTTTCCATCTGCCAAAGATGCCGGCGGAAGTCGCACGCCATCATTGCGAAACCCAGGATCATGGGCTCGACGGCGCGTTGGACAATACTCTTATTGCGTCTGCCCAATCTGCGCTGGAGAAAAAGCAGAGGGTGGTGATTACCGAGAATATCCGCAATGCGAATCGCACAGTCGGCGCGATGCTGTCAGGCGAGGTCGCAAAACGCTACGGCAACACCGGATTGCCGGACGATACGATTCACGTCGACCTATCCGGCACCGCGGGCCAAAGTTTCGGCGCGTTTCTGGCACACGGGATTACGTTAAACCTCACCGGCCAGGCCAATGATTATGTCGGCAAGGGCCTGAGCGGCGGACGCATTATCGTCAAGCCCAGCCAGGCTTTCCGAGGCGATCCGCTGGAGAACATCATCGTCGGTAATACCGTCATGTACGGCGCTACGTCCGGTGAAGCGTATTTCAGCGGGGTGGCAGGCGAGCGCTTCTGCGTGCGCAATTCAGGCGCGTCAGCAGTGGTCGAAGGTACGGGCGATCATGGCTGCGAATACATGACGGGCGGCACGGTGGTGGTGTTGGGTGCGACGGGTCGTAATTTCGGCGCGGGTATGTCAGGCGGCGTCGCCTATGTGCTGGATGAAGACGGCTTGCTGGTGAAACGCTGCAACATGGCGATGGTGGAACTTGAGACCCTCAGCGACGCGCCATCGACCACCTCACATAAAGGCATGGCGGATACGATGCTGCTGAAATCGCTGGTCGATAATCACGCCAAATTAACCGGTAGCGCGCGGGCAAAAACGATCCTTGCCAACTGGGCGGTGTGGGCACCCAAATTCGTGAAAGTAATGCCGACAGAATATAAGCGCGCCTTGGCTGAGCTGGCGGTAAAAAAAGCTGCATCGCTAAAACCAAACGTACAGAAAGAGGCCGCATAAGATGGGCAAGCCAACCGGATTTATTGAATATCAACGTTTGAGCGAAGCCTCGATTCCGCCCGCCGAGCGGGTAAAGAATTTCAAAGAATTTGTGCTGCATCTGACGGATGTGGAGGCGAAAACACAGGGCGCGCGCTGCATGGATTGCGGCATTCCATTTTGCCAATCCGGCTGTCCGGTCAACAACATCATTCCGGATTTTAATGATCTCGTGTTTCGTCAGAATTGGCGCGAGGCGTTAGACACGCTGCACTCCACCAATAACTTCCCGGAATTCACCGGCCGTGTTTGCCCGGCGCCGTGCGAAGCAGCGTGTACGCTCAACATCAATAACGATGCGGTGGGCATTAAATCAATTGAGCACGCGATCATCGACAAGGGTTGGGAACAAGGCTGGGTGCTGCCGCAACCGCCGGCACACAAAACCGGTAAGCGCGTGGCCGTGGTGGGCTCGGGCCCGGCGGGCATGGCAGCGGCGCAGCAGCTGGCACGGGTCGGGCATGACGTAATCGTGTTTGAAAAATCAGATCGTATTGGCGGCCTTCTGCGTTACGGCATTCCTGATTTCAAAATGGAAAAATCGCATATTGACCGCCGCGTCGCGCAAATGGAAGCCGAAGGTGTGAAATTTCGGGTGAGCCAAAATATCGGTGTGGATACCCCAGCTTCCGCGCTGGTCGCTGATTTTGATGCGGTGATTTTAAGCGGCGGCGCGGAATGGCCGCGCGATTTGCCGGTGCCGGGTCGCGAGCTTTCCGGCATTCATTTCGCGATGGATTTTTTGCCGTCGCAAAATAAAATTGTGGCGGGCGATAAAGTGCCGCAGCAGATTATGGCGACCGCCAAGCACGTGGTCGTGATCGGCGGCGGCGATACCGGCAGCGATTGCGTCGGCACCTCAAACCGTCACGGCGCGGCCAGCATTACGCAATTTGAATTGTTGCCGCAGCCACCCGATCAAGAAAACAAACCCTTGGTATGGCCGTACTGGCCGGTGAAGTTGCGCACCTCGTCATCGCATGAAGAGGGTTGTGAGCGTGACTGGTCGGTGGCCACCAAAAAATTCGTGGGCAGTAATGGCAAAGTTGAAAAACTAGTCGCCGTGAAAGTCGAGTGGAAAGATGGAAAGATGCAGGAAATTCCCGGATCAGAATTCGACATGAAAGCTGACTTGGTGTTGCTGGCGATGGGCTTTATGGGCCCGGCGCAGCAGGGTTTGCTCGAACAATTTGTCGCGCTCGGCGTGGAGAAAGACGCACGCAGCAATGTCAAAGCCTCAACGGAAGAGCCTGACGTCAACGGTGCAGCAGACCAATCGCGCGCATATCAAACCGCGAACTCCAAAGTATTCGCTGCGGGCGACATGCGCCGCGGCCAATCGCTCGTGGTCTGGGCGATCCGTGAAGGTCGCCAATGCGCGCGGTCCGTGGATGAGTATTTGATGGGATCCACAGAACTGCCGAGATAGAGACGCCATCACTGGTGCGGCTTCTGGGGCATTTATGCCCTATGAAGCCCGTCGATACTAGACTTCCTTCTTGTTAAGCTACGCGTCAGTGCGCAAGCGATTGAAACGCCGCTATCGCAGCCGGTGGACGACGCATCCAACGTGTGAAGGCGCGGGCGTCGCCCGTATGATCGTGTTCCATCATGTCAAGCGCTTCAGGCGTGATGGTGCGTGCGCCGCAGAACGCGGCGCATTTCAGGCCCATGCGCATCCAGCGATTGGGCACACAAACCAGTGTGGCGCGGGGATGGCCTCGCGCGGTGCGCAAGGTCTGCACATAGTCCGCCACCGTGCATTCTTTCGAGCCCACCGCGTCCACGTCGCATCCCAACGCGCGCACCGTACCGATCAGGGACAGGCACAGTGCGGCAAGGTCGTCGACATGAATCGGCGCGATGGCTTTCGTCTCGGCAGGCAAACACAGTACGGGTAAATTTGATTGCATTAGGAGCAGCTGCGTGGCGGGAGAATCATGGCCGAATACCAGCGAAGGCCGCACGATGATCGCGCCGGAATGCGCCGCACGTACCGCGGCTTCGCCATCGCGCTTGGACGCGAAATAAGGCGTATCGGCGGCTTGATCCAGACCAAGCGCCGACACATGCAAGAAAGGCTTCTTTAATTCTGCACAGGCGGCGGCCAAGGCAGCGGGGGCATCGCAGTGTGTAGGCTGCATCACGTCTAAGCTTGCGCGCAGCACACCCGCACAATTGATGACCGCATCAATATTGGTCAGGCGTGGCAACCATGTTTTCGCTGCTACATCGCGCTGCATATCGCACGCTCTGGTGCCGTTCGGCTCCATCTGTTCGAGCCGAACACCGCGCACGACTTGATGCCCCTGCGCGATTGCCGCGCTCACGATATGCCGGCCAATAAATCCATTCCCGCCGACGATAAAAATATTCATGTTTTCTCCTGCCTTGGCTTACTTTCTTTTACGTCCCACCCGCACCTTAGCAACGCCACGTGGCAAACCGATGGAAACAAAGTGGCACAAAAAGCGCAGCGGGATCATGGTTCAAATTCTAGGATTACCGGCAACGCTTTCATCCGCACGTATCTCCGCTATCGTTCGACTTCTGCCACTTCACAGACCACCGGGTCTTTACTATCGTTGCGAGCCTTGCGTTGGATCGCACAGATTTGACTGCGTTCAAACGCGATCTGCGAGCGGGCGTCTTTCTGCTGTTGCGCATCCTTTAGCGGCACAGGGCTAGATGTTGATGTGGAGGTTGGCGTGAGCCAGCCCATCACGTGATGCAACCCAAGACGCGAAAGCCAATAACGATTGCGCACCACCCACGGATAGCCGCGCGCTGCGAGCGGCTTGACCCAGCGGTGCGCCAGCATGCGGCTCACAAAATTCATATCTGCCGCCCGGTAAGCCGCGATGAACACATCAATGCCACGCAACCACTCCCCCGCCGCACCGCGCGCATGGATCATATTCATCATCGTCTTGCGATTCGCGGGCAAGCCGCGGTCATCAAAATCCTCAGGACTGCAATCCACCAACAAAATCGCGCCGTGTTTATCACGGGCGACGAGGTTATTGATTTCGCTGCTGCAAAGCTTGCACGAGCCATCAAAATAAATCGTGATCGGATATGTAGCCATGACACTTTCCTTCCGTTGTTTCAGTAATTAATGAAATTACTCTACAAAAAATTTTTCTCAATAAACCAGTTATCCGGCTGCCTTGATGCTTTGGCGCGCGTTTTCCGATTTAGTTGCGGATGAATTGGCTGCGGTGGCTGGCTTGCCGTGCACCAAATGTTGCACTTTCGCCCCCAGTTTGATCACCTTCATCATGGTCGACGGCTCAAGACGAATCATCTCGGATGCCCACGATGACAATGCCTCCATCAAAGCCAACGTTTCTTTGATCCGCAGTTGCGCGGCCTTGTCCTCAGACACAATATCGCCGCTTTTCAAACAATCGCGCAGCACTTCAATAGTTGGATCAAATTCACGCAATTTTCGCTCGCGTACCACCGTTCGAAACAACTCCCACACATCGGTCGTGGTTTCATAATGATCGCGGCGATCTCCCATCAGCGGCACTGAGCGGATCAAATTCCAATTCGATAATTCCTTCAGGCTCATGCTGACGTTAGATCGCGCGACATCCAGCGTCTCGGTGATTTCATCCGCATTCATCGGCCGCCCGGTAATAAACAGCAAGGCGTGAATCTGAGCGACGGTGCGATTCACGCCCCAAGTCGTTCCCATCTCACCCCAGTGGAGCACGAATTTTTTTGCGACTGGTTTTAGTTCCATAGCAAAACTGTATTCCTTACGGTTATTTCAGTCAAGACTGAAATTAGCGTTTTACATTATTGATTTTTAAATGCTAGTACCGGCGCGGCGTTTGAGACGAAACTTGCCCAAACGCCGCGCCGGTATTGCTGCATTACCCGAGTCGTGAGAATCGCGTCATGAGCGCTAGTGTTGCAGAAGGGCTATTAATCCACTTTTGATCGTGGCCAGTTTTAGCAGGGCGCTGGGTTGAAATGGCCATGACAAAAACGGGGCATAAATGCGAATCTACGGTTCGAGTCAATTCGGAGGTTGAAAATCTAATCAAACATGCTTGATGTGCAGAACAGGATCATGAATCAGTCTTGTGCCGTGCCGTTAGTCGGAAGGCCACTGCCGCATGAAAAGCGGATGCCGGCGCTATGCTCAGTCTTACAGCCGTCCGTGGCGTGCCCGACTTCGTTTTCTACCTGGCGAATACACATGAACTTAGTTTCGAAATTTCTCGCGCCGCCCAAAAGTGTCAGTCGTTTTTGAGACGCCACCAATCTAACCGATCATCAACTTCTACATATAATGGAGGCTGTTTCTAACGTATTTCTGGTACCCCTCCCATGCTGCAATCCGTTTCCCCCCATCTCTTCGAAAACCTCAACCCCGAGCAGTTAAAAGCGGTCACGCTGCCGCATGAGTCTGCGTTGGTGCTCGCGGGCGCGGGTAGCGGAAAGACACGGGTGTTGACGACGCGGATTGCGTATTTGATCCAGTCGGGTCGCGTGAGTCCGACGGGAATATTGGCGGTGACGTTTACCAATAAGGCGGCGCGGGAAATGTTGACACGGTTGTCGGCCATGATGCCGATCAATACACGCGGGATGTGGATTGGCACCTTTCACGGCTTATGCAACCGGCTGCTGCGCGCGCATTATCGGGATGCCGGCTTGCCGCAGACGTTTCAGATTCTGGATTCATCCGATCAGCAATCGGCAATCAAGCGGCTTTTGAAAACCTTGAACGTCGATGATGAAAAATTCAAGCCGCGTGAACTATCGTGGTTTATCAATAGCGCCAAAGAGCAGGGCTTGCGCGCGAGCGCGGTCGAGGCGAACGATGAATTCACCCATCGCCAGATCGAGCTTTATCGCGCGTATGACGAGCAATGCAATCGCGAAGGCGTAGTTGATTTTGCGGAATTATTGCTGCGCTGTTACGAATTGCTGAGCAAAAATGTGGCGCTGGCGGAGCATTATCGAAGCCGCTTTAAATATATTCTGGTCGATGAGTTTCAGGACACGAATCGGCTGCAATACAAATGGATTCAGCTACTCGCTGGTCCACGCGTAGAAAATGCGAATGCGGTTTTTGCGGTCGGCGATGACGATCAATGCCTAGTCGCGGGCACTAAAGTGACATTAGCGGATGGCACGACGAAATCGATTGAGCGGATTCGCGAGGGTGAGCTGGTGCTATCGTGCTTCGGGAGCAAGCGATTCAAACCCGCTGTGGTATTGCGAACGCAAAAGCGGGTCAAATTGGGTGCCTTAGTCACGATCACACTGGCCAGCGGAACAACATTAAAGAGCACACCCGAGCACACGCATTTCGCCGGTTATTTGCTGGGCGAAACACCGCAAACGTTTTTCACCTACCTTATGTACAAACGCGGGATAGGATATCGGCTCGGGACATCGCAAGTGCACACGCGCGGACAGACGAAGCCCTCGGTAGGCTTTAAACAGCGCGCCGTGCAAGAGCATGCTGATGCGTTATGGGTAGTGAGTACACATCCGTCCGAGAACGCTGCGCGCGCAGATGAAATTATTTTGTCGCTCAAATACGGTCTTCCCACATTGCCATTTGTGCCACGCAAAGGCAAAGTGGTAAACGGGCTGGTGCATGACGCGCGCTGGATTAATCGCGTTTTTGCAGCGCTCGATACAGCCAGTTCCGCTAAAAGGCTCCTCGCCACTTTTCATCTCGATCATGATGAACCGCATCATCAACCTATGTCGCGCAATAGCAATCGTCGCAATATCAACATCACCTTATGCGGTGATGGACGCGGCGCGTCTTCGCTGCATCGCATTGCTGTAATTGGCAACGATATAGAGGGCAGAATTGCACTTGAAAAACTGGGATTGATCGTTCGCGCAGCTAAAAAAATATCGGCATCATGGCGATACGAAACCTCGTACGCCGATTTTGAAAAAGTTTATGCCATTGCGGAGCGCATAAAAAAAGCGCTGGGCGGACAAATCAGGTTACGTGCGGGCGTGCATTCGACGCCATTGCCCTTCGTAAAGGCGCAACATGTGCGCCCGGGTATGGCGATGGTGCGTGAAGACGGGTCGCTTGATTTTGTGGTGGACATAAAAACATCGACTCCTTCAAATCGCACTGTCTACGATCTCGACATTGCGGGCACGCATAATTTCATCGCTAATGGCGTGATTACGCATAATTCGATCTATGGATTTCGCGGCGCGGAAGCGGCCAATATGCGCGAGTTTCAGCGCGATTTTGCGAATGGTAACTTGATCAAGCTGGAACAGAATTATCGCTCGCAGGGCACGATTCTGGATGCGGCGAATGCCGTGATTTCGCGCAATAAAGACCGCCTCGGGAAAAATTTATGGACGGATGCGGGCAAGGGCGAAGAGCTGCGCATTTACGCGGCGTCCAGTGACCTAGAAGAAGCACAATTCGTTGTGGATGAAATAAAAGCGCTGCACCGAGAAGGCATGGCGATGGTGGATATGGCGCTGCTGTATCGAAGCAATGCGCAATCGCGGGTGCTGGAACATTCCTTGTTTCGCGCCGGAATTTCGTATCGTGTGTATGGCGGCTTGCGCTTTTTCGAGCGGCTTGAAATCAAACACACGCTCGCCTACTTGCGGCTCGCGGGAAATCCGGATGACGACGGTGCGTTCTCGCGGGTGGTGAATTTTCCGCCACGCGGGATCGGCTCACGCTCGGTTGAGCAGGTGCAGGACTTGGCGACGCGTCATGGCGTTTCGATGCACGCTGCGGCGGTGGCGGGAATTGCGAGCGGCGATATTGGCGGGCGCGCTGCTTCGGCGATCGGCGCCTTTCTGAAAATTATTGAAGCGCTGAAAAGCTCAGCCATCAAAGTCACGTTGCCGGAATTAGTCGATGAGGCGCTGGCATTGAGCGGGCTGCGCGCGCATTACACGGCCGAGCGCGAGGGCGCGGATCGGCTGGAGAATCTGGCTGAATTGGTGACTGCCTGCGCGCAATATGAGGAGTCGTTTGAGTCCAATGCCGATGCTGCTGAAGAAGGTATTGAAACGCCGTTGATCGGTTTTCTCACCCACGCCAGCCTTGAAGCGGGCGAGCATGAGGCAGGTGAAAGCGATGACGCGATTCAGTTGATGACGGTACATTCGGCGAAGGGTTTGGAGTTCCACGCGGTATTCATGAGCGGTCTGGAAGAGGGACTGTTTCCGCACGACAATTCGCTGAATGATTTGACCGGTATCGAGGAAGAGCGCCGTCTGATGTATGTGGCAATTACGCGGGCACGGAAGCGCCTATATCTTTCCTACGCGGCGAATCGCATGCTGCATGGGCAGACGCGCTATGGGATCGTGTCGCGATTTATCGACGAGATTCCACCCGAGTTGTGTAAATGGATTGTGGTGCCTGAGAAGCAAGCCGCGTTTGGCAACTATCAATCAGGCCACCAAGCTGGATTTTTTGACAAATACAATTCAGCGGGCAGCGCTGGCAATGCCTCGACCAGCACATACACCGGTTTCAAACAATCGAATCGTGAATATGGTGGCGCGGCGAACGATGCAGTCAATGAGCGTAGCGCAGAGTATGGCCGCGAAGGCGCGCCGGATACGTCGCGCGCCAATTTCGAAACGCGTCGCGGTGATGAAAATCACCCATTCCGGATCGGCCAGAACGTGGCCCATGAAAAATTTGGCGAGGGCGTGGTGTTAAATTTTGAGGGGCGCACCGGCGATGCGCGCGTGCAAGTGAAGTTTCGCAAGGAGGGCACGAAATGGCTGTCGCTTCAATATGCGAAGCTCACGGCTATTTCGTAACGTCGCCGCCACCCGCCTCAAAACCAGGGGCGGATTAGCGGCTCAGAACTAACTCCGCAGCTCGCCGTTCAAACGAATCACCGCGATATCGACAAACTTGCCACCGTGGCGATAGGCAGGCTTGAAGACCACATCAAATCCGCCCACATCAACTTTGGACAGACTTGACAGGGCGGTTTGCAGGCTTTCACGGGTGGGCGCTTTGCCTGCGCGCTTGATGCCTTCAACCAGCACTTTCGCGGCAATGCACGCCTCCAGAGAGGTGATGGACATTGCGCCTGAATTACCGGCGTCCTTCCACGCGTCTGCGCACTCTTTGACAACGGGAATTTGCAAATTTCGCGGCGCGGGCACCGTTAGTGCGACGGTAATGCCCGCCGATTGCGTGCCAAGCAGCTTGGTCAGTTGCGACACGCCGACGAACGAGAGGCTGGTCACGGGGTAAGGTTTATTGCGTGCCTGCAGCGCGCTGATTAATTTTGCAGCGGGTGTGGATAGCGTGGTCACCAGCAGCATTTGCGGGTCGGCCGCGATGACCTGGCTGATCGTGTCCTCACCAAGTTCTGCATTACGCTTGATAGAAATACTAGTCGGGGTTTTGCCGAACTTACGCAATGCAGCCGCCACACTTTCAAAGTTCTGTTTGCCGACTTGGTCGTCGTAATGCAAAACCGCAATCCGGGTGGTACCGAGGCTGCCCCAAAAATTCACCAGCTTGTCGATTTCTTCAGTGTACGAAACGCGAATTGTATAAACATAATCATTCTGCTTGCGGATGGTATCGGCGCCGGTAAACGGGGCAAAAAACGGCACGCGTTTTTCAGCGACGACCGGCATGGCCGGCAAGCTCAGGGTCGCGGAAGCAAAGCCGAAAAGCGCCAGCGCACGCTCGTCGTCGATTAATTTTTTAGCGTTCTCACCGGCGATTTTCGCGTCGTTTTTATCGTCCAAGGTGAGCAATTTAATCTGGCGACCTGCGACACCACCAGCATCGTTGACCTGCTTGAAATAAGCCATCGCGCCTGTGCGTATATCGTTGCCGAAATCGGCATTCGCCCCGGAAAGTGGTGCCGACTGGCCGATGACGATATCGCCAGTTTGAGCGATTGAGGATGACGGCAGCGTTATAGCTGAGATTACCGCCGTAATGGCGGCTACAAAAATAGCGGAAGTTTTTTTCACAGTAGACTCGATCCAGTTGATGAATTAAATCGTCCGGTGCGCGCATGAAAAGCTCTGGTTGGACATCGCCACCTGTGGCGATGTGCGCAGAAAACCAAAACTAAATCAGCGGTTGATTAAGGCAGGCTGAGCCTTAATAAAGCATCTCGCACCCTACGATCGTATTTCGTCAAGTCTACGTATTTCTTAATACCGTAATGTTGCAAACTTTTTTTTACAATTTACATTCGTCATAAACAAACGATTGCTACACCTACTGGCTTTCAAGCCGCTGGTGCAGGTGGAACATAGCCGCTGGCCTGCTCTGCGCCATCGCCAAAAAAATGGCGCATCATTTGCTCTTCCAAATACTTGCGTGCGCGCTGATCGGCAAGATTTAAACGATTTTCGTTCACCAATCGTTTTTGATCTTCAAGCCATTCTTTCCAAGCTACTTTCGAAACCTGTTCATATAACTTGATGCCAATAGGACCCGGATACGGCGGGTAATCGAGGCCTTCGGCTTCTTTTTTAAGTCTGACGCATTGGATCATTCTGGCCATGCTGTGCTCCGGAAAATAAGGGTGAAATTAAATCGGCTTGGAGTAAATTTTTGAGCGCCGTTGGTGGTTATAAAGTGCTTGCTTATCGGCCGGCAATTTGGCGACGTCTGTCTCGGAAAAGCCACGCTCCAAGAACCATTGCGTGGTCTGGGTTGAAAGTACGAACAACATTTTGAAGCCCTTTTCTTTCGCCCGTTTTTCGGCGAACGATAGAATTCTCTCACCGCGGCCGCCGTCACGATAAAACGGATTCACGGCAAGGCACGCCAGTTCCACCGTTTTTTCGTTGGGGAAGGGGTAGAGCGCCGCGCAACCGATAATTTCATCATCTTGTTGCAGCACCACAAACCGGTCAATTTCATTTTCGATTCGAGCCCGATCTCGTTTGACCAAAATACCCTGCGCAACCAGCGGCTCGATAATGGCAAGAATGCCGTCCACATCCGCCGGTTTGGCATCGCGCAGCTTGTCTTGCGGCTCCAACACCACCATCGTACCAATACCATGATGGGTAAAAAGCTCCATCAACAACGCACCGTCAACATGGCGGCTGATCAAATGTGCACGCTTCACACCCTCACGAACCGCGCGAATCGTACACGGAAGATAGTAACGAACATCTTCGGACAGGGTATTGCCACCGGGCTTGCCGACGGTGCCTAACAACTCCTGCGCCTGAATCGCGGTGAGCTGCGAAATAGGTTTTCCTTTCGCGTCGGTCGCCCCCACCGCCTCAATCAGGAAAATCAGTTTGTCCGCCTTCAGGGCGACCGCGACCGAAGTTGCAACATCTTCCAACGTGCAGTTAAAAATATCGCCCGTGGGCGAAAATCCGATCGGCGAAATCAGAACCACTTCATGGTCGTCAAGCCGGCGGGTGATGCCCTCAACATCAACCTTGCGGACCTGACCGGTATGCATAAAATCAATGCCGTTGTGCACGCCGAATGGCTTGGCGGTGATGAAGTTTCCGCTCGATACGCGAATATCAGCGCCCGCCATCGGCGAATTCGCCAGTTCTGTCGAAAGCGTTGCCTCAATCTCCATACGCACGATGCCATTGGCTTCCTTGACGCATTTCAGTGCCTCGGCATCGGTCACGCGCCTGCCCTCGGCATAGTGCGGGGTGACGCCGTGCTGCCGCATCTGGTCTTCAACCTGCGGCCGCGTGCCATGCACCAACACGACCCTCACCTCCAGGCTCACCAAAACATTAATGTCGTTCGCGAGCTGCATCAACTCACCATCAGACAGCACTTCGCCACCAAACGCGATAACCATCGTGCCACCACCAAATTCATGAATGAACGGGGTGGCAGAACGGAACCATTTGACGAAAACTTCCAGTTTTTTGGCGCTATTTTTTAACATGTTGAGTTGAACGGGTGGAAGGTAGAGTAGGGGTAAAATTGAGGTGGACTGGAATTCGGCATGGGGTGAAATAAGACTGAAGTCACCAAAAGCAAGTAGACGGATGCTGGCGACTTTGGATTTTACGGCATACGCCTGACCGTATCCGAAACTCGCTAATCCATACCGATTTCACTTGCTGCTCTAAATCAGGTGAACCCATCAGTTCAACTTACCAGTTCCACTCGCCTGCTAGAGCCTGAAGCGCGGTGATCGCCGCCATCCCCGCTGTCTCTGTGCGCAAGACACGCAGACCGATGCTGGCCAATATCACTCCCGCGCGCTCCGCATCAAACACCTCGTCGTGTGCGAAACCACCCTCCGGGCCGATGATGATGGCGACCGGCGCGCGTACCTTGCTCCATGCGCCCGGCAATGCATCGGGATGCAGCATTACCCGCGGGATGGCAGAGGGTTTCTTCAACCACGCCGAAAAATCCATCACGCCGTACACCTTGGGCAGGCGGTTTCGCCCGCATTGCTCACACGCCGCGTTCACCACGCCTTGCCAGTGCGTCGCACGTTTTTCGGCACGCTCGGCATTGAGTTTGGCCGTCGCGCGCTGGGTTTGGATCGGCTGAATCGCGGCTACACCCAATTCAGTGGCCTTTTGAATGATCCAATCCATCTTATCGCCGGTTGCCAGCGCCTGCACCAGCGTGATCTCGAGATTTGATTCCCGCTCGACCGCGTGATGAGCGCGCAACTCTGCCACAACCTCGCGCTTGCCGATGCTAACAATACGCGCTTCGAATTCACCTCCCAGGCCGTCAAACAGTGTCACCAATTCGTCTTCACGCAAGCGCAACACGCGCAAATGCATCGAGGCTTGCTCATCGAGCGCAATAATGCGTGGAAGCGCGCCATCTCGTGCGATTGTGGTTGAATTGAAAAAACGGGGGTGCTGAAATCCCGGGTGGGGCAAGGCGGCGGAATAGTGGCTCAAAGCATGACTCCAACGCAGTGGGTGGTGACCGCCATTATAACGGCGGGCATAATGCGAAGTACGCGTCACCTTTCTGCCGAGGCATCCGACAAAGCGCTCCGTAAAAACACGATACAAGCGCAACAAACACTCACCACGCAGTGTCAGATACAGGATCGCATACACGATGCTGTAAACATACTTGATTGATATTTTCTGATGTTACCCGCCCCATTTTCCACCGCACCAACTGCCCTCGACAGCATAGCTAAGCCGGAAACACCCCGCCAGGCCTTGCTCGCAGGCCTGCCCGAGCTATCTGCACCGGTGATAGCGCTGATGCGTGAAGTGTCGTCGACCGAGCTGATGCCCCGCTTCAAGCACGTGATTGCCGAAAAAAAACACGACGGTACGGTGGTGACCGAGGCAGATCGCGCAGTAGAGGCAAAACTGGCTGCGGCGTTACCAAAACTTTTTGAGTGCCAGGTCCTCGGTGAGGAAATGCCGCCTGAGCTGCAACAGAAAATTTGGCGCGATGCTGACTGGTTGTGGTGCGTGGATCCGCTGGACGGCACCGGCAACTTCACCAACGGCAAACGATATTTTGGTATTTCGGTCGCCCTGATGTATCAACGCGAAAGCGTGATGGGTGTGGTGTTTGATCCGAACGCGAACGAAGTTTTTCACGCAGTTCGCGGTCTGGGTGCTTGCATGATGGACGCGGCGGGCGCGACGAAACGCTTGAAACAGCTACCGGCCAAGCATTTGTCGGAGGCGATCGTTGAGGTAGGCCGCTATAAGCGTTTGGGGCGTTTGCAGTTAGCGCTTAAAACCAATCCACCGTTTAAAAAAATTTCCTCTAGCGGCGCATCGGTATTGCAATGGTGCCATATGGCATGCGGTAGGGTGGATGCGTTCGTGCATGCGGGCGAACAGCCTTGGGATTACGCAGCAGGCGCATTGATTTTAGAAGAGGCGGGCGGACGCATGGCGACTTTGTTGCACGACAATTACTGGCGTTCAGTGGATGTGCAGGGTTCGTGGGAAAAATCAGTTATTGCGGCACGTCACCCTGCCCTGTTCGACGAGTGGAAGCGATGGGTGAGAAGTCACATTTGATGACTTCGGGCGCTCAATTTAAACACTAGTATCGGTGGGCATCTTCAGAAACATATGTTCAAAATAGCTGGCCCAGCCTAGTGTTTATAAACGGCATTAAAACCTTGCTCTTCCTTCTCAACCACACCCGTATCGAGACTAAGCTCCTGAATTTTGCGGGTAAGCGTGTTGCGACCGATACCTAGCAGCGTCGCCGCTTCTATCCTGCGGCCACCGGTGTGCTCCAGCGCTTTAACGATGAGGGCCGATTCAAAACTCTTATTCAGCCCGTCAAAAATTTCTTTTTCGCCGCGCGCTAGCGACGCGGTCACTTCCCGCTCCAGCGCGCGTTTCCAATCGCTGTCGATAACCGCAGTGGCTTTATCACCGCGAATATCCGGCGGTAGATCGGTAACCTCTACTGACTGCCCCGGTGCCATCACCGTAATCCAGTGGCACAGATTTTCAAGCTGGCGCACATTGCCGGGAAAGGGGTGCTGCGCAATAAACGCGAGCGCCACATTCGATAGCCGCTTGGATTCAACGCCCAGCTCTTTGGCGCTCTTTGCTAGAAAATGTTTAGTCAGCAGCGGAATGTCATCACGACGCTCGCGTAGCGCGGGAAGGCGCAGCCGGATGACGTTCAAACGATGGAACAAATCTTCGCGAAACAGGCCTTGCTTCACGCGCTCCTCCAGCGCTTGATGGGTCGCGGCAATCACCCGCACATTGGCGGTTTGCGGTGTATGTCCGCCGACGCGGTAGAACTGTCCGTCTGACAGCACGCGCAGCAAGCGAGTTTGTAATTCGGCCGGCATATCACCGATTTCGTCCAGAAACAAAGTACCGCCTTCGGCTTGCTCAAAGCGCCCGCGCCGCATGGTGGCCGCGCCTGTGAACGCACCGCGCTCGTGGCCAAATAATTCGCTTTCCAGCAAATCCTTGGGAATCGCTGCGGTGTTGATGGCGATGAAGGGCTTGCCCGCGCGCGGACTGTGGCGATGCAATGCGTGCGCAACCAATTCTTTGCCGGTGCCCGATTCGCCGGTAATCATCACTGTGGCGTGACTTTGCGAAAGCCTTCCGATGGCGCGAAACACTTCCTGCATGGTCGGCGCTGAGCCGAGTATTTCAGGTGCGGCGGCGGTGACTTCATCTTCAGGTGCTTCGCGCCGGCTTTCGTCGATGGCGCGCCGGATAAGCTCAACCGCATGATCGACGTCGAACGGCTTAGGCAAATATTCAAACGCGCCGCCTTGAAACGCGGCAACAGCACTTTCCAGATCCGAGTAGGCGGTCATGATGATGATCGGCGTGGCGGGCAATTTGGCTTTAAGCCGCTGCATGAAATCCAGACCGGATGCGCCGGGCATCCGGATATCGCTGATCACCACCTGTGGCTCATCGGGCTCATCCGCGTCGAGCGCGTCCATGCCCTCTTGCGCAGTGCTGAAAGACTTAAATGCAATACCTTCGCGCGATAGCGCTTTCTCAATCACCCAGCGGATGGATTTGTCGTCATCAATAATCCAGACAGGTTTCATTTTCTCTTTCAGCAAAGTTAGGCGAGGTGTTGAGGGATAGTTTGAGCAACGAGTGGCGAGCAACTATTTTTTTGCATTGCCAAGCGGGCTACGCACGCTGGCAGGATCACGCACCGGTAGCTGGATCGTAAAGCGGGTATTGCCAGGCACGCTTTCAAATTCAACCACACCCAAATGCTGGTTGATGAAATTTTGCGCAAGCGATAGCCCCAAGCCCGTGCCGCCTTCACGGCCGGACACGAGCGGGTAAAAAATTTTGTCGCGTAGCGCTTCCGGCACACCGGGACCGTTATCAATAATGTGGACCAAGATGGCGTGGCGATGGCGCAGCTTGGCCAATGTCACCTGCCGCGCAATGCGGGTGGTGAGCCGAATCTCGCCCTTACCGCTCATCGCTTGGGCCGCGTTGCGGGCGATATTGAGCAGCGCTTGAATCAATTGTTCTTTGTCGCCGTAGAGCTCAGGCAGGCTGGTATCGTAATCGCGGCTTACGCGGATGCCGTCGGGAAATTCAGCCAATATCAGCGAACGCACCCTCTCCAATACCTCATGGATATTTATGTGCGCCATTTTCGGCACGCGATGCGGCGTCAGCAACCGATCCATCAGCGCTTGTAGTCGATCCGCTTCTTTAATGATGACTTGCGTGTACTCTTTCAGGTCGCCATGCGGAAGTTCTCGCTCCAGTAATTGGGCTGAACCACGTATCCCACCAAGCGGGTTCTTGATCTCGTGCGCCAGATTACGAATCAGCTCGCGATTCAATTGTTGGTTCTCGATTATTTTTTCTTCCCGGGCGATTTTCAGATGTTGGTCGAGGTGATGAAACTCTAGTATCAGACTGTCATCTTCGAGCGGCGCAACCACACCGGCGAGGTGCAGCAGGGCGGTGCCGTTCAATTCAACCGTCAATTCATTTTCGTTGATACCAACATCGTTTTTAACCACCTGCTCAAGAATGGAAAATAACGGCAGGTTGCCGGGCAACAGCTTGGACAGTGGCTGACCCCGCGCATTTTTCTGGCTGAATTGAAAAAGATTTTCAGCCGCTGGGTTGGTATAGATGAGATTAAAAGTCCGATCCAGCACCAGCACTGCGGTGGATAGTAGCTCCAGCCCAACGTATTTT
>JBBRFJ010000033.1:0-26241 GCA_038224475.1 Burkholderiales bacterium
TCTCTACAGCGTGGGGATGGCACCGCCGGTGGCGGCTGCTTCACTAGCCGCGTTACAGTGCCTGCGCCAGCAACCAGAGCGGGTTGCCGCGTTGCAATCGCGCGGGAAGTATTTCTTGAAGCAAGCGCAATTTGCAGGCATAGACACTGGTATCAGCACGGGTTACGCGGTGGTGCCAGCGATTACCGGTAGTTCACTTCGCGCCGCGAAACTCTCGCATGCTTTATTTGAACGCGGCATCAGCGTTCAGCCCATTCTTTATCCGGCGGTGCCTGAAAAATCCGCGAGGCTAAGGTTTTTTATGTCCTATGAGCACACCGAAGAGCAGATAGACGAAACCATTCGCGTGCTGGCAGATGAGATGACACGAATTTAATGGCGAGTTATTTGGTAGTGAGTTATGACTTGTCAAAATAATAAATTTCTATTATTGAGCAAGCCATGGATCACAGCGGCTGCAACGCACACATCAGTGTTGACGGTTTTTTCGTGACTTTAATATAGCGAGCAAAGTTGCCGATAATTCAACAGAGGCGGGATGCAGTGTGGCGGTGTGAGAGGGCGGTAGTATCGTTTCTGGTCGTGTCGGTCGGCGGATGCTGAAGTAGCCGCCGAACAGCTCCTGAAATAAGGAATACCTGGTGCAATAGTCGCTGTAAGCGAGAATTCGCGGGGCTAGGCCTTCGCCTTGAGCGGCAAACATCCCAATTTACCCCAGTCGCCTGTACCTTCGGTGCGACTGATGTTGCCGCCGACAGTTCGCTTTCGCGTTGTGTATCGATTCATCCCGCTGGACGCGACGCGGCGCGAAAACGAGTTGCAAAATGAGCGGCTCACGCGCGCCGACAGCACCGTAACGCCGCGCGGCAAAGTGCTTGAATCGCAATATAACGTTATGCCTAATATGGTATTTTTAGGAACCAATGCCGACATGGTTATCAATGGCATTGTCAGTCAAATACTGATGATAAGTCAGTCTGCAGACGTGCTTTCCCGCTTGAAATTTTCAGAAGCCCAAGTCAGGATGCTTGCCACTGATCACGAAACGCATGACCAAGTCATCGCCGCGGAAGGATCAGCCCGCGATACAGATATCGGGTTCGGCGGGTCCATGCTCGGGAAACTTGGTGGGACGGGTGGTTTAGGTTGGACTAATGCCAACGAAGATATAAGTTGTCACTGCATTGATGTGGGATGCTGCGAAAAAAGTCGTGCTTCACGTACAAATCCAAGCAGCGAAAGAATTGCCGCGCACTGTACCCACGAAAAAAGCCAATTACTAAGCCGCTCTTTTAGCGCAATTGAAAAACTACTCTCGCTCTAGAATTATGCGCACCTGACGGCACTGTTTGGTAAATACAGCCGATTCCGAGTCAGATGTATCAATGTCGAGTTTTCGAGTGGTAGCAATATCTTTTGCGCCACCAATATCGCTGGCGCGTCCAATCAGCCAAGCGACCAAACATCCGAGCCCAACCCAAATCGACAAAATCATAAACACTTGAAGTGTCATTCCAACCTCCTGCATTATTTCTGCGTCAGTATTTGCCGTCTTTACAGGTGTTTGCTGGATACCCAAAACAAACAGCTAAAACAAAGTGATGCCATGAGAGACGTGCATTGATACGTTTAAATCGTCGCTGGCAAATAATATAAATTCGGCTACTGATCGGATACCAACGAACACGAATATAACTACAAAACACAACTTCGTCCACCACTTGCAATTACACCTGTAAGCGATTGATTTAATTAGATGATGGCCGCAAAAAAATCTATTTTGGCGTTTTAGTACAGCTAGAAAAATCATGCATAACCTGTGCCAATAACTAACCTAATGATTTTATTGATATTATTTTCATAAGCTGGATGAGAAGTGTCGCCAAACAGCAACGCCAGTTTGGCGCATTCCTGCAAATGCATGGGTAATCAAAGGCTTACAGCGTCATCTAGCCGTGACGAAATTAATGCGGGTTTCGAAAAATGGGCATTTGACGGCCGTCTACGTGATGACATGTGCACAGTATTGTCGTACTCAGAAAAATCCGACAACGTGGTGGGCCACGTTCCATACGGGGCCCACCACGGTCCGTATCAGGCGATGTGCTAGAAAATACGGGAACTCATAAACAAGTGCCGAAAATGGCTTGTGCAGGCAAGTTCGGTCGACAGCGCAATAACTTTACGATTCACAATCAACGCGGCTGCGCGTAATTGGGCAGTTGACTCGCGGGCGGTG
Organism: Burkholderiales bacterium; assembly: GCA_038224475.1. Lineage (GTDB taxonomy): Bacteria > Pseudomonadota > Gammaproteobacteria > Burkholderiales > Usitatibacteraceae > UKL13-2. Next base: position 2,240 of record JBBRFJ010000033.1, read on the forward strand.
TCCGAATCCGATCTGCTGTCGAGGACTGATAGTCCTTCGGTCGGTATATAAAGCGAATCGTGAGAGCAGGCTCCTCCAGAAAATTGCGAGCCACCCGGTAACGTGCACGCTCATACCGCGCGGATTTTCTTATCTCGCCCCGATCTTCTTCCGCGGAAGACTCACCATCACTGGATGGCCGGTACAAATGAACATAAAGCTGCGCCAGATGGCTGCCTTCATTGCGCGCCGATCGCAGCGCCAGATAGGCCGTGAAGCTGCCTGGCGCTATTTGTCGTATCGAGGCCTCAGTGCGCGCAGAATCAAAAAGCACATCTGGTGGATTGCTCCGCACCGGCTTTCCGTATTCAGCCGATAGCGCTGTAGCGGTTTGAGTGGAATAGGCTTCGATCCAACAGCATCGCCAGCCTTGCTGCAACGCAGATTCTGGCGCGCGTATCGTGATGGCGTAACTGGCATCGGGAAGATAAGGTACAAAGCCATCGCGACGCTGGAATATCTGCAGTTTCATTCCGCTTTGGCTTATCGAGCTTGGTCGTCCATCATCCGCTCCTTCTGCGTTACTCTCGGTAGCGACTGCCATCAGCAAAGCCAGCAAGATCAAGACTTTCATATTAATCATCAACCCATTCACCGGCGCGTTTTGCCAATTCAAATATCGCCTGTTCAATGAGGGCTCGTAGCGCGCGATCCATGCTTTCTTTCCGCGCCGACTGATAATTCGCATCCGGCGTAAACCCTTTCAAATCTTTGCCCTTTGCAGAAGCAATGGTGTCGACCAGCGCACCGATACCGCTAACACTCGACTGGGTGGACTCCACTTCCTTGCGGACATTGATCGCGTCCAGCACTTCGCCCGAGCCAACTGAAAGCACCCGGACATCCATTCCCACTTCGTCTTTGTTGCCGCCACCACCAATCTGCATGCCGCCAATTGAAAAGCCGCCTGACTTTGATTCCTTCGCTGCGGTTGCTTCAGAAAAGGTGGCCTCAAAAATCACATTAGCGCCTTTGATTTGCTTCGTGGCGCGATCCCCTGAACTCACCCCTGTCTGATTCATCTCGCGCTCTTTGGCCACGCCACCGGTGATTTTGTTGCGCTCCAGAACACGGAATTGGCGGCTTTTGACCAGCGCAGTGGTAAACATTGCCGTCGCCGCCCGCGCGTCAAGCTCGCTCACGTTAGAAGTGACTTCATACACCGTCACTAGCGGGCGCGCTGATAATTCAACCTTGCCCAGACTCTCCAGCTTTCGTGTGGTTGAGGACGCGTCTACAACGGGGTCCTTGCCTTCCGCGTAAGCCGTGGAGACCAAACTCAAGCCCAGACCTGACGTCAAGACCAGTCCCAGAACAACCGCCTTCGCGGTGGAAAATAGAAAAGCGGGATTCAAACTGCGAACTGATTTCATAAGATCTCCATCAAAAGAGTGATTGGTTTTGTCGCGCAAACCGTAAAATTAATAGTCAAAGTTTTCACCGGGCTTGGTTCGCCGATCGTTGTTGTTAGGGTTGCTTTCTTTTGCCTGCTTGGCGTTGTTGATGATGAAATGCACATCAAAAACCGCTTCGCCTTTTTTAAGACCGCTCGCACCGGAATTGAAGTCACATCCAATATTTTGGACTTCGCCCGCCTTAAGAGGCGGCACAGCGATCACCCGTTCATCCGTGCGCGCGCCTACCGCTGGTATTGAAATACTCGCGGCGCAATAAAGATTACTTTTCGCCGAAGCGATCGGGCCAATGTTCTTGACCTTTGCGTAGAACACATTTTTCGACGTCTCTCCCGCCGACAAAATAGTAAAGTCGGGCTGCAGTTGCTTCAGTTGCTGGCCGTCAGGGACCTTAGCCGTGATGCCGGGGGCAAGCGGCGGCGCCGTTACAGCTTTAGGAATATGACCAGCAGAATTCAGCTGGCTGGGTTGAGCCTGAACGATAGCGCTAGACAACGCCAATGCCGCGGCCAGCGTGACGGATAGCCGTTTTGTTGTGACGCTAATATTTTCGTTGTGCATGGTAGTTTTCCTGAATGAGGGAAGTTGAGATCAGCGGCTGCTCTATTTAGCGCAGTCACCCAAGCGCTTTGCCGTTAGCGAGGTTTTCATCACGTTGTCGTTCATTTCGTGCTGGGTTACCTTCATGTTCATCGTAAAAGTGTCGTCCGTCACAGCGCCTTTTCCGTCGAAGCTCATTTTTGGTTTGGTACAGGAATACTTGATTGCGATCTCATTGCCATTGCGCTTCACATCTGGCGGCGTGCATCCTTCTACGCCCTGCTTATTGACATAAGCACTATTGGAAGCCACGTCCTTTTCAGTCACGCACTGCTTGAAGTTGACTGGAATCGAAATACCGAAGACTTCGGTTTTAGTGCTGTATTCATATTGGCCAGGTTTCAAGTTTTGTGCGTTCGCGGCAGATACACTCGAAGCGATAATGGCTAATGCGGCGGCAATCATTTTGAATTTTGATGATTTCATGTATTGGTCTTTCGGATGATTAAACGTTGTTGGTTAATGGCTAAATCGCGTGCATTGGAAAAGTTGGAATGCCGCAGCAGGTATATCAATTGGCTGCCTATAGCGTCGCGTCGACTATCAGAAAATCCTTCAACATCGCCGAGCTACTTTCAGCCGATTGATCGCGGTAAAGCTGAAATGCGGCATGAATTTGATTGGGGCCGGGTTGGCTTGATGTTATTTTTTTTGCGATCACCACGATCTTGGTCGTAATGCCATCAATGGAAGGAAATTGGTCTACGCGCTGGATCGTTAGCTTGTTTATCTCTACTGTCCTCGCTTTTTCCAGATCGCAGCGATAGCGCGGAAATACATTGAAATCAGTTTGTTGCGGCGCGCCGCGAATCGTGCATTCGAAGGCAACCTTGTATTGATCCGGGCCGATCGGCGGGAACTCGTTCGGCTTCACCGCCAGTCTTTTGATGCCGATGGTAGCTTGTCTGGTTTTGAGCGTTAATGCCGCTGGCGGCGTTGTCGCTGATGCATTGGACGTAGTGGCTGACCCTGACGACAGGACCGACACCGGGGCTACCGGCTTGTGCGCATTTAACGCGCTCGGCACCTGTGAATACGCGGCGACACTGGCGAATCCGGTTGTAGCAAACATCAGCCATCCTCTCTTTAAAAATCGCGTTTTCATTGCGAGCCCTCCGTTTTCCAGTTTTCAAGTCGCCTTGTGGGGTGGCGTTTAATCATGTGCTTGCACCGATCCCCTTTGAGGTTCCTTATCTAATCAGACGCAAATCGCCATGGCTTCGCGACAAATGAATTTAAAAAATATTCAAAGTGACCCGACCAGAGGGGCTAAAAATTGGGTGTAGGGAATGGCGACGCCGTAAGGCGCGTTGATGAAATAAAAAAAGAGTTGACGCGCTTATTTACCGAGATGTAAGCGCGTCACCGTGCAAGATATTTTTTGTGCAGGAGACGCTGCCATGTGCGGCTCCTGCTCGCGCCGCCCAAGAGGTTATTTAATCTGCCGATCTTCGGCCTTAAATACGCCGTCAGTAATCACCAGCTTTATGCCTTTTTTGGGGTCATTGTCGTCCACCAATTCCAACGAAAAGCGGCCCTCAATGACTTTGCCGCCTGCCTTGGTAATTTCCAAAAATGTTTTGGGGCCGACCCTGCGACCAGTCACATACTCGCCCTGGGCTTTGCCGAAAGGCTGGTTGGATTCGCCTTTGGTAAAGCTTGCACGGCACCGGTCATCATTAAAGTCGCTGGCCGTGTATTTCATGATTTTTCCATAGCCGGAGTTGCAGGTAATCGAGAGTCGATCCGATAGCCCTGCCGGTGGCGGGTATACAGAGAATCCTTTAGTCGACGCACTGATGGTAAAGCCATCCTGAACTGGCACAAGCGTCATGCCGCGGTCGTCGCTCTCAAAAAGTTTACCGTCCACTTGCGCGGATAAAGATTGCGTCGCGGCTTGTGTGGGCGTTGAAAGCAAAATCGCAGGTGCGGCCATGAGCGATATGACTAGCGGGAAAAAAGCGACACGAATGGCGGATCTAGTGTTGGTGAGCGAAGCTGTTTTGGTCATGATATTTCCTTTGTGGTGAGTAATGAGCGGCACGTAGACGTCATATTGGTGCGTCCAACGCTCAGAGGTGTGTCAGCAGAGACCGAAACACCCCTGGACCTAATCAGCGCAAGCTGGACTTTGAATAGGCTTGCGTATTTCCGGTCTGGCGACAGGTCTTCAATTTGCCGCTATCAACCTGCGTTTTGCAGGCGTTAAATCCCGCCGTATCGTTGCAAAGCAATTCGTCGGCACGACCTAGGAAGCTCTTGCAACTCTTTAGAGCTTCGGTGTTAACTTTTGCGTTAGCAGCGGCGGCAGCCAATGCCGTTCCGCCGAGTTGTGATCCCGAACCATTTAATGGCGTGGGTGTGGGCTTGAGTGTTGGCTGGGCTGCGCTGGCTTTTTCATATCGCTGTTGCGTATTTGCCAGGCGGCAAGTTTTCATTTTGCCGCTATCCACCTGCGCTTTACAGGCATCAAACCCAGCCTGCTCGCTGCACAATAATTCATCGGCACGACCGAGGAATTTATCGCAGCGGGATAGCGCGCCTGCTGCAGCAACAGAGGCTGGGTAGGCTTCTGTGCTGTCGGCCAACCGGCAGGTTTTCATTTTGCCGCTATCGACCATTTTCTTACAGACATTAAACGCAGCGGGTTGGGTACACAAAAGCTCATCGGGACGGCCTAAGAAGGGCTTGCAGAGTTTGAGTAATGTCGCATCGTTTGCGGCAGCGGCACTATCAGGATAAACATTCTGCGTACCGGCTTGGCGGCAAGATTTGAATTTGCCCGCATCTGCCTGCGCTTTGCATTCGTTGTAACCGGCCACGTCGTTACAGAGCAACTCATTGTCGCGGCCCAGATACTCTTTGCAACTGGTCAGCGGGCCTTTTGCGCCATTCGGCAATGCAGTCACAAACTGTCTAATATCAGCCTCGCAGCTAGTTTGCATATCTTGCGCTTTTTTAATCGCCGCCCTGCCTTGTGAGCTATCAAAATTGGCTATCGCACTAGCATTCGAATCGCGGAACGCGGCAGTGTTTTTATCGCACACGGCATAGCGATCACGCACTTCTGTTTCGCAATTCCACATGGCTTTTGGCTTGCACAACGCGATTAAATCATTGAGTGGCTTTAGCTGACTTTCTTGTATACCCTCTGAAATTTTCTTGGTGGTTTCAGCAGATTTAACGCGAGCGGTTTGCGCAGTTTGCAGAGTATTCTTTACGACGTCTGCAAAATTGATAGCGGCCTCTGCGGTAGCGAGTGATTTTTTTGCGATAGCGTCAGATGTGGGAAAGTTAAGCGTGGCTGTTGCAACCTTTTCTACCTGTGCCTGCAAATAAGCGCGGTGGCCTACCGACTTTGCGGGCCATGCTTCTTCGGCGGTATTGGCCTCATGATTTTGTTGGGTGCCGGTGATACCGTATTGTGCCAAGATCACATTGTCCAAGCCTGGCGCTTCGGCAAGCGCCTTCCACGGGTCATACGGTTGCAACTCTGAGGCTAACGGTAGCGGCTTAAATGCACCCTGTGAACGTAGCAACTCGACGCGGGCTTTTGCCGCCGGGGGGATCATCGCGGGCAGCAACAGCACCGCGCCACGCCGTGACGCGAGCTGCGAAAATCCCTTGTCAATAAATGAATTATCCGAAACATTGGTGCCGTCGCGCATATCGTTACAAGCACGATTGGCCTTGTCGTCGCTCATCGTGTGGTTAGTGAAATATGATTGGCAGGCAGTATATTTCGCGCCTACGTTGGCATCCCAATAGCCACCATTTTTCTTCACCACGATATTGCGTGCATAGTTATCCACATCGGGTAGCCAGTTTTCTTGAAAGTACTGAACCACGGGTACATGCTTGGTTTGGCTGGTAAATATTTTTTCACCGAGATTGTTAACTGCACCCGCACCCTCTTTCACGCCATCGACAATTTCTCCCGCGATTTCGGCTAAATCCTCTAGGAACGCACACACATCCGTACCGAGGAAATAATTCGCCACCGCGCAAGCAATAGTTGCCCCTACGTCATAGACCAAGCCCCAATAGTCCTTGTCGCGTATATCCATGTAGATATCGAACAGGGAGTTGATCCAAGTCGGCACTTCCAATTCGAGATCTTTGGCGATTGAAGAATCAAGCAGCGTGTCAGCACACACAATCGCGTCATCCACATCATCGATGCCCGAACAGCGCTGGATCAGACCATAGGCATCATTGATTTTGTCAGCAGGCATCCCGGCATCGTTAAGTGCGGTTTTGCAGGCATCTTTAATCGGCAACTTACTTTTTACGCAACCCACGATCGCGTCGAGCTGCTTTTGGGCGTCTGGTACCAAACCACCGCTGGCGACACCGATAATCGCTATTGCGCAGCCTAATTCGTCGCTGCCTTTGAAACAGGCATCGGCCACGCCTTTAAAGTTGCCACAGAGGCTTGGCGCTTTGTCGCATACAGTAGTCACCGTATCCAGCGCTTCATCAACCGGGCTCTTTGCCTGTGCGTGCTTGGCGGGTACCAATATTACTAGCGACAAGACGATGCACGCTAGAAAACGGGTAAACGTCGCCATGAAACAGTGACTTAGGACCGGTAGAAAATTCGTCGATTGCGTATTCATTTTGTCCCTTTAATATTAGTGTCGCGGACATTGGTACCTGGGTTCGTGATGTTGCGCGGGGCAGTGCGCGGCGAGGTATTCGTGCCGGTGCGCACGCCTGCACGCGCGACCAAGCCACGCGGATCGCGTTTGCTGGCTTTAAGCTGCGCGTCAATGGTTCTAAGTTGCTCGGCCGTGTATTTGTGCGAGCCGATCTGAATCACCTCGTTGCCAGGTCGTTTCAGCGCATCAGCGAGCGTGAGACCCTGCCCCACCACCGCTTGTGCTTTCACGTTTGTCATCGCCACGGGAATGGGCTTAATGATCCGCTTTACGCTTAGCTTGGCGACAATGGTCTGAATTTTTGCCATATCTTGGCTGCGGGTGATTTTGCCACCGGGCAGCGCAATGAGGGTGCCGCTTGGTGCGCTGGCAAGGGTGCGAATACTCTGCCCTGTTTTGGCGACCATCATCGGCTGTGTGCTGGCGGAATCAATGCGTGCCTGCAATTGTTTCATGCGTGCAATCGTGATTGTTTTGCCGTTAGAGCCGGTGAGCACATGCGAATCGGGCAGATTGCGCAAGTCAATGAGCTTAGTACCGACCTTGATATTTTGCAGCCGCAAATTGGGCAGCAAAATTTTAGTGCCGTTGGCCGCAACCGCGCCCGTAGCGCTGGTTGTGCCCGTAGTGCCAGATGCGGCGGTGGCTGGCTTGGTCAAGCTCGTCGGCGCTGCGGTTGGAGGCGCGAGCGACGATGAGGGCGCCGTCGATGATGGCACGTTGCTCCCCAGCGGCTTGGGTGGATTTAACTGCGACTGCGCTTGCGCGCCAAGATGCATACACATAAGCGCTGCGATCGTGAGTCTCAAGGCATCGCGATACCGCAACGATTGCCGTTCTTTATCATTTCGTTGATTCATGTTCTCTCCCAAACCGTTGGTGGAAACGCGTGAAAATTTTTGTCCTGACTATCAGACGCAATATCGCCAGCGAACGCGACATTGATGGCAGCGTTGGAAGAAAATAATCAAAACCCCAGCATTGACGGATGTTTCCAAGCAAAACTGCTTGGAAACATCCGTCAATACTGGGGTTTAGTGTTGAAAAACTCTCGATCGCGTGCTGATCAATTCAAACTAAGCCTAGTAGTTCCGAGCTAGTCTTTAGCGGTCTTCACCGGATTCAGGGCAACGCCAGGTTTTGCGTGCACATCGTTGTTGTCGTAATTGCTCTCAACGATCTGCTTTTGATTGTTGACAATAAAATGCACATCAAAAATCTTTTCGCCTGCTTTGAGCGCGCCTTGGGAAGAATTGAATGCGCCTTTAGTTTCGCGGAAGTCGCAAGTGGTGACGTAGGCTCCATTCGGTGCGAGCGGCCTCATCATATACACGCGCTCCAACGCATAGGCACCGCCGTCAGGCTTGGTTGCGTTGGCGGCGCAGTACACATTGGTCTCAGCGGAGGCGGTGGTGCCGATATTTTTTACCGACACGTAATAGACATTGGGTGCCCGCTCGCCATAGTTGGTGATGGCGAGATCCACATTTGGCTTACCCGGAATACGAATGGCTGGCCGTTCGGATGTTTTGAGCGGACTAAGCGGAGTCAATGCTCTCTCGGCAGGCGCGAGCGGTGCGGTGAGTGCGGATGGCGGTTTAAGCGCGCCCGGGCTGCCGAGCTGGCTCGGTTGGGCGTTGATGTTAAAGGTGCTCAAAGTGCTTAGCGGGGCCAGTGCGAAGAGCGTCGAGATCATGATCGTTCGTAATTTGTGTTGGGGTTTCATCATATTTCTCCAAAAAGAAAGGGCGCGATGCGCTGCGGGAATTGGGTCACGTTAGATAAGACGTAGAATCGCCACAATTTGCGACATCGGGGCGACAGCCTTCTCGACCAAAAAGGTCCGCACCGATCCCATTTAGCGAACGCTAATATCGGCGTCACTCATTAAGCATTTACACTTGAAGAAGCTTGCCAACGCTTGTGGTGCGTGGTGGCAGACGTATCCTCGTCGCGAGTGCGGCGGCGTTTTTAGAAGTAGCCGATTAGAATCCGAACCAGCCCGCGGAAAGCGGCAATCGTGGTGTCCGTCCGGTTGCTTTGGCTAGCTGATCGAGCGCAGCGGGTTGTTGCGCAGTTGGCCCGGTCAGAGCGTCCACATAATCGAGCACAGCAGCAATGTGCTTGGCATCAGGAAAACGAACTTTCATGACCGCGCGTGCCTCAATCGCTTCGGCACGTGCGGCTTCTGTTTGGCCGTTGATCGCCAGCAGGTAGGCGCGCATCGCTCTCGCACTAGGTATGGTGGCCAAGCGCGGGTTCGTCGCCAACGAGTCCATCTGTTGCGCGGCGGCTTGAACGTTGCCCGACTGAGCGGCGGCGTTCGCGCGAAGTGACTTGAGCACAATTACTTCAGGAGCTTCCGGGGGAAGATTGAGCGCTTGAGTCAGCTGCAGTCCCCGCGCGATCATTGCTGTGGCATCGACTCGCTGGTCGAGTGCTACCTGTGCAAGCGCCATTAAGGTCCTAGCGACGGTTCGCTGTGGTGGCACATCCTCGGCGGGCAATGCGGCCAATGCTTTGGCCATGTAGTCCGCTGCTTTGTCAGTCTGGCCCGAAAATTGATAACACATCGCTGCTTTCGACATCACATCAACCGTAAGCGGGTGCTTCGCACCGGTGATTCGTTCGCGTGTCGCAGCTAACTCGGCGTATTGCTTGGCGCATTCTGGATAGCGCGCCAGTTGTCGTGTTATCTCGGCCGCAAAATAGCGCGTCACCATGGTTCTGTCCGCTTCGAAACCGAAATACGCTGACAAATCTTTGATGACGCCATCAAGCCGCGCCACAGACTCTGATAACTGCCCGCCGCGCGCATAGCTCACCGCAAGATTGCCGCGCATGGTTAATGCGTCGCCAAGTTTTCCCTGTGGCGGGCTTAAAAACAACGGCTCGATTGCCAGTAGAATTGCGCGCTCTTCTTTCAAGTCATTGCGTGCACTTGCTAATACGGAGCGCACATTTTCAATTTCTGCGAACATCCAAGTCTGGTCACCACGCTGTTGGATCACGCGCTCGCGCAAGGGCGTGATAATCGGCGCGATTTCAGCCAACTTACCTTGCTTTTGCAAGGCTGCAGCGAGATTGCATTTGCCAATTATTACGATGTCGCTGACCTCGCCATCGGCCACTTCCAGAATCGGCAGCGACAGCCGAAAATGTTGTTCAGCCTCAACAAATTTTTCCGCATCGATTTCCGCCATCGCCAGTGCGTGTAAATTCCGCGCGTACTCCACTGATTGCGTGCCGGTGCGTTTTGCGGTTGCCGCCGCGGCTTCGGTAAGTAACGGAATTGCGCGTTGGGGTTGTGAGAGTGAGGCGTAGGTGCGCCCAAGCACGGACTGTAATTCTGCCAGCGTCTCGGGTGCCGACGCGAATTGTTCGCTCAATTTACTAGTGCCGGCGTCCAATAGGTCTCGGGCTAACAGCTTTGCGCCTTTAGCCCGCTCCGGGTCGGCGCTTTCGAATAGCGTAACCAGAAACTGATTTACGGCTTTGGCTTTCGCCGCCTCGGATTCTGCAACCTGGCTGGACTGCGCTGCAGCGCGCTCGGCGGTGCGCGATTTTTTCTCATTGATACTTGCGATTTGCGCACTCTCGTCGGCCATCCGCTCGGCCGCAAGTGCGGCGGTTTTGGAGAGCTCGCTTTCGCTCAGCGCTGCATTTGCCTGTGCGGTTGAAATTTCGGCCAAGCGACGCTGCCGAACCGCCGTTTCTTTCTCAAGATCCGCGCGTTCAGCCTCTGAATTGGCACGCTCGGCCTGCCAAATTGCCGCGAGCAAGCCGACGCTTACGCCCACAAACGCGATTGAGGCGACCGCCGCGAGCGTGCGGTTTCGTTTGAACCACAAACCAGTTTTGTATTGCCAATCACCGCGCCGCGCCGCGACCGGCAAATTATTGAGCCAGCGTTCAAGGTCGGCAGAAAATGCGCTTAAAGTGGGATAGCGGTCAGCGGGTTTTTTTCGCAGCGCCTTAGCGACAATGGCTTCTAGATCGCCCCTGGCGCGAGCGGCATCTTCCGGGCGCTTCGGTGATTTCACAATGTTTTCCAAAAGCGCACGCGACAGTGAATTGGCTTCGGTATGAACAATCGCGTGTTCAAGTGCTGCGCGTCCTTCGCTGTTTGCGCCGCTTTTGAACGGCAGCGTACCCGTGAGCAATTCAAACAACAACACACCCATTGAAAACACATCAGCCGCCACGCCGGTGGGCTCGCCCGTGATCTGCTCCGGCGCGCAATAGCCGAGCGTGAAACCGCGCCCGGTGATGCGGGTGAGGGCGGTGGCGAAATCTTCATCGGCGTCATCGATTAATTTAGCGATACCAAAATCGAGCAACGAAGGGTCGCCTGCTTTATTCACCAATACATTAGACGGCTTCAAATCGCGATGCACAATCAGTTGCGCGTGTGCGTGCTCGGTTGCGCGGCACACTTTTAACAGTAACGCAACGCGATCAGCGACGCGCGGCGCATGTGCCGCTACCCATTCGGTAATCGGCAAGCCATCAACATATTCCATCACCAAATACGGTTCGCCGCCATGCGTCCCTGCATCCAGCATGCGCGCAATGCCGGGATGCGTGAGGCGCGCGAGTAGGCGTCTTTCGCGCAGAAAGCGTTCCACCACCTCAGTCTTGCCGAGACCCGTGCGCAGAAATTTGATCGCGGCATGGCCATCAAAGTTACCGTCGTGCCGCACCGCCAGCCACACGGCACCCATGCCGCCTTCGCCGATTTTGCGCTCAAGTTGCCATGGCCCAATATTGTGTCCTGCGCCCACTCGCGGATCCGCTTGCACGATGGTTGCTACGTCAAGCTTCGCTTCAAACTCTCTTGAGCCGACCCCAATGAGACTCGGCGCAATACCCATTTGGGCGTCAGTGCGATCAAAATCGGTCAGCATTTTCTTTACAGCTGCAAGATGGCGAGGCTCGCTTTTTTCGAGCGCCGCAAACCACGCGTCTCGGGCACCTGTGGGCAATTCGGAAACTTCATCAAAAAGTGCGGATCGGCGCTGCCAATCAGTTGTGTCTAAGGTCATGGATGACTCATCGCTTGCCCGTTTACCTGATTTTTAGGATCGTGATTTGCTCACGTCAAGGCGCGCGCTCAACCATCTCTTCCAGCAGCGCTTTTGCTTTGACCCAATCGCGGTCTACGGTGCGGCTCGCGACTTTGCGTAGTGACGCGATGTCGGCGACCGTCAAGCCTGCAAAATAGCGTAGCTCCACTAGCTCATACAACGAGTAGTCAATGGTCTTCAACTGCTCCAGCGCCTGGTCCAGCAAGAACCAATTGTCACGTCCCGCGGCCGCAATCGAGTCGGCTTGCGAGAGCGTGACCTGGATCTGACCGCCACCGCGCTTTTCTGCACTCTCGGCGCGCAAATAATCCAGCACCACCGACCGCAGTACTTTGCCGACATAGGCAAAAAATTGCACCCGCGATTCACCTGCCATGCCTTCTCGATCAGCCATTCGCAAAAAGCCTTCGTTTACCAGCGCGGTGGTGTTCAGGCTGGTGACGCCGCCCGCCGCGTATAAACGAGAACGCGCCAGCCTTTTGATCTCTGGATACAAAACGCTATACAGGCGAGCCGAGGCCCCGCTGTCGCCGGCCCGCAATTCATGTAGTAATTGCGTGACTTGATTGGGCACGCCGCCCGCGGTCATGTCAGTGGCTGGACTTTGATTTGGGTTGGGGTTGGCTAATTTTGACGTATCCACGCGATAGCTCTCCGGCTGTTAATCGAGATAAGGTCCTGATAGTTGACAGCATGTGCCCAAGTGCGACGACAGGCCGATTGTAGCGGAAGCGCGGCGGAAAACTCGCGCCTTTATCTACCCCAAATGAGTCATGCGGCTCGTATCTTATTTTAAACTCTAGCGCAGGCGGTACTTTCGGAGCAAAAGTGCTTGGAGATGCGCTGCTAGCTTAGGGTTTTAATTTTTTTATGGGGGCGAAAAATACCAACAGCACTTCGTCTGGAAAATACTTGGAGCGCACGCCGCAACGACTTAACCGTAGCTGCAGCGTGCGAACTACTGCAGGAAGTTAGCTGGCTTTGTAGAAAATATAGTCAGCTTGGTATTTAACGATTTGTTTTGCGTCTAAGTTACCTGCGGTGCATGGGGTGGCTGGAGCAACGCCGCCTTTGGTATCCACGCGCTGGATGTAGGTCACGCCGGTCATGGCACCACTGCCCATCGCTGGATTACCTTTAACCAGTTGAAGCGGAATGCTGCCTGCTACGTTCGGGGCTACCGCAACTTGCGCGCCCGTGAGTTTCGAGCCGTCCATGGCTTCCCATGTGGCGGGTGGGCCGTAGTATTTACCGATTTGCTTGCCGCTACGGTCATTCAGGCTCGCCGCCGGACCGACAAAGACCCATTCAAATTGACCCGCCGCATCTTTTTTCGCACGGCACTGATATGTAATTTCACCCACGCCAACAGTCTCCAGCGCGACAGTGTTGCCAGCCGGTACTTGAACAGCAGCAGGCAGTGCCGCCTGAGAATACATGGTTGCGGAAGGCGACATGCTGCCACAAGCAGCGAGTAAGCCCAAGGCAAGAACTGAAGCTGATGCGATGACGGTACGTTGTATCATTTTTAACTCCTAAGGTTTTGTGAATAGCCTGAACAGGCGAAGGTAAACAAGGTGTAGTAAACGGCGCACGTCACTTTCCCTATGTTCCGCAACTTGCGTCCGAAATATCATACGCGTGGGGGTGCGGTATTGGATTCAAATTTTTTCGAAGATAATTAGGCCAGTAAATACTCGCCCCGTTTCCGTCATTGTTTCCTTTTCTGTTTCCGCTTTTGTTACCGTTTCTGTTTCGCTCATTGAAGCGGGATGTGTCTCACCTCAATACGAAAAAGCCCGCTACATGCATGTCATCATCGGTGCCATCGGCACCTCCGGCGATACCCTCCCGCTGATCGAGCTAGGCCGTCATTTGGTTGCGGCGGGTCACGATGTCGATTTTATCGGCTTGGCGTACTTCGAGAGCCGTGCAAAATGGGCGGGATTGCGATTTCACCCTGCCGGACCGCCGGGACTCTTTGAAGACATGGCAAGCGATCCCTCGGTTTGGGATTGGGCGGTTGGCTTTCGCTCGTTGTGGAAAGTGCTGGCCGCTGCGATGTCGGATACGTTCGCGGCAGTTGGGCGTCTGCGTCGCGATGACTCTGTTTTGGTGGGGTCAAGTGGTGCCGTGGGGATTCGTCTTGCGCAGGAAAAATTTGGAATGCGCGCAATGACAGTTCACATGTCGCCGTTTTATTTTTTCTCGCGCGAGCAAAACTGTATCGGCGGGTTGGGAGGATGGCCACGCTGGCTACCGCGCGCGGTTCGCAGCGGCGCGCTGCACACCATGGATCGTTATTTCATCGACGGTGTTTGCCGAGCTGACGTGAATGCAATGCGACGATCAATCGGCCTGGCAGATGTTCAGCATGTTTTTACACGCTGGATTCATTCACCTGATCGGGTGGTGTGCGCAGTGCCGGGCTGGTTTGCGGCTCGCCAAGCCGATTGGCCGTTGCAATCCATATCCGCGCCATTTCCGGTCACGCAAGCCTCAGAACCGTGGACACCGTCGGCCGCCCTCGCTGCTTTCCTGGCTGACGGCAAAGCGCCGCTGGTGGTTTCAGCTTGCACCGGCGCGGGTGCCGCATCAACGTTCTTTCAGCGCGCCATCGACGCCGCGCGGCTATTAAATGAGCGGGTTATTCTGGTCAGCCGTTTCCCCAATCAGATCGTGCAGCCACTTCCGTCATTTGCATTTCTTATTGACTACGCCCCGTTCGAGCAGCTCCTGCCTCGCGCCCGCGCCATTATTCATAACGGCGGTATCGGCACCACGGCGCTCGCGATGCGGGCAGGCCGGCGGCAAATCATTGTGCCATTTGCCTACGACCAGTTTTTTAACGCGATGCAGCTAGCCGCGTTGGGCGGCGGCATCACGGTGAGGCGTCAACGCACCGCACAACAGCTTGCGGATAGGATTGCCGACGTGCTTGATTCCACGTTAATGGCAGCAGCATGCGTCGAGCTTCAAAGGCGCACACTTGAGGCAAGCGACGGACTGCGAGAGCTGGTGCGGCAGGTTGAAGCGCTCTAGTTTCTTTTTTTTATGACCAACAACATGCCGCAATGAGCGCGAAGAATATTTGGGTATTATTCGCTCACACGCTATTGTCGAGAGCGTTGGTCGTTAAAGCTCAGTGAACACTGCGACGGATAGCTCCGTACATGACTCGTTCTTTGCAATCCTTGTGCGAGTTACAAACACGGAAACAGCACAGTTCAGTTATTCAAAAAAAGGTCTATGATGCCAGCGCAAATTTTTTTGTTCTTGTTTAAATTTATTGTTGCAGCCGCTATCGGCCTGGTCACTGCATCTGCTCTAACTGGTTGCGTTGTGTTTGCAGTCGCTGACGCCGCCGTCACCGTTGCTGCCACCGCGGTGAAAGTAACCGCCAAAACAGTCGGTGCCGCGGCAGATATCGTGCTGCCGTCATCGGAGAAAAAGACGGATAAAGAGAAAGACAAGGACGCAGCGAAGAAGTAAGTCGAGCAAAAACGACAAAGTAACCGCGATGTGAATGTGTAACATCAGGCTGGTAAAAATAGACTAACCCTAATGTGGGCGGCTCTCGCGTGACACTTTTGTTCGGTGAGGCCGGTCAGAGCTAGAGTTTAGCGCGCTGGAATGCACATCAATTCGCTGTAGAACCAGCGCATTCCAGTACATTGCCCGCAAGATTTTTAATCAAGACAGGCGTGTCCAGTCGCGTTTTTGGAACGGCTTTGTTGCCCCAAATAAAAAAATCTGTCGCGCCGTCGGGTTCGCCGAGCGCATCGTAGACTTGGGGCATGATCGGGACGTGATCGCCGTACCAGCACAACCAGCTTGGTGTCGCTAACGTTTCGAGATGCGAGCGGAGATTGCCGAGCATAGTGTTTGCGTTGTGCAAGTGGCGGGCGTACACAGCAAGGTCCTCGCAACGCGCGGGTGGTGGCGCTGAAAAAAGCGTTGCTGATTCTTGCGGCGTCACGTTTTCCCAGTGCAGCGGGCCGTGATTTTCCATGGTGATTACAAAAATAAAGGTTGGTTCGGCTGAGTTATTTAAAACAGATTTCACCTTTTCAGCGACCGCAATATCGCCAACATAGGGGCCAGATTTTTCAGTGTTGCTAAAGGCGCGGATATCAATGAACTCATCGAATCCCAGCTTAGGAAAAACCCGATCGCGAGTGTAAAAATTGGCCGGGTACGGATGGATACAAATCGTGCGATAGCCGAGTTTTTTCAGGAACGTGGCCAGTGTGGGTACGCCCTGCATGGCCATTTTTCGATACGGGTTGAAGCGATGCACGCCAAGCTTGTCAGCGGCTAAACCAGATAAAAACGCAAACTCGGTTCGCACGGTATTGGCGCCCCAAGCGGCGACCTCGACGCAGCCGCTGATCGTTGCGGCGGCGGTGGTTCTGTCCCATTCTTGCATCACGGTCGGATCGAGTCCGGCGAATATGCGCCGCACATCAAAAAAGGATTCGCTTTGCACCACGATGATATTGGCCCGCTCCGCGTTTTTCGGTGGTGTCGGGTGATTAAAAGGCGAGTCCAGCGCGGCGACATTGATCGGCTTCCGCTCCTCGGCGCGATAGCGCATAAGGAATGCCAACAATCCATGGCGCTTGAGGTCGTCGTTAGGTTCAAATGACAGGCCGAGCGCATCGGTGTTGGTCAGCCAGACGAGAATCACTGCCGCTATCAAAAGCGAAGCGCAAAAAATCAAAAGCGAAGTCGTTGGGACATGCGGCGCGAGCGTTACGGCATTAATTGTTGTAATCGAAGGCTCGAAGCTCAGCCCGAAATAAATAGCGGCACAAAACGCTATTAGCGCCGCCACTGCCCGCCAGATTCCCATAAACGGCAAATACAGGCGCGGGTGCTTTAGCGCGTCGAGAAAGTATTCAAAATCCTGATAAATAAACGGCTCGCGGAGAGAATAGGTCTTGGCGTTACTGACCAACACCAGCAACAGCACGCCGGTTAAAACCATCGCGCTAACGAAATACGGGCGCTGAAACATCGCCAGCTCTATCGCAAAGAATGCGATGAATACGCCGCTGTGAACCGCCCATGCGCGCCACGAGCGCCCGCGCAGCGTGGGACGCGGATTCAAAAACTGCTCGATGGCGACAGATGCGGCCAGCCCCATGAACATTGGAAGCAATATCTGAAAAATCAAAACCGATCTATCCACTAAAGCCAAAAATCTTGACGAGTCGCTGCGCGACCGCAGCCGGGGCGACCGACAAATACCAACAGCCTAAATTTAGTGGGAACGGAAAGCTGATGCGGGCCTGGTTGCGCGCCAATCCGCGCTTGATCACTTGCGCGGCTTTTTCTGCAGTCCACAATAGCGGTTTCGAGCCGGGCATTTCATCGCACATTTGTGATTCCACGAAGCCTGGCATGACCACGTTAACTTCCACGCCATCTGCGGCAACGCCGCCGCGCAGTGCCTCGCCATAAGCCTTGATAGCGGCTTTGCTTGCACAATAGCTGGGGGTTACGGGCAAACCAAAATAGCCCGCGAGTGAGCTGAACAGGGCGACCTGTCCGCGATTTCGTTGCCGCATGCCGGGCAATACGGCATCGGCCACGGCGATGACGGCCTTGATATTGATGTCGATCAGCGCATCGATTTCACGCCAAACCTCGCCGGTGTTATTCGCGCCGGTATTGATATTGATCCCGGCGCAGGGAATGACCAGATCCAACGGCGTTTGTGCATTCGACAAATGCACCCATAGAACCAGCGCGTCAATGTCTCGTACATCGATCACAGCGGTTTCAACGGTCGCACCCTGATGCTCACAGCGGGCCGCGATTGCCGCCAGCTTTGACGCATCGCGGCCCTGCAGATATAGGCGGATGCCGTTTGCTGCATAGGCCAGGGCAAGCGCGCCGCCGATGCCGCCGGTCGCGCCGGTAATTAAAATCGCCTTGGGTGATTTCAAAGCAGCGCCTCAAGTGGCGAGCGTGCAGACTCCAGAATACGTGCGCTATTTGTCACCGCCAACCCAATACCTGATGCTGAATAAAACCCGCCGTTAACCTGCGTGGCGTGAATCAACGTGTTTCGAAATTGTTTAAAAAATGCTGAATCCGGTGGCGTGCCACCGCGCCAGAACTGGTCAAGCGTTCCGGCGAAGGTCAAGTCTGCGAGGTTGTAGAGCGGATTACTCAGCGCTATGGTGGGGCAGCCGTGGCCAAGAGAGGATAAGCCCACCGTGCTATTCACCGTGACCAAGCCGGCCGCCTTGGGCAACATGGCATCCAGATCGCCGCTTTCCAGATAATCAATCCTGCCCTCACAGTCGAATTCGCTCTCAAGTTTTTTGATTAGTCGAGGATAGTCCACAAAGCCGGTGTCGAGCGGGTGATTTTTGATGACCAGCCGCGTATCGAGGGGCGCATGTTGGGCGAAAGATGCCACGGTCAGACCAATAACTTCTTGCATATCGTCGAACGGCGAATGATCGCGAATTTGGGTATCGCTGTCCAGCTGTAGCGGCAGCAGATAGAACGGGGTGTTGCCGGTCATCAAGCGCGCGATCGTGTCCCGATCCCGCCGCTCGTAAAACGGCATTTTCGCAAACCGCCGGCCCCAGCCCGCATATTCGAGCCCCGAGGTGACGGGCCGATGGGTGCGGTATTGCGGAAACATGAGCGGGTTCGCGATGTTTGATAGGTGGTACGCCATGTCGTGCAATGCTCGTGTACGCAGCGAGGCCGAAAACGGCTCGCCATCGCCGTAATTGGGGAGCGATGGGGCGACACTTTTAATCCATGCCGCGTCGCGCGGAAATAGTGAATGGGCATTCACTCCATTGCGCTCTAAGGTCACCCAATAGGGCCGGAAATAACCCTCTTCAAACACATGAATGCGGATACCAAGTTGCTTCGCAATTTCAATGGCGGGCTGGTGAATCGGACGGCGATCACCGAACAATAAAATATCGGTTGCACCGCTCGCGCGAATTTTTTCATTCAAGAATTCAGGCAGCACTTCAATTCGTTCGCGAAACGCCCACGCATTGCGTCGGCCCCAATAAACGGTGTCACCGGCATTGAAATTGATGCGGAAAATGCGGTGCCCGTGCGCGGCGAGTCGATCACTCAGCTTTGCAAAAAATGGTGTGTTGACACCCTGCAAAAACAAGAAAGTGCGGCGCTCGGGCAGCAGATCCTGCATCACTATTGTTTGCCCTGCTCAAGGCGCAATAAAAAATGATCTACCGCTTGAAAATGCTGTTCCCAAGTAGTTGGCTTGAATGTATTAATCCGCTGCAATTGCGCTGCGCGCGCCGCACTTTTTGGATTTGTGTAGTCAGCAATAACATCTTGCCAGCGTATGCCATCAAGTGGCTCAATGTAGTCGGGCACCTCGCCGGCAATCTCCCGAAACACCGCCAGATTACTCGCGATCACGGGAACGCCAATAGACAGCGCCTCGGTAACCGGCATGCCGTAACCCTCTGCAAACGACGGAAACAGAAGTGCCTGGGCGTGATGCAAGTAGGTCACGAGCTGCTGGTCGCTGCATGATGGAAGCTCAATCACTGATTGCTTTAGTTGCGTGGTGCGCTCGAGCAAATCCACCACGTTTTCGCATTCCCAACCGCGCTGACCAATGACGACCAGCTTGGGCGCGGATTTGCCCATCGTCTCAACCAAACGCCGCCAAATTTGCAACAACATCCAATGATTCTTACGCGGCTCGATCGTGCCAAGAATGACGAAATAAGGTGCCGTGATGGGTCGCTCATCAAGCGCGTGCTTGGGAATTCCGCCAGCCAGTAACGCCACGAGGCACGGTGGCAGCGGCATGCGGTGACGACGTCCAAAATCTTCCAGCACGTTCAGCGTTTGTTGAGAATTGGCGATGATGCCGGCACTGATCTTGATCGCACAACGCATACGGGTGACATGCCGCTCGCGTTCGCCCGGGCGACAGTATTCCGGATGCGTGACGGGAATCAAATCATGGATCACCACGATGGGCCGTGCTCCCCGCTGGCGCAGCAACCATGCGTAATTTTTATCTTCCAGCCCCATGTGTCCGGTGTTAAAAAAATAGCTGCCGCGTATATCCGCATCGCGCATTACCCAGCGCCACAGAAATGCTTTTACAATCGCGGCCAGTCCCAGCCAAATGAACGGCAACGTCCGGTCGGAAAGTGCAGCAAACAGCCTCGCAGAATCTTGCTTCGACAGCGCTGCGTTAAACGGTCCGAGACTGAGAACCGCCCTCGATTGCGCCGCGTAGTGCGCGATGTATTCCAAGCTCACGCGGTCAATGCCGGTGGGAAGTTTCCCCTTCAGGCGGCGATACACAAGCCGGGTAATGTCGATGAGAATTTTTGACAAGGCGGATTTTTTGGAATTTTATGGTGATGTTTGATCGTCACGCGGCGACTCGTGAGGCCGACGGATTTCACTATTTTCGGACGCGTGATTGCGGTTCGCTGAGAAAGAATTGAACACAGCGGCCAGCCGATTATCGCCCAAAATATCTGTCTGACCGGTTTGGTAGCGTTATGGCAACGCCGTTTTAGTAAGGTGCCATTGAGACAACGGCCCGCGTTAATACAGGTGCCGGGAGCGTTGGTGTTTAGGCGAGGACGATCAGTCACGCGTAGATAATGTGCGGCATGCCGTTTAGATAACGTAAACGAAAGTGCGCAAAAGAGCGGGCACCCGTGGTTTGAACGAATTTCACGTAAAATTTTGCCAGCTGATAACAAAACCTTCGCCGTGCGATTGGCGGCTGAACGATCTGCGTTGGTCTCTCCCTCAATGATTTATCCTGAAAACGGCTCACCAATGACTCAATTTGCTCGCTTTAGAGCGTTCGCCAGTGCCCCCGCCTTCGCCTTGGTAGGCATTTTTTTGGGTGGTTGTGCGCACCTTCCAAGCAGCGGCCCGACTACCTCAGAAGTCAATACCAGCGCGGCTTCTGGCGCGATTCAGGTGGTGGATGTTGATGCGTCCGTGGTGCAGCAATTGGTGACGCATCGTAAACAAAAGCTGTTTTCTGAAAGCCTTTTGCCGGCGGTTCAAAGCGGCTATCGCGTGGGTGCAGGTGATGTTATCGAGGTCTCAATTTGGGAGGCCCCACCCGCAACGCTTTTCAGCACCAGTGCAGTAGATCCGCGCGCGCAGTCTGCCACGCGCGCAGTAACCCTCACCGACCTGCTGGTTGATGGAGAAGGCACCATCCGCATTCCCTTTGCAGGCCGCGTGCAGGCATCCGGTCAGACGCTCGGCGCGATCGAGGCCGATATCGTCAAGCGCCTAACCGGTAAAGCGAATCAGCCGGAGGTGTTGGTGCGTCTGGTAAAGAACGCCTCGCTGAACGCCACTGTGGTCGGGGAAGTCAATACCAGCCTGCGTTTTCCGCTGTCGCCCAGCGGCGAGAAATTGCTGGATGCGATTGCCGCAGCCGGTGGCGTCCGTCAATCAGTCAATAAGATCACGATCCAATTGACCCGTGGCAAAGACGTATTCGCGATGCCGCTCGACACCATCATTCGCGATCCGCGCCAGAATGTATCGCTGATTCGCGGTGATGTCATCACCGCGCTTTACCAAACCAATAGCTTTAACGCACTGGGCGCGACCGGAAAAAACGAAGAAATTCCGTTCGAAGCGCAGGGCATTTCGCTCGCACAGGCGCTGGCCAGAAGCGGCGGATTACAGGATTCACGTTCAGACGCGCGTGGTGTTTTTATATTTCGCTTTGAGCCCAGGGCCGCGCTCAAATGGGCGGCAGAACCCGCAACCACTGCGGACGATCGTGTCCCGGTCGTTTACCGGATCGATTTAAAAAATCCCAACAGCTTTTTTGTGATGCAGGGTTTTGCGATTAACGACAAAGATTTACTCTATGTCTCCAACGCGCCGGCAGCTGAGCTGCAAAAATTCCTGAATGTCGTTTTCTCCGTTGCGTATCCGCTGTTGAATGTGGTTCAGATTACGAAATAAATTGGAAGGCCTGTTAGATCGTCGGGCCTGTGATATCTTTTTTCAAACTGCCATTCGATAATTTTCGCCAATGAAAATACTCACGCTCAGCACGTTTCCTGTTTCAAACCCGCGCGCGGGTGGTGAGCATCGTGTTCATAACGTCGTCGAGTTTTACAAATCACTCGGGCATGAGGTTTATGCGGCAGGTGTTTTGGGTGGTGAGCACTATCCACAAACACGCGGGTTTGTGCCTTTTCCACCCCGAGATGAGCTGGCAACTTTTATTAAAAATTTGTTCTTGATGGAGGACTGGGCGATTGGTCAGCTGTTTGCCAAGTCAGATAAATATTTTGAGCTTCTAAAAGACTGCATTCCATTCGTCCCGGATCTGATCCATGTCGAACACCCGTGGTTGTTTGCATTTGCGCGACGTTATGCAGAATCTGTAAATGGCAAGCGACCGTTCTTGTTGTATGGTTCTGCGAACGTTGAACATCAACTAAAGCATTCGTTGATAGTTGGACACCTATCCAAATCTGAGGCCGGGGATTATAGAGATCTTGTACTTGAGTGCGAGGTTGAAGCCATAAAAAGTGCCGATGGTTTGTGTTGCGTGTCAATGCACGATCTCGAGTGGACAAGCCAATTCAGCCGCTCCAGCGGTGTCATTGCCGCCAACGGTGTCAAAGCCAGGGAATCCACCGCAGGTGGAATTGCAAAGGCAAATAAAATTTCCGGTCATCGAAAATTCGCCCTTTATTGTGCAAGCGGACATCCGCCAAATGTGACGGGCTTCTATGACGTATTTGGCGCGGGCATAGGTTCCATTGCGCCAGATGAAGCGATCGTCATTGCAGGGTCGGCAGGCAAAAGTATTGTCTCTGATCCCCGCGCAACGAAAGTTTCCTGCTTACACAGTAGAGTGATTGATGCTGGCTCGGTGGATGAAGAATGCCTGCAAGGGCTGCTGGATCTTGCGCACACCATTATTTTGCCGATTACTTCCGGTGGCGGAACCAACTTGAAAACCGCCGAGGCGTTGTGGGCAAAAAAAAGCATTGTTGCGACCAGCAAAGCCATGCGCGGCTTTGAGATTTACTCAGCGCAGTCTGGTGTTTCAGTTCAAGATGATCCGCCCGCGTTTCAGCGCGCACTTTTAGCTTCCATGAACGCTGAGCCCGTCACGCTAACCACGAGTGAATCGAGCTCGCGTGAACAGGTGCTGTGGTCATCAACGCTGGCACCGCTCGGTGAAATATTGAAACGGCACGCGTCAAATATATGATTTCGGTTAGATGGCCAGAGGTTTGACGTTGCCCAACCATAACCTTCCAACCATTTGGATGAACGTGACCACCACGGCCGCGTGGACCAGGCCTGCGATGGGGATTGTGCGCGTTGAGCAATCATTGTGTGATGCACTGTCGGCCATTGTTCCCGGCCATCGCTTCAAACGCTGCGTTTGGCGTGACGGCAGATTTGTAGAGCATGTTGTCGACCTGCAGGACGGCAAAAAAAAAGCGACTATATTTGACCGCGCTGTTGACGCACTGCTGCCTGATACACCTGATATGGCTTTGGGCCGAGCGGAACTTTTGCGAACCATTTCATCGCTGGCTGAAGACGTAAATATAAACAAAGACGGTGTTGCGACGCTTTCTTTATCGCTGCCGTTTGCATCTGCTGTACGGCCGCTAGAATCTGGCCCCGTTGGCGGTGATGTGGTGGTGTCCGTGGGCCTCGATTGGGATCAGCCGTATTCAGCTGAATTCTTTAATCTGCGCAAGAAACATGGATTGAGGCTGATTACCTGCTGCTACGACCTCATCCCACTGCTGTATCCACAAAATTGTGTTGCGGACGTCGCCAGACGTTTTAAAGAATATTTCACGCAAGTTATCTGGAGTTCCGCAGGAATCATCTGCATTTCATCGCAGAGCAAGCGGGATCTGAGTGGTTTTTGCGCGAGCGTTGGGGCACCGGAGCGGCCGATGCGCGTGGTACGGCTGGGCGACACAGTACCGCATAAGGACGGAGACATTTCCGAGAGCATTAAAGAGCTGGCCAGCGCGTCCTTCATATTATTCGTCTCTACCATCGAGCGCCGAAAAAACCACGAGGTTTTATATCGGGCGTATCACCACCTTTGCGCCACCGGTCACCGACATAAATTACCCAAGATGGTATTTGTCGGCATGCATGGCTGGGGCGTCGACGAACTGATGAAAGACATG
>JBBRFJ010000034.1:0-25682 GCA_038224475.1 Burkholderiales bacterium
GGCGGTGTGCTGGTGATCGGCAAGAACGACAAGGGTGTGGTCGTTGGCGTGGATGATGCGAAAAAACTGTTGGTGGATATTCCCAACAAGGTGTTGAGCGTGCTAGGCATTTTGGTGGCGACTAATCTGCGCACGTCAAAGGGCAAAGAGTTTATCGAGATCGTGGTTGAGCCTTATCCGTACCCGGTGAGTTACAAGGGCGAGTATCACGTTCGCAGCGGCAGCACCAAGCAGGAGTTGAAGGGTGCTGCGCTGGATAAATTCCTGCTGCGAAAGCAAGGCAGACATTGGGACGGCGTGCCCGTACCGAATGTGAAGCGCATAGAATTGGACAAGGCAACGCTTAAATACTTTCGTAAGCTCGCCATGCAAAGCAAGCGACTCTCTGCGGAGATTCTGCGCGAGGCGGATGCGGGGCTGCTGGAGAAGCTGCATCTTGTCGATGGCGCTTATTTGAAGCGAGCAGCGGTGCTGCTGTTCCATGCTGACCCTGAAAAGTTTGTCACGGGCGCGTTCGTGAAGATCGGCTTTTTTCGCAGCGACGCGGACCTGTATTACCAGGACGAAATTCACGGCGACTTGTTTTCACAGGTCAACCGCACAATGGATTTTCTGCTCACCAAATACATGAAGGCGGAGATTTCCTACGAGGGTATTCAGCGGGTGGAAACGTATCCGGTGCCAGAGGAAGCCCTGCGCGAAGCGGTGCTCAATGCCGTGGCGCATAAAGACTATGCGAGTGCCACGCCGATCCAGATCAGTGTTTACGAAGACAAGATCATGCTGTGGAATCCGGGACAGTTGCCGCCGGACTGGACGGTGGAGCGATTGCAGGTAAAGCATTCGTCCCAGCCGTTTAACCCAGACGTGGCAAATGCGTTCTTTCGTGCGGGCATGATCGAGGCGTGGGGACGCGGGTTTGAGCGGATGCGGGAAGCGTGCCGTATCGCAGGCGTTGCGATGCCTGAATTGCGTTATGAACAAACCGGGCTGTGGGTTGTGTTTCACTTCGCGCCGCGGATCGAGGCTAAGACGCTGGTAGAAACGCCGGTGAAAACGCGGGTAGAAACGCGGGTAGAAACGCCGGTGAAAACACCGGGGCTGATTCTTGCCGCGCTTGAAGCAGATCCCGGTATGACCCTGACTGCCGTTGCCAATGCCATCGGCAAGTCGTTGAGCGCAGTCGAGCGCGCCACCGCTAAGCTCGTAAGCGGCGGTCGTTTGCGTTACGTCGGGCCGCGCAAAGGTGGCCATTGGGAGGTGTTGAAGTGAGCGGCAACGGCCAAACTGAATGCATCACAGGTAAGTCCGGGTTGATGCTGACATTTCGTGCAAATCCGCAGCACCTTGTCGCGGCGTTGGGCGTTGACGAGGCCCGACGAATTTTGGGAGCTGGGGTCGGGGAAAAGGTCGGGGAAAAGGTCGGGGAAAAGTTGACCGAAAATCAGCAGAAAATATTGATGCTGCTGATGAAAAATCCCCGCTTGGCTGCACCCGCATTGGCTATGGAGGTTGGAATATCCAGCCGCAAAGTCGAGCAGAATTTGGCCAAACTCAAGGCCATGGGCCGACTTGGTCGGGTTGGTCCGGCCAAAGGCGGCCATTGGGAAGTGATCGAATGAAAGCGGTTGGCATACCGGAGCGTGCGACCCAGAATCGCGTCATTGCGCTTTTCCGTGACGAGCTGGGTTATCGCTACCTTGGCGATTGGACCGACCGTGAAGGCAATAGCAATATCGAAGAGGCGCTGCTAACTGCGCACCTTGCCAAGAGCAGTTACAGCACATCGCAGATGAGTGCCGCACTCTACAAGCTGCGCACTGAGGCCGATAACCACAATCGCAATTTGTACGGAAACAATCAGGCGGTCTACAGCCTGCTTCGTTATGGCGTACAGGTGAATGTTGAACCAGGCCAACCGACCGAAACCGTTCACCTGATCAATTGGACCGAGCCGGAGAAGAACGACTTTGCGATTGCCGAGGAAGTCACGCTAAAGGGCAACCACGAACGACGTCCTGACCTAGTGCTGTACGTGAACGGCATCGCTGTTGGCGTGATCGAGCTGAAGAACGGCCGCGTCACGATTGGCGACGGCATCCGCCAGAACATTTCCAATCAGCAGCTGGAATTCAACGCGTGGTTTTTCAGTACCGTGCAATTTGTGTTCGCCGGCAATGATTCGGAAGGCCTGCAATACGGCTCCATTGGCACGCCTGAGAAATTTTTCCCGAGATGGAAAGAGGACGAACAGGACAACAGCCGCTTCAAGCTCGACAAGTATTTGCTGAAGATGTGCAACAAGGCGCGGCTGCTTGAACTAATGCACGACTTTGTGCTGTTCGACGGCGGTATCAAGAAGCTGCCGCGCGTGCATCAGTATTTCGGTATCAAAGCCGCCCAGCAACATGTGCGCGAACGTAAGG
Source organism: Burkholderiales bacterium (assembly GCA_038224475.1). GTDB lineage: Bacteria > Pseudomonadota > Gammaproteobacteria > Burkholderiales > Usitatibacteraceae > UKL13-2. The sequence continues at coordinate 2,427 of JBBRFJ010000034.1, forward strand.
GCGGAATCATTTGGCACACGCAGGGCAGCGGCAAGAGCATCATGATGGTGTTGTTGGCCAAATGGATTCTGGAAAACAACGCCAACGCGCGAGTGGCGATTGTGACCGACCGCGATGAGCTGGACAAACAAATCGAGGGTGTTTTCACCAGCACCAATATTCCGATTGCGCGCAGCACCAGCGGCAGACAGCTGATGGGGCAGCTCAGCGCGCCGTTGCCGCGACTGCTGTGCTCGCTCGTACATAAATTTGGTCGTCGGGATGTGGATGACTTTGACGCCTTTATCAAAGAGCTTGAGGCTCAGCCGAGCAAGACCATCGGCGAAGTGTTTGTGTTTGTCGATGAATGCCATCGGACGCAAAGCGGCAAGCTGCATCGGGTGATGAAGGCGATGATGCCCAATGCGATATTTGTCGGCTTTACGGGGACGCCGCTGCTGAAGAAAGACAAGCAGACGAGCATGGAGGTGTTTGGCGGGTACATTCACACCTATAAGTTCAGCGAGGGTGTCGAAGATGGCGTGGTGCTTGATCTTGTGTATGAGGCACGGGACATTGATCAGCACTTGGGTTCGCAAGAAAAAATCGATGCGTGGTTTGAGGCCAAAACCAAGGCGCTCAATGATTGGCAAAAGGACGAGCTGAAGAAGCAGTGGGGCACGATGCAAAACGTGCTGAGCTCTAAGTCGCGGATGGAGCGCGTGGTCGCCGACATCATTTTCGACTTCAGTACCAAGTCGCGGCTTTCCAGCGAACGCGGTAACGCGATTTTGGTCGCGTCCAGCATTTACGAGGCGTGCAAGTATTTTTCGTTGCTGCAAAAAACGCCATTCAAAGGCCGCTGCGCGGTCGTGACGTCTTACAACCCGCAAGCGCGTGACATCACGCTTGAGGACACCGGCGCAAACACGGAGACGGACAAAGAGTTTATCTACGCGACTTACACCGAACTGCTAAAGGACGTGGCCGCGCAGCCCGGCATGACGCCGACTGAAAGATATGAGGAGCGCGCCAAGACATTGTTCATCAAGGAACCGGCCAACATGAAGTTGCTGGTGGTGGTGGATAAATTGTTGACCGGGTTTGATTCGCCGCCATGCACGTATCTGTATATCGACAAGTCCATGCAAGACCACGGTTTGTTTCAAGCTATCTGCCGCACCAATCGTTTGGATGGCGAAGATAAAGAGTTTGGATATATCGTTGACTACAAAGATTTGTTCAAAAACGTTGAACGTGCATTGGCGGTGTACACCGCCGAGCTCGACCACAGCGCGGGTGGTGTAGATCCTGAAGTGTTGATGCAGGATCGCTTGAAGATGGGACGCGAGCGTCTGGATAACGCGCTGGAAGCGCTGGCGCTGCTGTGCGAGCCGGTGAAATCACCGAAAGGCGAGCTGGAACATATCCACTATTTCTGTGGCAACACCGAGATCGCCAGTGACTTGAAGGATCACGAGCCACAACGCGCCGCGCTTTATAAAGCCGCTGTTGCGCTGGTTCGAGCCTACGCGAACGTCGCTGACGACCTGGAGCGTGCCGGATACAGCGCCGCTGACATTGCACGCATCAAGCAGGACCTAGATAAATATTTGAAAGTCCGCGAGATCGTTCGCAAGGCCAGCGGAGAGAGCCTTGACCTGAAGGCCTACGAGGCCGATATGCGGCACTTGATCGATACCTATATCGAAGCCGATGAGCCGCGCAAGATTTCGCCGTTCGACGATATGGGCTTGCTGGAGCTGATCGTAAAGACGGGGATCGCCAACGCCATCGCCACGCAGCTCGGTGGACTGAAGGGCAACAAAGGCGCGATTGCGGAAACGATCGAGAACAACGTTCGTCGCAAGATCATCAAGGAGCATTTGAGTGACCCTGCTTACTTTGAGCGGATGTCAGCGCTGCTGGACGAGATCATTGCAGACCGCAAGGCCAATGCGATTGCCTATGAAGAATATCTGAAGCGCATTGGTGTACTTGCGAAGAAGGTGGATGCGGGGCAGGCAGAGGATACGCCAGCGGCGTTGAATACACCGGGGCGGCGAGCGCTCTACAACAACCTCCAACGGGGGATGCGCGGCGGGGCGGGCGCAGCAGAACAGCACGCGCCATTTGGCAGCGCCACGACAAATGATCCGCTTGAATTGGCGATTCTGATTGATGTCGCGGTCAAGCGGGTTCGGCCGGACGGCTGGCGCGGCCACCAGCCACGCGAAAACGCGATCAAGGCTGAGCTCATGAAAATTTTGCAGGATGTTGCTGCGGTTGAGCGTCTCTTTTTGATCATCAAGCAACAGAGTGAATACTGATGGTCACGCAGATTGATCTCGGTGGTATTCCTGTCGATGTGGTGAAGAAGGACATTAAGAATATTCACCTGAGTGTGCATCCGCCTACGGGCCGGGTACGAATTGCCGCGCCACTGCGGATGAATCTCGACACCATTCGTGTTTTCGCGATTTCTAAATTGGCATGGGTAAAGCAGCAGCAGAAGAAAATGCGCGAGCAAGATCGCGAGGCACCACGCGAGTATCTTGAACGCGAGAGTCATTACGTTTGGGGGCGGCGTTATTTGCTGAAGCTAGCTAAGCGGGAGGGCGCGCCGACGGTTGAAATCAAGCACAACCGCATGATTCTCAGCGCGTCAGCAGACGCCGACGAAGCGAAGCGGCAAATCGTGTTGGACGAGTGGTACCGCGCCCAGCTTAAAGAAGCAATCGCGCCTCTGATTGCGAAATGGCAGCGGCTGATCGGTGTAAAAGTTTCGGTGTTTCGGGTTCGACGGATGAAGACGAAATGGGGCAGCTGCAATCCGCAAGCGGGATCAATTTTGTTGAATCTGGATTTAGCAAAGAAGCCACTGGAGTGCTTGGAGTATTTGGTGGTGCATGAGATGGTGCACCTGCTGGAGCCAACGCATAACCGGCGCTTCGTCGCGTTGATGGATCAGTTCATGCCGAAGTGGCAGTTTTACCGAGACCAGCTAAATCGGTTGCCGGTTAGACACGTTGATTGGGGCTATTGATTGCCTGATGACGCTGAAATGTATCAAAGACTGACGGGTGTTTGTTACCAGGAAGTGAATTTCGCAAGGCCCCGTCCAGCTTGCCGCCACAGATGAAATTGTCCCAAGATGCCCGTCAATGCTGGTGTGTCTCAATCGCTACTGCACTCGCTTGTAAGCCGTATACCCCCCTGCCCCTTTTACATCGGGTTTGATCACCAGATAACCTCCGCTTGGTACGGTGAGGGTGAGCAGTGATGCACTCATGTTGATCGGCTTTGTGCTGGTGCCAAGCAGGTGAATCATTGCGCCGCCATTCATCAATTTTGAATTGGCGAGCAGTACCGTTTCGGTGACTTCCGCGCGACTTGGATTGACGATCACGAAAACGGAATCTTCCACGCGGTCCGTGTAGCGTTCAAATGCAAACAGTTGATAGGCGGTGATGGGGCGAAAATTTCCAATGCGCAACGCGCGATGTTGTTTGCGCAGCGAAATAAGTTGGCGCATCCATTTCAATTCTGCATTTTCATCGTTCACCCAATCCCAGCGCATCGGTGCGCGCATTTCGGGATCTTCGCCGCCGGTCATGCCTAGCTCGCTGCCGTAATACAGATTCGGCGAACCGGGCAAGGTGAATTGCAGCATTTGTGCAAGCTTACGTTGCGGTGAATCGGGCAACACCGTGACCAGGCGCGGCGTGTCGTGATTGTCGAGCATCAGCCATGATTTCAGCATAGGCTCGATACCCGCCTCATCGATAATTCGACTCAGCATACGGGCTGCGGTGGCGGCGTCAATTTTGTACGTTGCCATTTGCAGGATGATTTCGCGCACGTTGAAATTTATTACCGCATCCACGGAAGGAAACCACTCTTTAGGGTAATTGGCGATTTCGCCGACCACCAGTGAGCCGGGCTTTTGCGCATGCGCGGCGCGGGTGAGGCCGTCTAAAAATGTGAAACCAATTTCGGGCGCCACATCGAGACGCCAACCATCGACGCCGTCGCGCAAATAGCGGCGAACCACCGAATCCTTGCCCGCGTAAAGATAATATCGAACACGTGGATTTTCCAGATTAAGTTCTGGCAGGCTCTGCGCCAGTGCCCAAGCACGTGCGCCGCCTGCGAATTCGTTGCCGAAATAAAACCAGTCCCGATAGGGGCTCGCGGGGTTGGCGGCGGCGCGTTTAAACAGCTCTGAATGACGGCCCATATGATTAAATACGCCGTCGAGTACCAATTTCATGTTCCGCTGGTGAAGGTTTTTGGCCAGCGCTTTGAGATCCTCCCGGGTGCCGAATTCGGGCGAGATTTTCAGGTAATCCAGCGCATCGTATTTGTGATTGGTATACGCAAAATGAATTGGATTCAAATACAAAACATCGGCGCCCAGCTTTTGAACATAATCGAGTTTGGTGGCAAGGCTGGGCAAATCGCCACCCCAAAAATCTATTTCGTGTGTCCACATCTTAATGCTGTCTTCATAGCGACCGCGCGCGGGCTGCTCTGACCAAGCGCGCAAAAGTTTCGGTGGTGGGTAGAGCGACTTTTTGTCATCGAGCCGGGCAGATGGCGCGAAGCGATCAACCAATACTTGATAAACAATCGCGCCGTTTCGCCAATCCTTCTCGCGCGCTTCGATTACTTTGGCGAGCGATAAATCCACGTTATTCGCATACTGACCTGCATGGCTTGGGCAAATCAGGCTAGCCACCGTGAGCAATCCCGCGCCGAAAATGGTTTGCAAAAATGGTCGTTGTGCCGTGTATTGCGCCATGTCAAAAGCCCTCACTCGTTTAGTCTTATTGCCGCATGCTTTTCGATATCGCTTTTGTTTATTGCTTGCGGCGGGTAGCTCCTCGTTGGTAGCTTTTTAAATCCTGAGATCCGCCTTGCGGGCAAGCGTGGTCGTTTACCGCGCGCTTGAAAATACCAGCACGGACTGTGCGGCGATGGACACTGCGGCTTCGCCTGCGGCACTAAATGACAAATTGCCGCCATCGCTGGGGTACATTTTTTTCATCGGGGTATTCGCCGGCGTTATCTTGACCGCGATATTGGCGGATGCAGCGCCATAGTTGATGAGCACCAAGGTCTGCTCCGTACCGAGCCGTCGCTGAAAGCCAATCACGTTGCCAACAACAAATGGTGAATCGTAATTGCCACGTGAAATGGAGGGCAGGGTATTGCGAAGTTTCAGCATCGCTTTGTAAAACGACAGGATTGAGTCTGGGTCATTTTGCTGGTTGGCGACATTCTGCGTTGCCTGATTGCCGGACAAGGTACGAAATGGTTTTCCGGTGGTGAAGCCCGCGTTATTGGCATCTGCACGCCAGCTCATCGGCGTGCGTAATTTCGGGTCGCCATCAAGATTAGCCGCATTCGCCATGCCAATCTCTTCGCCGTAATAAATAAACGGCGTGCCCGGCTGCAACAGGTAAGTCGCGGCCGCTAATCGATATTGCGCAACATTCCCTTTCACCTGATCCCATAAACGGTCGCCGGCAAATTGATCATGATTTGAAACCATCGTGGCCATGTTCGACGTAACGCTATCAGCAGTAGCGAGGTTGGATGGCGTGGCTTTGAAATAATCGGACACGGCCTGAATCGCCGCCGTGTCCCCGCGTGCCGCCTTCACCACATTCTCGTGGTGGCCAAAGGCGAAGCCGCTGCCGCATGCATTGGGGGCAGCAAATCCGGCGGCGTCAGAGGGCGATTCACAAACCATGTAACGGCGCTCATAGCTCGCCACCAGTGCGCGCACCTCGTTCATGATGAGGTAGTTTTCCTTCTGGTTATCCCAGGCTTTTGGCCCATTCTCGACCAGATGACCCACCGCATCAAACCTGAAACCGTCGATGCCGCGGTTTAGCCAGAACCGCATGTTGTTCATATGAAACGCAAGCACATCAGGCGCGCGCAAATTAAAGTCAGGCATCGAGGTATCGAACGCCGCAAAGTACGCGCCAGTGCGGGCCGCATGCCACGGGTCTTTACCGTAGATATCCCAGCCCTTTGGTGCAGTGTTCTCCCACAAATACCAATCGCGATATGCGCTCGTCTTTGACGCAGCCGAATTCGCAAACAGCGGATGAGTGGAGGCGCTGTGGTTGATCACATAATCCATGATGACGCCAATGCCACGTGCGTGTGCCTGCTTTAGCAACTCATCAAAATCGGCCAGATTGCCGTAGTCGGTTTCGATGTTGCGATAATCGGTCACCGCATAGCCGTGGTCGCGGTCAAGGCTTTGGGTGATGGGCATCAGCCAGATCCCTTTCACGCCGAGGTTTTGCAGATAGTCCAGGCTTTGCGTCACGCCACGTAGATCGCCAATGCCGTCGCCATCGCTATCTTTAAAACCGCGCACAAATATTTCGATAAAAGCACCTTTGTGCCAATAAGCGGGGAGTTTGCTGCCGGGATCGTTCGGTGCGACCGGGCTGGTAATAGCGCTTAAGTCGGGAGTGGGCGTTGAGTTACCCAATCGTGAATTCTGATCGGCTGAATGACCTGAGTCGCCTGAGGTCGCGCAACCGCTAACTCCGCATACGGCAGTAACTGCGAGCAATAGTCCAGAGACTAATTTGTAGACGGCTGGTAGCCACAATTTATGCATAGTTTTCAATTTTAAGAAGCGATAATTAATGTAAGTAAATTACATGTATTTGAGAGCTATGTCCAATTAAGGCGAGATAAAGTAAAGACTCATGTCAAGAAGCTTAAAATATTATGTAGTTTTGCTACAATATCGCATGCAAAGCGAGTTGGTCAAAATACCCCGCAGAACACAATTCAAGCTCGCCCATCCCAGCGATGAGCGCCGCGCTGCGCGACGCGTTTCATCCATGCCCGCATCATTCGTATGCTTCCTCGTTGTCGCGTTATCTTTACCTACCGCATTTGCCACCGCTGCGTTTGCCACTACCGCATTCGCTACCGCGGGGACGAGTCGGGCACCGATGCCCGCTTCGCTAATTTCAACATCTGCTTTAACTTCGCTCCCGTTGGGTGACTGCATGGCGAGCGGGTTCGAGACAATATTGAGTGCGTACCCCACCATCTTCGATGCCCGCGCTTATTGGCTAAACCGGATGTTCGTAAAATGGCCTGGTGCCGACACCACGGGTCGCTTCAAACTCTATTTCTCTGCAGACGGTCGGATCACCGCGAGCCGCGGTGCTGCGGTGGCGGGCGCGGATGGCTCGATCAATCTCGATCCGACGCCCGCATCCAAAAGCAAATTATTTGCCCGCTCGATATCGAATTTCAAATATGTTCCCGATGGTGTTGTTCTAGCAGTTCGTCAACGCGACGCAAACCGTTTGCCTGTCCTATTGAGCCAACAGCTTGTGCTAGTGCATGAAGATGCGTCGGGTCAAGTGCTGGATGCCACCATGTTGCAAACCGCAGGCGCGCTGGACGATATATATGCCGACGCCGCCAATGAGAAGGATCTCGGCGTCAAGGTTATTCGATCCAACACACCGATTGGGCGCACCCAATTCAAGTTGTGGGCACCGACAGCACGCACGGTCTCGATATGTATTTACGAGTCAGGCACGGGCAAGGCGATTGCACATGAGGCGATGCATGCAAACATCGCGCGGGGGATTTGGTCGCTTGATCGGCCAACTAATTTCTCCGGAAACTACTACAAATATATTGTCGAGGTATTCGTTAATGGCGTCGGTGTGGTCAAGAATTCAGTGACCGATCCGTATTCGATCAGCCTGACCACGGATTCAAAACGCAGCTACATTGCGGACCTAAATGCGGTAGATCTGAAGCCTGATGATTGGGGAAAATCGCCAAGCTTCAAAAAAGTTGCCGCGTCCACCGACATGGTGATTTACGAGCTACATGTGCGCGACTTTTCGATCAACGATTCGACCGTATCGGCAGCAAACCGTGGCAAGTATTTAGCGTTTACCGAGGCTGGCTCAAATGGCATGAAGCATCTTAAAGCGCTTGCCGATGCAGGGTTGACCGATGTGCACTTGTTGCCCGTATTTGATTTTTCGTCGGTGCCTGAATCGGGCTGTGTTGCTGCGCCTTTCGTGCCCGCAATCAAGTTTGATGCCGCGACGTTCGACCCCGCTGGCGAGGCATCGCAGGCCGCCATCGTGGCGGCGGCGGATAAAGACTGTTTCAACTGGGGCTACGATCCCTATCATTTCAACGCGCCCGAAGGCAGCTATGCCAGCGACGCCGCAAACGGTGCGCGCCGGATTCGGGAATTTCGACAAATGGTCGCAGCCCTTCATCGAATCGGTTTGCGGGTCGGGATGGATGTGGTTTACAACCACACCGCGGCATCGGGCCAAAAACAAAAGTCCGTCTTGGATCGCATCGTGCCGGGTTACTATCACCGGCTGAATGAAAGAGGCGCGGTCGAGCAATCCACATGCTGTGAAAACACCGCAACCGAAAATATGATGATGGGCAAGCTGATGATTGACTCGGCGCTGTTGTGGGCGACGCAATATCAGATCGATTCATTCCGTTTTGATCTCATGGGACATCAGCCGCGTTCGGTGATGTTGGCCCTTCAGCAACAGTTGAATCGCGCCACGGGTCGTAACATTCAATTGATCGGTGAGGGCTGGAATTTCGGCGAAGTCGCCGACGGAAAACGGTTTATACAAGCCTCTCAGTTATCGCTGGCCGGAACCGGCATCGGCACATTCAGTGATCGTGCCCGTGATGCGGTGCGTGGCGGCGGCGCGGCGGATGCGGGCGACAGTCTGGTTAAGAATCAGGGCTACATCAATGGACTTTTCTACGATGCCAACGAAATAAACGGCGGCAAGGATGATGCTGCAAAAGCAAACTCCGCATCCAGCCTGCTTCGTGCGGCAGATATGGTTCGAGTCGGGCTTGCAGGCTCGATCCGTGATTATTCAATGACAAACGCTGACGATACGGAAAAGCCCTTATCCGCCATCGATTACAGCGGTCAGCCCGCAGGTTATGCCAGCGAGCCGAGTGAAGTCGTGAACTACGTCGAGAACCACGATAACCAAACGCTATTTGATATCAACGCATATCGTTTGCCGCTTTCGACCAGCACGGCTGATCGCGCACGTGTGCAAATGCTCGGCGCGGCGATAACGACATTCAGTCAGGGCGTGGCTTATTTTCACGCCGGCATTGATACGCTGCGTTCAAAATCAATGGACGGAAATAGTTTTGATTCGGGTGATTGGTTTAACCGGCTGGACTGGACGTACACCGATAATTATTTTGGCGTGGGCGCACCACCCAAAAAAGATAATGCCGCGCAATACGATTTGATCAAAGCGCGCTTGGCGAATCCAAACATCAAGCCAGCGCCTGCAGATATTGCTTGGACGCGCAACATGTTTCGCGACTTGTTGCGCATCCGTGCCAGCAGCACGTTATTTCGTTTAACGAGTGCAGCCGAAATCAAAAATCGCCTGCGCTTTTACAACACGGGCTCGCAGCAAAATCCGGTCGTCATTGTCGGCCATCTCGATGGTGCTGGGCTTGCCGGTAGCAATTTTCAAGCGCTCATGTACTTTATCAACGTCGATAAAACCTCACAAACGATTGCGTTGCCCAGCGAAAAAAGCAAGGCCTATGTGTTGCATCCGGTTCATCGCGATCAAGGCGCGGCCGATGACCGTCCGGCGACATCAGCGCGCTATGAAAGCGATACTGGAAAATTCACCATCCCGCCCAGAACAGCGCTGGTTTATGTGCTTCGAAATCACGGATGAATGTTTGCTGGCTCGCGCCGTCAATCGCAGAATGGGCGGCTATGATAATGTTGATGAAAGTTGAGCGCGTGGTGTTGGCGTCATTGAGTATTTTGTAGCACTGCCGAATTGCCGAATTAATAAAGCAGGCTCGACCGTGCCGCGATGTGGGTAGTAAATAAAAAAACATAAATCGGAGTGAGGAAATATGCGAATCGAAACGAAGACTGTATTCAACAAATTTGCCGTTGCCGTTGCCGTTGGCTTGCCGGTTGCCACTGCATTCATGTTTGCATCTGCATTTGCGTTCTCAGCGCACGCCGCCACCGTCACCATAGCTTGCGGCACCAATGGTGCGGACTTTGAATTCTGCAAACGCCACACCGGCGAATGGGCAAAAAAAACCGGCAATACAGTTAAGATTTTTTCGCAGCCCACCAGTACCACCGACAGCCTGGCGCTCTACCGTCAATTATTTGCGGCGAAGTCTCCGGACGTGGATGTGCTGATGGTCGATATTGTCTGGCCGGGCATCATCAAAGATCATTTGGTCGACTTGAAAAAATATTCCAAGGGCGTCGAGAGCCAGCATTTCCCCGCGATTGTCGCGAACAATACGGTTGATGGAAAATTGCTCGGTATGCCGTGGTTTACCGATGCCGGCCTGCTCTATTACCGCAAAGATTTGCTGGATAAGTACGGCTTGAAGGTGCCGGACACGTGGGATGATTTAGCCGCCGCCGCCAAAAAAGTTCAGGCTGGCGAACGCGCAAGCGGAGCCGCCGGTGCGGCTGATTTTCAGGGATTTGTCTTTCACGCAAAAGCCTACGAAGGCCTGTCGTGCAATGCATTGGAATGGGTCGCAAGCTTTGATGGCGGCTCGATTGTCGACAGCAGTGGCAAGGTGACGATCAATAATCCAAACGCAGCAAAAGCGCTCAATACCGCCGCCTCATGGATCGGCACTATCGCGCCCAGCGGCGTGTTGAACTATGCCGAAGAAGATACGCGCGGCGTGTTCCAAAACGGCAAGGCGCTGTTCATGCGCAATTGGCCTTACGCATGGTCGTTGATGCAAGCGCCGGATAGCCCGGTGAAGGGGAAGTTTGGCGTGGCGCCTCTACCCAAAGCGGCGGGCGGCAAGCATGCCGCCACTTTGGGCGGCTGGCAATTAGCCGTTTCAAAATATTCAAAATCACCTGATGCCGCGGCCGATTTGGTGATGTTTATGACGAGCGCTGAAATTGAAAAAGATCGCGCCATCAAAGGTTCATACAATCCGACGCGGCCTGATTTATACAAAGATAAGGATGTGATTGCGGCCAATCCATTCATGGCGAGTTTGCTGGATGTTTTTACCAACGCTGTCGCGCGCCCATCAACGGCGACTGGCATTAAATACCCGGAAGTGAGCCAGGCGTTTTGGGATGCTGCGCATGACGTGCTGTCGAAAAAATCAACCGGCGAAGACGCTGTTAAGAAACTTGAGGGCCGGCTCACTCAGGTCAAGCGCAATAAATGGTGATGCGCGCGGATTAGCCTTTTAGAATTTTAGAAGATCTCCATGAGCAATCCTTCCAACCGCTCGCGCACGGCGTGGCTTTTTTTAGCGCCGATGATTATTTTAATGATCGTGGTCGCCGCCTGGCCTCTTGGCCGATCAATTTGGTTCAGTTTTACCGAAACCAATATCAATGATTTGTCGGCGAGCCGCTTTGTCGGACTCGAAAATTATTTCGGCGAGTTTGGACTATTTGCAAATCCCAATTATGTCGATGGGTTTTGGAAAAGTGATTGGGGCATGTCGATCCGCAACACGTTTACGTTTGCGTTTTTCTCAGTGGCGCTGGAAACTTTGGCGGGCCTGGGCGTAGCGATGCTGTTGAATCAGGAGTTTCGCGGTCGCGCGTTTGTGCGCACCGCCGTGCTGGTGCCGTGGGCGATTCCCACCATTGTCTCGGCCAAGATGTGGGGCTGGATGCTCCACGATCAATTCGGCATCATCAATCAGATGCTGGTGAACGCCGGGCTGATCACGCAAAAGATCGCCTTCACGGCAGACCCGCAATACGCGATGTGGACAGTGGTGGCGGTTGATGTGTGGAAAACCACGCCATTCATGGCGTTGTTAATTCTGGCGGCCTTGCAGACGCTTCCCAAGGACTGCTACGAGGCGGCGAAGGTCGATGGCGTGCATCCACTTCGTCTATTTTGGAAAGTGACGTTACCGCTGATCAAAGGTCCGCTGATGGTCGCGGTTATTTTCCGTTTGCTGGATGCGCTGCGCGTCTTTGATTTGATCTTTGTACTGACCTCGAACAGCAGTTCGACGATCAGCATGTCCGGTTTCGTGCGCCGCGAAATGATCGATAACGGCAACATGGGCTACGGCTCGGCGGCGTCGACATCATTGTTCCTGATTATATTTTTAGCCGCGTTTATCTTCATGCGCTTAGCCCGGGTGAAGTTGTCCGAGGAGTCTGCATGAAGCATCGTCCGCTCTGGGGCAGCATCGCGTTATACACGCTGGCCGCGCTATTGGTGGCGATATCGGTCTATCCATTTTTGTACGCCATATCCACATCGTTAAAGAGCGGTGCCGCGCTATTCGATACCCACTTATGGCCGACCGCGCCCAGTTTCGCCAATTACATTGGCTTGTTTGAAGGTTCGCAGCCGTTTGGCCGACACTTGATGAATTCCATCATGGTGGCGACGGTCACGGTCACCTTCGCCGTGCTGCTGGGCGTAACGGCGGCCTATGCGCTGGGGCGAATTCAGTTCAAGGGTAAAGGTCTATTGCTGCTGGCCATTTTGGGCGTATCGATGTTCCCGCAAGTCGCTGTATTGTCGGGCATGTTCGAGTTGATTCAGGCGCTGGGACTGTATAACCGCGCATTGGGGTTGGTGGTGCCGTATACGATTTTCACGCTGCCGTTTACTGTTTGGATTCTGACCACCTTCATGCGGCAATTGCCCAAGGAGTTGGAAGAGGCGGCGATCATGGATGGCTGCGGGCCGCTGCGCATTATCTTTTTGGTATTCATGCCGCTGCTCTGGCCGGCGCTGGTGTCGACCGGGCTGCTGGCGTTCATCGGCGCGTGGAATGAATTTTTATTCGCGCTGACGTTTGTGGTTGACGATGCCCAGCGCACGGTGCCGGTGAGCATTTCGCTGATCTCGGGTGCGAACGCATTCGAGATTCCATGGGGCAGCATTATGGCAGCGTCGGTGATTGTCACCGTGCCGCTGCTGGCGTTGGTGCTGGTGTTTCAACAAAAAATTGTTTCCGGCCTGACGGCGGGCGCTGTTAAAGGCTGAAAAAGGGCCGATGTTTTTTCGACACCTGTAATTTTTTATTACTTTAAATTCAATGACTGACAAAATAATTTCTCACAGCGACTGGTGGCGTGCTGCCGCGATTTATCAGATTTATCCGCGCAGCTTTGCGGACAGCAATGGCGATGGCATTGGCGATTTGCCCGGCGTCACCAAGCATCTGGAGCACGCCGCAAAACTGGGCGTAGATGCGATCTGGTTGTCGCCGTTTTTCAAAAGTCCGATGAAGGATTTCGGCTATGACGTGAGCGACTATTGCGACGTTGATCCGATGTTTGGCACGCTGGCGGATTTCAAAGCGCTGATGGCGCGCGCCCATGATCTCGGCTTGAAAGTGATCATCGATCAGGTGCTTTCGCATTGCGCCGATGTGCATCCGTGGTTCGAGGAAAGCCGCTCAAGTCGGGATAATCCGAAAGCAGATTGGTTTGTTTGGGCGGATGCGAAAGACGATGGCACGCCCCCCAATAATTGGCTGTCGATTTTCGGCGGCAGTGCGTGGCAATGGGACACGCGCCGCTGTCAGTACTACATGCACAACTTTTTAGTCAGCCAGCCAGACCTTAATTTTCACAACGCTGATGTGCAAAACGCGCTGCTCGACACCGTAAAGTTTTGGCTTGATTTGGGTGTGGATGGCTATCGGTTGGATGCGATTAATTTTTGCGCCCACGACAAACTGCTGCGGAATAATCCGGGACGCGGTGGCGCGGCGGACGACCCGACCGCGCAAATGTCGAATCCGTATGTGTGGCAATGGCACAAGTACGATAAGAGCCAGCCGGAAGCATTTGATTTTTTGCGCAGGCTACGTGCGCTAGTGGATCAATATCCTGACACTACGACGATCGGTGAGGTTGGCGACGACACGGGCTTAGCCATGGTGGCGCGCTACACCGAAGGCGGCGACAAGCTGCATATGGGCTATTGCTTTGATTTGTTGGCGGCACAACATAGCGCGCCTTACATTCGAGGCGTGATTGAAAAATTCCAGCTGGCGAAAGGTGAAGGCGATGGCGGCTTGCCATCGTGGGCGCTGTCGAATCATGACTGCGTGCGGCTGGCCACCCGCTGGGGCGGTGCACATCCGCCGGCGGCATTGCTACGTCTGGCCCCAGCGTTACAACTTAGTTTGCGCGGGAGTTCGTGTATTTATCAGGGTGATGAATTGGGCCTACCGGAAGCCGAAGTCGCGTTTGAGGATTTGCAGGATCCTTACGGCATCACGATGTGGCCCGAATTTAAAGGCCGTGACGGATGTCGCACGCCGATGCCGTGGAATAGCGAATTGGCCGATATTGGTTTTGCGGATGGCGTAGGCCATTCAAAACCGTGGCTGCCTATGTCGGAGAGTCATCGGGCGCTGGCGGCCAACACGCAATACGCCGATGCCAATTCCTTATTCCATCACTATCAGCACCTGCTGGCGTGGCGAAAAGCGCAGCCGGCGATCATGCACGGCGACATGGTGTTGCTGACGGAACATGCGCAGATATTGGCTTATGTTCGCAGCACTAACGATGAGCGCATGTTGTGCGCGTTCAACATGAGTGACGCATCAACTTCATTCGATCTGCCGGCCGGCTATTGCGTCGCCTCGGTGGTTGAGGACAGCAAAGCCACGGGTGCTGCATTGGTCAATGCCGATGGCAATTCGATTGCCTTCAAACCGTGGGGCGTGATGTTCGCGCGCCTTGCTTGAGCTGCCAGCCTTCTTTCTAAAAGACGAAAGCCACCATGTCGCGCATCGAATTCAAAAACATCAACAAGCGTTATGCACCTGATTTGCCGCTGACGATCAACAACGCAAATTTACAAATCGATACCGGCGAATTCTGCGTGTTTGTCGGGCCGTCTGGTTGTGGAAAATCGACGCTGCTGCGGATGGTGGCGGGGCTCGAAGACATCAGCTCGGGCGATCTGCTGATTGAAGGCGTGCGCGTAAACGATGTGCCGCCCGCCAAGCGCGGCGTAGCGATGGTGTTTCAAAGCTATGCCTTGTATCCGCATATGACTGTTCGCGACAACATGGCATTTGGCTTGAAAGTATTGGGCTCTAACAAAGCCGAGATTGAACGCAAAGTGAAGGCGGCTGCCGATATTTTGCAGCTCACACCATTGCTTGATCGATTGCCAAAAGCGTTGTCCGGCGGACAGCGCCAGCGTGTTGCGATCGGTCGTGCGATCGTGAAAGAGCCGCGGGTATTTTTGTTCGACGAGCCGTTATCGAATCTGGACGCCGCGTTGCGTGTGCAAACGCGCCTCGAGATCGCCAAGTTGCATCACGACCTTGGCTCGGCCAGCATGATTTACGTGACGCACGATCAAGTAGAGGCGATGACGCTCGCGGACAAAATTGTATTGCTGCATACCGGCGCACTCATTGAAGAGAAGGGTAGCGTCGCCCAAGTCGGTTCGCCGATGACGCTCTATCATCGTCCGGCGAGTCTGTTCGTCGCCGAATTTATCGGCTCACCCAAAATGAATTTGCTGCCCGCGAAGCTGGTGCGCGCCGAGGCCACTTATGCCATCGTCGAGCTCGCCGGTCAGCAGGTCACCGCGGCCGTTGATGCACGACATGTCAGCGCGGGCGCTGAGGTGCGAGTCGGAATCCGCCCCGAACACATCACCCTCGCCGGGTCGGAAAAAAGCGAAGGCCAAGGCTGTGCATTGCCCGCCACGCTGCTGCATATGGAACGATTGGGCGACTCTTCGCTGCTCTATGTAAATGTCGGTCCGGGAATTCCGACCCTGAACGTAAAGGTCGAAGGCAGCGCGAACACCGCGGTCGGTGAACGCCTAGCCCTACGTTTGATGCCAGAGCAACTGCATTTGTTTGACGCGGCGGGCCAGGCTTGTGAGCGACCGATTGTGCTGCCAAGTTAGGGGAATAGGAATGCGATTGGTTGAAGACTGGCTTCAACAACGCTTGGGCTGACGGGTCATCCAGATCGAGCGTGGCACAGAGTGGTCGTCGGTATTAGGGCTTGTTATTTAATTGGCTATATTTGTCAAGTGGACTGGCGGCGGCGATAGGTCTCGTGTCGGCTTAAATCTGGAGATTCGCGCTATGCAACAGACAAGGCCTGCCCCAGCGCTTGTTCGCTGTGCCAGCAAGCGCGCGGCTTCCCGCTCGCTACATTGCGCGACCATAACGGCGTTTCTGAATTTGACATACGGCTCCACTCAGTACATTCTTCCACCCTTTCCTTTGCCCGGTATGGCTTTGGGACATCGGCTTGGACTGGTACACTTTGATGCTGCGATTTGCGCAAGATTGAGCGCAATTTAGTGCTCCATTTTCAGGCCTCTGTTTATAAAAAAAACAATAAAGCAGTTTAAATTTGTGCTGTGGAGATTTCTTTATGTCGTCCTTCGACTTGAATATCCTCCAACGAAAAATTTGTCAACAATGTTCCACGAATACAATCTATCAATACTGAAAAAGGAAATGTCTATGTTTAAAAAATACATGCAAAAGCTTTTTTTTAGTGCGTTGGTCGCTTTAGGTTTATCTGCAGGTCTGCCACAGGTGGCATTCAGCGCTGAAACCCAGTATTTTCCGATTCCAAGTAGCCGTTTAGGTCCTTTTTCAGCGATGGGTACCGGGTATTACGGCGCGCAAATTGATTACATGAACTACGTCAACATGACAGGCGGCGTGAATGGGGTGATGCTCACCTGGCAGGAATGTGAAACAGAATACAACGCTGTAAAGACGGTCGAATGTTATCAGCGATTGACCACCAAAGACGGCCAAAAAATGGTGGTCTTTGACACCTTGGGGACTCCCGGTGCGTATGCTGTCATTAATCGGATGGCGGCGGACAACGTCGTATTAGCCCAGTATGGCTATGGAAGATCAGATGCAGCCGACGGAAGGGTGTGGCCCTGGGTATTTAACGCCCCAAGCACTTATTGGAGCCAGATCGCGGTGAAATTACGATTTATGGCGGAGATCGAGGCAAATATAAAAGGCGATGGCCTAACAGAAGAGCAGGCCATGAAAATAATGAAGGGGAAGAAGATCGTTCACCTCCACATCGATACCGCGTTCGGACGTGAACCATTGCCCGCGATGAGAAAAATAGCGGCGGACTGGGGAATCAAGCTGGTAGAGATTGCAGTTGTTTCTCCGGGCCTGGAGCAGCAGTCCCAATGGCTACAAATCCGGCAGGAAAAACCGGATTGGGTTACTTTTTGGGGCGCCGGTTCTGGCATGAATTCAACAGGAATGAATAACGCGGCCCGCATTAATTTTCCGCGTAATCGGATGATGTATGTGACGTTCGGTGGCGCTGAAGAAGATATGTTCCCGGCAGGAGAGGCAGCCGTTGGAACTTATGTGGTGATGAATGCAATACCCGGCATCAACCCGTTGGTGCAAAAAATCAAAGATACCGTCTACGCGGCCAAAAAAGGCAACATGAACGACCCCAATCGGGTCGGGACTGTGTACTACAACCGCGGATTGGGCGCGGCAATGATGTGGGTTGAGGGACTGAGAAACGCGCAAAGGATCCACAAGAAAGTCGGGAAGGCGGTTACCGGTGCTGAATTCCGCGATGGTTATGAAGCGATCAACCTGACCGAAGCACGCATGACAGAACTGGGGGTTCCGGGAATGCTGGCGCCGTTTTCGTTTACTTGCGCCAACCATGAAGGTTCCGGCAAATTCGCATTGATGCAGTGGGACGGAAAGAAATTTGCTAGCGTGAGAGGTTACACGCCATCACTCGACCCTAAATTTATCAGGCAGATTCTTGAAGAGTCTGCTGGAAAATTTGCGGAAGAAACCAAGATCGCACCTAAAAAATGCTAACGATATAGCAGAGAATAGGCGACGAAATAATGGACAAATCGAAGCTCGCAACTACTTTCATTATTTGAAGTAGCTGGCAGATCCCATTTGAAAAATAACAAACGGCGGGTGAAATCCCCGCCGTTTCTTATTGCAAATAATACGACCCCGAGCACGTTGAAAAATAAAGCCTGATTGCGACGCAGGACAAATAGCGTTGTCCTAAAACCCCGCTTCCTGAAGCCGGGTTCTTTGTTAGAAGAGACTATTGAAGGATTTCTGATGAGTGATGATGCTGAAAATATATTAGAGATAAAGAATATCGAGGTGATGTATAACAACGTCATTCTGGCGCTGCATGACGTTTCACTTCATGTGCCGAGAGGAAAAATCGTCGCGCTCTTGGGTGCAAATGGTGCCGGCAAAAGCACAACCTTGAAATCGATATCCAATATGCTGTCCTTGGAGGGTGGCAAAGTCACGAAGGGCTCCATTCAATACAACGGTGCCGTCATTGGAAAACAGCAGCCCACCGACCTGGTTCATTTGGGAATCGTGCATGTGCTCGAGGGTAGAAGATGCTTTGGACATTTAACGGTTGAGGAAAACATCATCGCAGGCGGGTACTCCAGAAAGTTATCAAAAGGAGAGATGAGCCAGGAGTTGGAAAGAATGTATGGCTACTTCAATCGACTGAAGGACAGGCGCAAAAGCCAGGCGGGTTACACCTCGGGCGGTGAGCAGCAAATGGTGGCAGTTGCCAGGGCAATGATGGCGAAGCCGAAGATGTTGCTGCTGGACGAGCCCTCTATGGGTTTGGCCCCGCAGTTAGTCGCTGAGATTTTTAATATTGTTAAGGACTTGAACCAAAAAGAAGGTGTGAGTATTTTGCTGTCTGAACAGAACACAAATATTGCGCTTAAGAATTCCGACTTTGCTTACATCCTTGAAACAGGATATGTCAAGCTTGAGGGCACCGCATCAGATCTGCTGAGAGATGACAAGGTCAAGGAACTGTATCTGGGCATTTCAAAAGAAGGCAGAGTGAATTTCAAGGATGCTCACAAGCGCAAAGAAAACAGTAAGAGCACAACATGACAAAAGGCAGAACATTTCCCGTAGGCGGTCCGGTTTTAGAATTGAAAAATATTTCATTGCGTTTTGGTGGCGTCAAGGCGATCACGGATATTTCTTTCAACGTCTTAAAGCATGAAATCAGAGCAATCATCGGACCAAATGGTGCCGGCAAAAGCTCACTTTTGAACTGCATCAATGGAATTTATAAGCCCCAGGAGGGAGCTATTCTGTTCAACGGCGGGACGCTGGATAAGATCAGCCCCAATATCGTTGCGAGGAACGGGATCTCCAGGACGTTTCAGAATCTTGCGCTTTTTAAAAGGATGTCGGTACTGGACAACATTCTGGTGGGCAGGTCACTGCATTCAAACAGTAACTTCTGGGAAGTCGGATTTGGCCTTCCCAAGGCGATGAATGAAGCGAGACGCAACCGGGAGAAGTGCGAGGAAATTATCAAGTTTCTCGAAATTGAACATATCAAGGACACTCCTGTCGGCAAACTTGCCTATGGGCTTCAAAAGAAGGTGGAGTTTGGGCGGGCACTCGCGACCGAAGCCAGCATCTTGATGCTCGACGAGCCGATGGCAGGAATGAACGTTGAAGAAAAAAGAGAGATGTGCCGGTTCATTTTGAAAGTCAACGATGAGATTGGTACAACGATCGTGTTAATTGAGCACGACATGGGCGTGGTAATGGATATTTCTGACAGGGTCGTTGTTCTAGACTACGGAAAAATCATCGGTGATGGCATACCAGATGAAGTCAGGTCCAGCCAAGCAGTTATAGATGCGTATTTGGGGGTGTCCCATGATTGATCAGTTATTGTTTTTTGTTGAGGTTGTGGTTGCCGGATTGCTGTCCGGGACAATGTATTCGTTGGTTGCATTGGGATATGTGCTTATCTACAAGTCATCTTCGAACTTCAATTTCGCACAGGGTGCGATGGTATTTTTCGCTGTGCTTTCGTTTGTCGGTTTCATGGAACTCGGGATGCCGTTTATCTTGGCCTTCTTCGTCACGATTTTGTTGATGATGCTGCTTGGCCTTTTGACTGAGAAGCTGGTGTTACGACCTCTCACCAACCAGAGCGAAGAAACCGTATTGATGGCCACCATCGGGCTTGGATTTTTTCTTGAAGGTTTAGCCCAAGCCACGTGGGGAGTGGAGGTCAGGAAACTGGATTTGGGAATCAAGGACTTTCCAATACCATGGATCGCCGACAATTTGAAATTGTTTATCAGCGCCCTTGATATTTTCGCTGCGTTGGTTGCTCTGACCATGATCGCCGGTATCACGCTTATCTTTAAATACACGAAAGTTGGCTTGGGCCTAAGAGCGGTTGCCGATGATCCGGGGGCGGCAAGTTCCGTTGGTATTCCTTTGAAGAATATTATGTTTTTTGTGTGGTCCGCCGCGGGAATCGTTGCGTTGGTTGCCGGGGTGATGTGG
Organism: Burkholderiales bacterium; assembly: GCA_038224475.1. GTDB lineage: Bacteria > Pseudomonadota > Gammaproteobacteria > Burkholderiales > Usitatibacteraceae > UKL13-2. The sequence goes on from JBBRFJ010000034.1 coordinate 22,824, forward strand.
GGGGCGAGGGCAGGTGTTCAGTTTGCCCTGGTTGACTTGGCGCTGAAGGCCTTACCTGTCCTCATCATCGGCGGGTTCTCTTCGATCAGCGGTGCACTCCTAGCCGGCTTAATCGTTGGCGCGACTGAAAAGGTATTAGAAGTTTTTCTTGGGCCCTATGTTGGCGGTGGTATTGAAGGGTGGGCGCCCTATGTGTTGGCAATACTTTTCTTGCTGTACAGGCCAGAAGGCATCTTTGGCGAAAAAATCATCAGGAGAGTTTGATTTATGAAACCCATTTTTATGACGTTCACCAAAAAAGACATTCTGAACTTTTTTGTGTTGATGATTATTGCGACAGTGGTAATACCCAATATTGTTCCAAGCAACTACTGGTATGTTTCTATTTTGATTCCGTTTTTATGCTTGGCACTTGCCGGCCTAGGGCAACAAATTATTATTGGTTATACCGGACAGTTGGCTCTTGGTGCAGCAGGTTTTATGGCGGCCGGTGCGTTCGCTTGTTTTAACCTGATTTTAAGAGTGCCTGAAATACCTTTTCTTGTTGCCCTTATCCTGTCCGGATTTATAGCTTCGGCGTTTGGAATCCTGTTCGGCCTGCCGAGTCTGAGGGTGCGGGGAATTTATTTGATGGTTGCAACGCTTGCGTCCCAATTTTTCATCGTGTGGATGATTGACAAGTTTGGATGGTTTAAAAATTACGACTCGTCGGGAATCATCACCGCACAACCCATCGTGATCATGGATAAGGCTTTCACCTCGCCACTAGCGATGTATCTACTCGTTCTGGGCGTTGTGACTGTGTTGACGCTCATCGCCATGAACATGGCGAGAGGTAGCACCGGCAGGAACTGGATGGCCGTCCGCGATATGGATATTGCTGCAGAGTCTATGGGTGTGTCTCTGCTGAAAACCAAACTTCAGGCATTTGCAATCAGTTCATTCTATTGCGGAGTAGCGGGAGCACTTTTTGCCTTCACTTATCTGCAGTCGCTGGAGCCGGCTGCGTTCAGCATCAAACTATCTTTCCAAATCTTGTTCATTGTAATTTTGGGCGGGCTGGGTACGATCAACGGGGTATTTATTGGTACCGCGTTCATTTTGCTTTTCCCGGTTGTACTCAACATAGCGGGCACCAGCTTATTTCACGGAACCATTGATGCTACGATCATTTCTTCCACTGAGCAAATGGTATTTGGCGCCTTGATGATTATTTTCATGATTTTTCAACCGCTGGGCATGTCGAAAATCTGGGATAACCTGAAGAAAAAAGTAACTTCAAAAGCCAGCCGAGCTGTCGCGACGTAAATAGGCCTGGTTTGGCAGAGCCAATCGCACGATTCACGGGTCTGGCTATAGCTCACGCCCTTGCTGGATCGCTTGCCGAAGGCGTTGTCCGGCGGCCAGCGCCAGCGCGTCGCGATCGGTCGCGCGATTGTGAAAGAGCCGCGCGTGTTTTTGTTCGACGAACCGTTATCGAATCTCGACGCCGCGCTGCGTGTGCAAACGCGGCTCGAGATCGCCAAGCTGCATCACGACTTAGGCTCGGCCAGCATGATTTACGTCACGCACGATCAGGTAGAGGCGATGACGCTCGCGGACAAAATTGTGTTGTTGCATACCGGCGCACTCATTGAAGAGAAGGGTAGCGTCGCCCAAGTCGGCTCGCCGATGACGCTATATCATCGGCCCGCGAGTCTGTTCGTTGCTGAATTTATCGGCTCACCCAAAATGAATTTGCTGCCCGCGAAGCTGGTGCGCGCCGAGGCCACTTATGCCATCGTCGAGCTCGCCGGTCAGCAGGTCACCGCAGCCGTGGATGCACGCCATGTCAGCGCTGGCGCTGAAGTGCGGGTTGGAATCCGCCCCGAGCACATCACCCTCGCCGGGTCGGAAAAAAGCGAAGGCCAAGGCTGCGCATTGCCCGCCACGCTGCTGCACATGGAACGCTTGGGCGACTCCTCACTGCTCTATGTAAATGTCGGTGCGGGAATTCCGACCTTGAACGTCAAGGTCGAAGGCAGCGCGAACACCGCAGTCGGCGAACGCCTGACGCTACGATTGATGCCTGAGCAACTGCATTTGTTCGATGCGGCCGGGCAGGCTTGCGAGCGACCGATTGTGCTGCCGAGTTAGAGGAAGTCTACTAATAAAGGATTGGGGTCTAAAAAAATCGCTCTGGCGAGCTATTCAGATTGAGAAAGTATGAGGCTAACATCAATATTCACGTGTATAACGAGGGCGCCCTTGCGCCGCCACCGCGTAACTGCCGACGACCAAATAGTCAACGCGGGTTAAGTTGAGCAACTCTAAAAATTCTTTGAAGTCTTTGCTCAACATTTCCGTGCGTCTGGTGGCGTAAAAGTTCAACGGCCGCCTACGCGCGCTTCAGGTGGTCGTGAAAGCTTATAGGTAACATCATTCGACTGGCCTTCTAAACTCGTTTTGATGACGACTTTTTTCATTTGAAAACTATAAGCCCTTGTGGTGAGCGCCGTCGCTCATAGCGACAAAGCTTATGGGGTTAATGTGCAAACGCGGTAAAAGCTGCATGGGCTCATTCTCAATACACTCCGGCTAGCGCATCCTCAGCAGAAAGTTACCCTCTACAGATTGGTCATTCACATAATTTTTATCTTCGATTTTTCATGATGGTGCTTAATCGAACAGCATTGACCCGCGCCATGACTTTTTCTACATTTTTTTCGCGGTTCGTTGCCCCCTGTGTCAGACTAGTTGTCGCCTCAATAGAACCAAGAACCTTGGGGCGGCGATGAAAGATGGAAATGGCACGATACGGACAGACATTCAAAGACAGAGCGGTAGCGCGGTTGTTGCCGCCACAGAGCGCAGCGTTGG
>JBBRFJ010000035.1:0-25060 GCA_038224475.1 Burkholderiales bacterium
GAGGAGGGCTTCGATCTCCGCCACCTTTGCGCTGGTGCATGCCGCGCGTTCACTATCTTGCGAGAAAAAGGAAGGGCTGAATTTCGCGTGAAACAAGCTGATCAATGTGGCGGTGATGACGGCATGATTCGCCAAAGTTTGCTCAATATAGCTTTGGCTGAAGGTGAAGCCGATCTGCTTCAAATATTTGGCGAGCGCGCGAATCAGCACGATCTCATCGCCCTCGATGGAAGCCGCAAGGGTCAGGCGGTTAAAGCCGTCGTTCTCAACTGCGCGGGACCAGATGCGGCCAAATGCGTTTTCAAACTTGGCTTTGATTCGATCGAGATTTAATCCGGTGTAGCGATGGCTCAAACCAAAATCGTGAATGTGGATAGCAGCTTGGGTGTGGCGGGCGATGATATATGAGCGCTCGCTTTCCACACGCACCCCCATGTTTTCCAGCATCGGCAGACTGGCTGATAAAGGAATCGCGGCTCCCAGACTATAGAGGCGAAACCGGAGCTCGTTGGACGCACTCGCGACACTTGAGGGTTCGCGGGAGGGCTGATGCACAGGCTGTATGGACGGCTGATAAAGCACCATCGAAATCGGCGACGCTGTACTCAATTTTTGGGTTGCTGCAAAATCTTTCACCGCCTGGTCTACCGAAACATCTTCGCGATATGCAGCAGGGAACGGCAGCACAAATTCACGGCGTGCCGAGTTGGCCAGTGCTTCGTCGTGCGATGCGGTGAGGCTGGCAAATACGCCGTCTTCCCAGCGACGGATCGCGGCGACGACTTCGGCCTCCAAGGCTTTCAAGTCTGGTTGCGCGACCGCTGTAGGCGACGTCGCGGGCTGGGCTCCAGACTGCGTCCGAATTAACATATGAATGCGCGCGAGCACTGATTCAGAAAGTTGTACGTTGAACTCTGCACTGGTGCCATTAAATGCCCGCTTCAAAATCTCTTGCAGGCGAATCCGGACTTCAGTGTTGTAGTTTTCACGCGGCAAATAAATCAGGCAGGAATAAAAGCGTGCGTAAATGTCGCGTCGCACGAAAAGTCTCGAGCGCGCCCGCTCACCCATGCCTAGAATACCGGTCACCGTTGCAAACAGCTCGTCGTCGTTGATCTGGAACAGCTCATCACGAGGATAGGTTTCCAGAATCGAGAATAAATTTTTGCCGGCATGGCTAGCGGCGGGAAATCCAGAACGCTCCATTACCCGGGCGATTTTTTGGCGAAGAATCGGGATTTGATTTGGATTGCCGTGATAAGTGCTCGATGTATAGAGGCCGACAAACCGCCGTTCACCGATCACGTTGCCCGCCGCATCAAAACGCTTGACGCCCACGTAATCGAGGTAGCCGGGTCGATGCACCGTGGCGCGGGAGTTTGCCTTGGTCAGCACCAACAGTTGCGGCTGGCGCGCCAGTGCGCGTAGTTCGGCGGGTAGTTCGTTGAAGCTGGCCGATACCCCGCCGAGTTTGGGTTCCCGCAAAATGCCAAGTCCGGAGTTGGGCAGAATTTTGAGGCTGTCGGTGGTTTGCCCGTTACTGGATGTGCTCACCAGTTCGTAATCCCGATAGCCCAGCAGCGTGAAATGATTGTTGCCCATCCAGGTCAAAAACGCGCGTGCTTCGTCGAGCTCGGCGAGCGGGACGACCTTCGCAGCACCCCCCAGATCCGCCAGAATCTCGCCGATTTTACTTTTCATTTTTGGCCAGTCATTGACCGCGGCGCGCACATCGGCGAGCACTGCAACCAAGCCATCCCCCAGCGCCTTGATGCGTGCGGGATCAGTGATGCGTTCAATCTCAACGTGAATCCACGACTCTGTGGTGTTACTGCCAGTGGCGTCGTTCAGTGACTCTAGTGCCCCGTGCTGGTCACGCTTTGCGTCAAACAGCGGATGAACGACGAGCCGCGTATCGACGCCCTGGCGGTTGATTTCCATGACAATGGAATCCACCAGAAATGGCATGTCGACATTGATGAATTCGATGATGGTGCTGCTGGACGCAAAGCCGTGTTGATCGACCTGAGGGTTGAAAATCCGCAGCAGCGGCGCGCTGCGATGAAATTCGGTGCCGAATTGTAAGTGGTTGAGCGCAATGGCAGCCCAAATTTTTGCATCACGGGAACCGAAATCTTCGGCATCAATTTCGCCGCAATATTTTTCAGCAAACGTTTTTGCAAGGGCGCGAATATCCGCGTCTGCTGAATGGTCAATTGCGGCAGAAATTTCGGCGAGAAGTGCGGCTTTCTTAAGTTCAAGCGGGGCAGACATGGCGGGCTTTACGGTAATTTTGTAAGCCAGAAGTATAGTCCCGCGACCTTGGTGCGATTCTAAAAACGTTATGCGCGATATGCATCAGCGGAATATTTTGAATTCTGCACGCACTGTAAATCGAGTGCCGGACACGCGCACGGCCCTCGTGCGCGCACCCTCAAAGCTTTACTTATACCTTGCTCCTCAAGTCGTTTGCGGCTAATCGGGCTTACTTGCGGCGCAATACGATGCTTTTATTGGCATCTTCGCTGAAGGCATATTCAGTGCGGCCTTTGACTACTTTGCCCATCACCAGCATGCTGGCGCTGATCGCGTCGTGGTCGGTGTTGCTAAACGGCGCGCGATGGGTGGTGATGACGCCTTCAACAGATTGAATATTTTCCAGCGCGTTTTTGATGCGGGTTCCGTCTTGGCTGGCGGCGTTTTGAATCGCGTTATAGAGTATGCGCATCGTATCGTAGCCTTGCGCGGCGGCCATCGGCGACGGAATGTTTTCGCTGCCGGTGCGTTGTCCATAGCGGGCCACAAACGCGCGCGAGCGCGCATTCGGGTTTTGCGGCAGAAAAGTCACCGGCATCATCACGTTTTCAGCGCTCTTGCCCGATTGGTCGATAAAACTTTGTATTGACGCGGTTGAGCTGGCATAAGTCGGCACTTTCCATTGCATTGCATCGCGTGATTTTAGTGCGGCGACCAGTTCAGGCGCGCTTCCGTACAACACTATCGCTTCTGCGCCGGCTGCCCTCGCCGCTCTCAGTTGCGCAGACATATCCGTGTCGCCGACTTTAAAGCGGCCAACCGAAACCGGCTTCAATTTTTTTGCGGTCAAGGCTTTTTCCAAGTCATCTTTACTGCTGTCGCCGTCTGGGGTGGCATCCGCGATGAGCGCAATACTGCTTAACCCAGCGCGGCTCACAATATGCTCAATCATGAAGTTAGCTTCGAAATCCGTCCGGGGCGCGACACGAAAAATGAAATTTTCCGGCGCTGCGGGAGGCGCAAACTTTTTAGTCAGCTGAGTGCCGGTTGACACCGCGACGAGGAGTGGAATCTTTGATTTTTGATAAACATCGATTGCTGACAAGCCGACGCCCGTATTGACGATGCCAATCGTCGCAATGACGCGCTGGCCATTGATTAAATCATTGGCAACAGCACTGCCCGCAGCGGAAACGGATTGGTCGTCGCGCTCGACCAGGACAATTGTTTTTCCCAGTACTCCACCGACGTAAAGATTGATTTCTTCAACCGCAATACGCACCCCCTCGCGCATGCTGAGGCCTAAAGGTGCGCTGGCACCGGTGAAAGGCCCGCTCAAACCGATCCTTATTACCTCTGGGGCTGGTGCAGGAGCAGTAGCTGCACCCGCAGCGCCTGGGGCTTTGGCGACCGCCTTCGCGGCTTCAGCAACGGCGGGTGTTTTGGTCTGAGCCAGCGCGGGTGTGAGTGCGCCCGAACCGCAGTACAAAACGACTGATGCAAATATTAGTGCCGCAAAGGCGCTTGAAAGTGATGACACATTCTTCATGGGTTTCCCTGGGTTGTGGCGATCGTTGTTTTATTTGTATTCGATTTACTTCTTGATGATGCTTATCTTCTTGGGTTGGGTCATGTTGGATGAGGACACATGCCCGGCACAAGTAACTGCAGCCCATTCTTTGTTAAATTTCGTTAAATCGTTCTGCGATGCGAAAGCGGCGCAAGTGGACGTGAAGCTGATACTGTCCGCTATCCCCCTCCGCAAAGATCTATGAATGCTGCAGCCGCGCGCTGACAACAATCTGGCAGCAGAATACAGCGTAAACTATCCCACCCATTGTCGCTGTCACCAAATGTTCATCTAGCCGTCACATGACCGACCCGCGGCCCCACTATCTTGTGTCCAACTTAGTGTTCACAACAACGCGGAGGAAAATAGTGTTTGATGTTTCGCCAGATCAGGTGCCAAAGCCGCCCGAGAAGCTAGCGGAGTCCGGGCAGTCGACAGATGCGCACTGCCACGCGGATGCCCGTTCAACAACGTCTCCGCATGGTTGGGATGCGCGTTATCGTGCGATCTGGATATCTGACTTGCATCTGGGCACGCCTGGATGCCAAGCAGAAAAGCTACTTGATTTTTTAAAGCATACCGAATCGACTTACCTTTATTTGGTGGGCGATATTATTGATGGCTGGGCGCTGCGACGACGCTGGTTCTGGCATCAATCCCATAACGATGTGGTGCAAAAAATTCTGCGCAAATCGCGCAAGGGCACTTTTGTCACATACATTGCCGGCAATCATGATGAAGCCGCACGCCATTTTTTAGGGCTCGCTTTCGGCGGGATCGTGATCGAGGACGAGGTGGTGCACATTACCGAGCGCGGCAAGCGCTTGCTGGTGTTGCACGGTGATCGATTTGACGGTGTCATCCAATGCGCAAAGTGGCTGGCGTATCTGGGCGATCAGGCCTACACGGTGATGCTCAAAGTGAACCAGTGGTTTAACTGGGCGCGTCGTCATGCGGGCTTACCTTACTGGTCGCTCTCCCAGTATCTCAAGCACAAAGTTAAAAATGCGGTGAGCTACATCACGTCGTTTGAAGTCGCTCTGGCCCGGGAGGCAAAGACGCGTGATTTTGATGGTGTCGTGTGCGGGCATATTCACCAGCCTGAAATCCGTGAGATCAATGGCGTCACTTATTGCAACGACGGTGATTGGGTCGAGAGTTTGTCGGCGCTCGTTGAGACAATGGATGGTGAACTAAAGCTCGTCTATTGGCATGAAAGCGCGTTGATCAGCGTGCCGAGTTTGCCTGCCAAGTTGGCGCCGAAGGAACGCGGCAAAAACAGTGTCGCGGTAGGCGGTCGGAATGTGCCGCTGCCAGCACCCGAGCCCGCCATTGCCAGATCCTCCCTGCTCAGCTGATATAGACGAGGTGCGCGTCAGCAAGCAGCAGGTATTGACAGCGCGGACGCTACAAATAATCCGGACAAACTGCGGTTCGCAGCATCACTCTATTGTCATGCGATTTGTCTACTTCGCGCGAACGATTGGTAAACCACCAGACTGAACCTTTGCGGATGCTCATATCTTGCTCCGCGCCGAATAACAAAAAAGAAGCCAAACGTCCGATGGTGGGTTGGTGTCCCACGATAAGCACAGGCTGTCGGCTTTCGGGCCAATCGGCGGCGATCAACAGACTCGCGGCTTCGGCGCCAGGGGCGAGACTCGCCACGATCTTAAATTTACGGTCCAGCGCGCGCGCCGTGTCCACCGCCCGCACCGCCGGGCTTGCCAGCACTCGTGCTGAATCCGGCAAATGTTTCTCAAGCCAATTGGCCATCGTCGCAGCCTGCCGCTTGCCTTTGGCGGTCAGCGGTCGGCCCGAGTCGCCTTTGCTATCGTCTTGGCAGGGGTGCGCCTCAGCGTGACGCCACAGTATTAAATCCATGCTCGTTGCCCGCCAGATTGTGAATATTGCCGTCGTTATAGCCTCTGGGGGTGACAGCTGGATGACAGAAGTGCTGTGGCAAATTTATGTATTGAAGAAAAATGCTTGCTACCGCCTGCTTTCCACTCGCCCCGTATGGCTTTCCACTGTTACGCCAATGCTCTGCAGCAGTTTGGTGGGCAAGTCGCCACCTGCACAGACGATGGCGGCGTCGTTTTTCATGACGTGATCGTGAGCCTCGCTGGTGAGTACGACCTCGCCAGCAGTCAGCTGTTTTACCTCTGATGACAGCATCACCTCCAGCGCCTTGTTTTTCATCGCCTCGCTAAGGCGTACGCGGTTTTTTGTTTTGATCCGGCTGAATGCATCACCCCGATAGGACAGGGTCACGCGCGCACCGGGAATTTCGGCGATTGCCAGCCCAGCTTCAATTGCACTGTCGCCGCCACCGACCACCAACACGTGTTGGTCGCGATACTGTTCGGGCTCGAGAAGCCGATACACCACTTTTGAAAGTTGTTCACCGTCGACACCAAGTTTTCTTGGCGTGCCGCGACGACCGATAGCGAGCAGGACAGTTGCGGCGCGATATCTTTCAGTGCCCACTTCGACCTCGAAACCGCCTGCTTGCAATGGTGTTACACCCGTCATGCGTTTGTCGAAGTGCACGTTAAGCTTGTGATCAGCGACAATGCCCGTCCAAAATTCGAGCAGCGTTTCTTTTGTGACCTCGGTGAATTTCACTTTTCCGACCAACGGTAGGTTCAGTGGCGCGGTCATCGCCACTTTCGAGCGTGGGTAGTGCAGAACCGCGCCGCCCAATGCGCTCTCTTGCTCGAGCGTGATGTAGCGCAGATTCGCTGCCTTCGCGGCGAGCGATGCGCCGAGCCCGGCAGGACCTGCGCCCACAATGACGACGTCCCAATCGAACCCTGCGGGTTTGCTGGTTTTGATGGCGCGTGCGATGGAGTCAATGGCGTTGCTCCCTTGCTCGGCCGCTTTGCGAATCAGGCCCATGCCACCCAGTTCACCCGCTATGAAAAGGTTGGGTACATTCGATTGAAAATCAGGGTTAACCAGCGGGATTTCCATGCCGCGCCTCTCGGTACCGAAGACGAGTTGTATTGCCGATACTGGGCAGGCTTTCTCGCACGCCCCGTGCCCGATGCAGACGGTCGGATTAATCAGTTCCGCCTTGCCGTCAACGATGCCCAGTGCAAATTCCGGGCACGCGCTAACGCACGCGCCCGAGCCGATACATAAGGCGGCATCGATTACCGGATGTAACGACGGTGGTTCAGTCATCCCCGCCGCAATTGACTCGTCGCGTACCGTCTCGCTCGTTGAGGACACATGTGCGCGCTTGCGCAAATGCCACCAAAGAATGACGATCAACGGCAATGCATAGATCAGATAGACGGCAAGTTCGCTCATTCGTGTTTGGTCGCAAATGTAGTTACTGATTAAGGATTGTGATCTTAACGCAATAGTGGTAAATTTTTACACATATGATGAATACGAACACAACAAACGAAATCAGCAGCCGGCGTCATGGAGATGTGAGCCAATGAAAGCTATTGGTAAAGCGGTAATTTGGTTCGCCGCGCTTGGTTCGCTCATCACGCTTGCTGTGATGATCAGACTTCAGGAATGGTATACGCCTGCAACGGATGTCGGGTACTACCTTGGCGTCGTTGGTGGCGTGTTGATGCTATTGCTGTTTATCTACTCATTCAAGAAGCGGGTGCGAGCGTTTCGCAACTGGGGTGCAACTAAGCCTTGGTTTATATTTCATATGATGTGCGGGGTCTTGGGCCCGGTAGCCATCATTTTCCACTCAGCGTTTCGGATCAATTCTCATAACGCGATGGTAGCGATGGTCTCGATGCTTCTGGTGGCAGGTAGCGGTATTGTTGGACGCTATCTATATGTGCGCATTCATGACGGCCACTCGGAGCACGAGTTAAAACTGGAGGCCTTGGAGGGTGAGGAGTCGGGGCGAAAACTTAATATCACGCGCGACCTTGAATGGGCGCCTAATGTTTTACAAGAGCTTGCGAACTTTCGCGCCAAGGCAAAAGAATACGAAGGTGCCGGGCTGCGACAGAGTGTTGGTGCATTAGGTCTGCCTTGGGTCGAGTGGCGGATCCGCTTGCGATGTCACCAGCTCCTGCGTGTCCCGCTTGATCAGCGCGCTAAAGAGCGAAACTGGGACACCGAAAAAAGCTTGCACCGGCGTCAGCAATTTGATGCTCTGATCCATCGCTACACCAGCACCGTAAAGCGCAGCGCACAACTCGCAACATTTAAACGGCTATTCGCGTTGTGGCATGTGCTGCATTTGCCGTTTGTCTATCTGTTAGCGGGCAGCGCGGTCTATCACATTGTTGCTGTTCACATGTATTGATGAACTACCGCACTAAGTCGACGGCAATTCGGTGGATTGGGTTAAGCTTTTTTGCGGCTGTCTTATGCTTGCTATTAAACCTGACAGCCACCGCGCAATCATTTGAAACGCTGGTGATGCCCGGCAAGCTCACAGAAGCGCACGCGAAGATTGAAAAAGAATGCACTAAATGCCATGCGCCTTTTAAAAAAGCCGAGCAAAGCAAACTCTGTCTTGATTGTCATAAGCCAGTAGCTGAAGACGTCGTTGCCAAGCGCGGCTTTCATGGCCTTTCCCCATTAGTTCAAGGCAAGGAATGCAAGTCATGTCACACGGATCACAAGGGCCGCGAGGCAAAAATTGCCGTATTTGACACGACAAAATTCAATCATGCTTACACCGATTTTGTTTTGCGGAATGCCCACCAAAACCTCGAATGCAAATCTTGCCATCGGGCACAGGAAAAATACCGCGCTGCTTCTTCAACGTGCGTTGCCTGCCATCGCAAAGACGACAAGCACAAAGGCAATCTGGGCGAGAAATGCGAAATTTGCCACAACGACAAGACTTGGAAAGATGCAAAATTTGATCATGACACAACGCGGTTTTCGCTAACTGGCAAACATGCGGATGCCAAATGCGACACATGCCATGTAAAAAATAGCTACAAGGACACGCCGCGCACCTGTATCGCATGTCACCGCAAGGATGATGCACACAAGGGTCGATATGGCGAAAAGTGTGAGAGCTGCCATAACGCCGACAATTGGAAATCCCAGTTTAGTCACGCCAAACAGACTCGTTATGCCCTGCTTGGAAAGCATGCGTCCGCAAAATGCGATTCTTGCCATACCAAACCCTTGTATAGCGAGAAGCCGCCCACAAAATGCATTTCATGCCATTCCAAAGACGACGTTCACAAAGGCAGTCTTGGCGAAAAATGCGAGAGTTGCCATAAGGAAACAGGGTGGAGCACAACCAATTTTGACCATAACCGGGACACGCGGTTTTCGCTTTTTAATAAGCACAAAACCGCGACGTGCGGCGCGTGCCACAAGAATGGGCTGAAAGAAAAATTACCAACCGAATGCGATTCGTGCCACAAGAAGGATGATTCACACAAGGGAAACTTTGGTCGCTCCTGCGAGACCTGTCACGGTGACAAGGGCTGGAAACCAAGTACTTTCGATCATGCCAAATCTACCCGCTACCCGCTGAAACAGGCGCACGCGCAACTCAAGTGCGACAGTTGCCACACAGGAATTCTTTACGTCAAAAATGGCGGGAGGGCGCTGGCGACTGAATGCTATAGCTGCCACCGTAAAGATGACGCACATAAAGGTCAATTGGGTGAGCGCTGCGATACCTGCCATAACGAAACAAAATGGACCGGTGTTCCCTACGATCACAATCTATCTCGCTTCAAACTCACGGGTTTGCATGCCCGTACCCAATGCCGTGCGTGCCATAAGACGCCTGCTTTTAAAGACGCACCGGTGGCCTGCGGCAAATGTCATATCACTGATGATGTTCATAAAAATACGCTCGGCAATAAGTGCGATCTTTGTCACAACACGCGAAGCTGGACCGCATGGGACTTCAATCACAACAAACAGACCAGCTTCGTGTTGGACGGCGCGCATTCAAAACTGACTTGTGTCAAATGTCACAAACAACCGGCTCGTACCGATTCGGTTTCCATAGCGGACATCTCTCGCACTTGTTTTGGTTGTCACTCGGGCGATGACATTCATTCGGGTGGCTTCGGCCAGCAGTGTGAGCGGTGTCATGTCACGCGCGACTGGCGCACGCTTAACCCTAGCATCACACGCGGAAGTGCAAAGATATTGCCTCCTAAGTGATGAATGGTGTCGCCATTTGGAGACGGTACGGCTATTGCTTTTTGATTTAAGTTCACCGAAACTAAATGTGTAAATAAATTACACAGAGTGAAAATGTCCACACCACTTTCAACAGAGTCTTTAAGAACAAAGAGGTTCGAAGCGCAATTGCGTTTCGCCTTGGACTTTTTTGTCTTTACCCTGTTGGGCTTCGCATTTGTGCTCGTATCAGGCGTCATGATGTCTTCAATTGCTGTTGCGCAAACCAACAGCGAAAATAAAAAATTCGATCATAGTCAGACGGGCTTTTCGTTGCTCGGCGCCCACCAGTTCGCTCGCTGCGAGAGCTGTCACCAGCGGGGTATTTTTTTAGGTACACCGAAGGACTGCAATAGCTGTCATGCCCAAGGCAATCGGTTTTCGAGTTCTGTAAAACCCTCCAGCCATTTGCCAACCAACGAGCAGTGCGATAGCTGCCATCGGACCACCGCCTGGAAGCCGGCAACCTTCAGCCACGCGGGGGTCGCGCCGGGATCGTGCGCAACTTGCCATAACGGAACGACGACAGCGGGTAAAAATGTATCTCATATTCCGACGTCACAGGCCTGCGATAGTTGCCATCGCACCAATGCTTGGAAGCCCGCGACTTTCAACCACGCTGATGTGGCCGCTGGAAGCTGTTCGACTTGTCATAACGGGTCAACAGCGACCGGCAAAAATGCGACGCATCTACCTACCTCTCAAACATGCGATTCATGTCATCGCACGACAGCTTGGAAGCCCGCGACGTTCAGCCACGCCGGTGTTGCGCCCGGAACCTGTGCAACTTGTCACAATGGATCAACTGCGACAGGAAAAAACGCAGTACATATACCAACAACCCAAGCGTGCGATTCGTGCCACCGAACCAACGCTTGGAAACCTGCAACCTTTAACCATGCGGGCATCACTCTCGGCACTTGCGCAACCTGCCACAACGGCAGCACCGCGACCGGTAAGAACGCGACACACGTTCCCACCACTCAAGCCTGCGACAGTTGCCATCGTACCAACGCGTGGAAGCCCGCCACGTTCAATCATGCCGATGTCGCTACTGGAAGCTGTTCAACTTGTCATAACGGCAGTACCGCTACAGGTAAGAACGCGGCGCACGTTCCCACCACGCAAGCTTGCGATTCATGTCATCGCACTACCGCGTGGAAACCCGCCAGCTTCAATCACGCAGGGATAACACCGGGTTCGTGCGCAACCTGCCATAACGGCTCAACCGCAACCGGCAAAAATGCGTCACATATTCCGACGACGCAGGCTTGCGACAGTTGCCATCGTACCAATGCATGGAAACCCGCCGCGTTTAATCACTCTGGTGTCACGGCCGGTACTTGTGCGACATGCCACAATGGCTCAACAGCGACCGGCAAGAACGCAACACACATTCCCACGACTCAAGCCTGTGATTCATGTCATCGCACAACAGGATGGAAGCCTGCGACGTTTAATCATACGGGTGTAACACCCGGAACTTGTGCGACTTGCCACAATGGCTCTACGGCAACCGGCAAGAATGCCGCGCACATTCCCACGACTCAAGCCTGTGATTCATGTCATCGCACAACAGGATGGAAGCCTGCCACCCTTAGTCACACGGGCGTTGCGCCAGGATCGTGCGCGACCTGTCATAACGGAGGCACTGCCACTGGCAAGAACGCGGCGCACATTCCAACGACGCAGGCTTGCGATAGCTGCCATCGCACAACAGGATGGAAGCCCGCTACATTCAATCACACGGGTGTAACACCTGGAACTTGTGCGACTTGCCACAACGGGACCACCGCGACCGGCAAGAACGCGGCCCACATACCCACCACACAAGCCTGTGATTCGTGCCATCGCACAACAGGATGGAAGCCTGCCACGTTCAGCCACACGGGTGTTACGCCAGGATCGTGCGCAACTTGTCATAACGGAAGTACAGCAACTGGCAAGAATGCGGCCCACATACCCACCACACAAGCTTGCGATTCATGCCACCGCACCACCGCATGGAAACCCGCCACGTTCAGCCACACGGGTGTCACGCCGGGATCGTGCGCGACTTGTCATAACGGAACTACTGCTACCGGCAAGAACGCAACACACCTGCCAACTGCTCAAGCCTGCGATTCATGCCACCGCACCACAGCATGGAAACCCGCCACATTCAGTCACACGGGTGTCACGCCGGGATCGTGCGCGACTTGTCATAACGGAACTACTGCTACCGGCAAGAACGCAACACACATTCCCACGACACAAGCCTGCGATTCATGCCACCGCACCACCGCATGGAAACCCGCCACGTTCAGTCACACGGGCGTGACACCGGGCTCATGTGCAACTTGTCATAACGGCAGCACAGCCACTGGCAAAACGGCGACGCACATTCCAACGACGCAATCATGTGACGTATGTCATCGCACGACCGCGTGGAAGCCCGCGACGTTCAGTCACACGGGTGTTACCCCAGGAACGTGCGCGACGTGCCACAACGGCGCGACCGCATCGGGCAAAACGGCTGGACACTTCATCACCACGCGTTCATGTGATTTGTGTCACCGTACAACTGCGTGGATTCCGGCCGCGACGTATTCGCATCTATCGCCATTTTATAAGGCACATAACAGTGGCGTCACTTGCGCGAGTTGCCACAAGACCAACAACGAAGTTATTGCGTGGCCTTTCGCTGCTTACAAGCCTGATTGCGCCGGCTGTCATGCGAACAAATACAAACCTGATTCGCACAAGAAGGTGGATTCTCCAACGATTCTTTACAACGTGGGTGAGCTCAAGGACTGTTCAGGCGCATGTCATGAATATACAAACAGTACGTTCACGACCATCAGACGAACCCGTACGGGTCAACATCGTGCAACCAATGGCAGCTTCTAAATTACCGTGATGACACGCTGCTTTTCTTGTTACTAACTCTATACAGATCAATGAAATTAAATACTAATGGTTCGTGGGCATTCCGATTGCAATTCTCCGCTCTGTTTATCGCCACAGTTCTTTTTGCACCTTTTCTTATCCCGCTGGCCGATGCACAAATCATCGATCAAATTGATGTCGCTCGCCAAGGAAACGAAGCTGAGATCGCGATTCAATTTTCGACCACAGTGCAATATTTGCGGCACCAGCCGGCAACGCAAGGAAGCCTGCTACAAATTGAGTTTAAAATCACCGGGCAGCTGGATGCAGTGGGTTCAGGCTTAATCTCGGAGACCCGACGCTCTCCGAAATCAGAGTTGGTTCCGCCGTTTGAGGTTTCATACGATAACCGCACAAAACTGCTGACAGTGAAATTTAGTCGGTTCACGGCTTATGCGGTCAGGCCTGGGGGCAATCCAAACACAATCAGTATTTTTGTACCGGCGCTGGGCGCGGCATTGAAAGAGAAAAAAGCCGCGGGTGCCTCCAAAATAATTCCGCCAATTCCCGCTGCACTACCGACAAGCGGAGCGAGCAATGCAGTCGATGAGCAGGCCGCATCGTTGCTCGCACAATCCAAGGAAGCACTCGCGACGAAAGATGCCGGCAAAGCAATTGACGTACTCAATCGTCTACTGAATCTTCCCCCTAATCGCGTCAGCCAGGAGGCGCAGGAGCTTGCCGGCCAAGCGCGCGAGCTCAGCGGCGAAAATGCAAAAGCACGCGCAGAATACGACCTCTATCTCAGACTCTATCCCGGCGGGCCTGATGCAGATCGGGTTAAGCAACGTCTTGCAGGGTTGGGAAAAGTCGTTATTTCGGCAGATGGTAAGACGGTTGTTGAGACTAAGCCGGAATTTTCATTTTTCGGTAGCATCTCAAGTTACTACTACAACGGCTCGTCCAAATACGACGCCACGCTGGCGCCACCGTTACCCGGACTGACCTTCAGCCAGATTTCGCTCACCAGCACTGATCAGTCTGCGCTCATTACCAACATTGATTTGAATGGCAGATATCGAAGCGCAGAATTTGATACCAAGATTGTTGTGCGCGATACACGCACCGATAATTTTCTGTCAGGGCAGAAGGATACGAATCGACTCAATAATGCCTACGTTGAAACTCTGTATAAGCCCTACGATTTTTTCGCCCGCATCGGCCGACAAAGCGCCGCGGGATATGGCGTGCTCAATCGATTTGATGGCGCCTGGCTTCGATATGGCTTTAATAAGCAGTTCAAGCTGAATGTGCTGTCGGGTGAACCGGTTGAGTTCTACGCTGTACCAAAAAAGAAATTTGTGGCGACCGCTCTCGATCTTGGCCCATTCGCTGAAAGCTTCAGTGGAAATATTTTTGCGGTGGATCAGCGCGTGGATGGCAAGACAGACCGGCGTGCCGTAGGCGGAGAATTGCGTTATCTCGACGCACAAAAGAATGGATTTGTGTTGGCGGACTATGATCTCGAATACAAGTCATTGAATATCCTGCTAGCACAAGGCAACTGGACACTGAAAGACAGCACCAGTTTCAACATTTTATTTGATCGGCGGCGCACGCCGATCCTGCAATTAACAAACGGCCTTAGTGTGCTGCCGTTTCGGACAGTGAGAGAGAATCTTAATGGCGGTACTTCTCTGGACGATATTAGATTAGCCTCAAGCGCGGTCACGCCCCTGTCGAATTTGTTTTCGATAGGCGTGACGCATCCGCTGACTCCGCAATGGCAGCTAGGCGCTGATTTTAAAATTTCTGATGTGTCCGGTACCCGCGAAATTGGTACCTTGCCCGCGCAGCCAGGCACTGGAAATATTTATGTATACGCCTTTCAGGCGCTACGAACGGGATTCTTGAGCGTTAATGACATCGTTGTATTTAGTGCCAGTTTGATCAACGGTAAAACATACAGCGCGCAGTCTTATCAGCTAAGTCACGTCATTCAGATTCAGGAAAAATGGCGTTTGGAATCGCTGCTCAAATACTATCGGCAAAAAGACAAAAGTGGACTCACGTTGGACCGCATCGCCCCCACCATCAGGCTGTCATATCGGTTGAGTGATCATTTCAGTGTCGAGTCTGAAATTGCCGCAGAGTGGTCGAAGAGCACCAGCGTACTGCAGGACGATAAGACCAACCGCCGTCTTTATAATCTTGGCCTTCGCTACGATTTCTTTTAAGGCATACAGACAAAATTTATGAATTTCGATGGAATTGGCGATGGAAAAAAGAAAATCATCGTTGGTGTTTCTGCCGTTTTTTTGGTTGCAGCTTGCGCCGTCGGCGGCTATCTCGCGTTTGGTAAGAATAAAGTTAGCGCTGTTGCACCGCCAGTCGCCGCACCCATTTCTCCAGCGGTAGAAACGGCCAATGGGGGTGATCTGGATTCGCTGTTGCGCCGGCTGGAAGATCGCTTAAAGCGTGAACCCGGTGATGCGCAAGGCTGGGCATTACTTGCCCGTACGCAGATGGAGCTTGCTCAACCTGCGAACGCGGCGCGAACCTACGCGCGTGCGGTGGCAATGCTACCGGATGACGTGCCCTTGGAGCTTGAGCAGGTTGATGCGGAATACAAGGCGGCGGACGAGAAGTGGTCGCCAGCGGCAACAGCCCTGCTTAACAAGCTAAAAGTAAAAATGCCCAAGAATGAAGATGTCCTTTGGCTTGCGGGTAGGGAGCGGTTTGACAACAAAGACTATCGCGCTGCAGTGGGGCATTGGGAAAGTTTGCTCAAGGTTGGATTAGCCAAACCCATTTCGGATCAAAAGATCAACACCGCGCTGGTCGAGGCGAAGGCACTACGAGATGGCAAAGATGTCGGCGCGGCATTGGCTGCAGCCGGGCTAAACACGACTCCCCTGCCTCAAGTCAGCAACGCCGAGAGTGTTACGCGCATAGTCAGCGAGATGAAAGCAAGTTTGGCCAAGACTAATAAAAAGGAAACTAATGTCTTTCCGCCCCTTGCCCCACTTGGGGTGAGCGGCGAGGTGACGATTGACGAAAAGTTGAAATCCAGTATGAGTGCGCAGGATGTTGTGTTCGTATTTGCTCGCGCAGTTATAGATTCTAAAACTTCAGGCATGCCGGTTGCGATTCTGCAATTTCATGTTTCAGATTTGCCTATACGCTTTGAATTAAGCGACAATAATGCGATGTCCCCTGAACAAAAAATATCCAAGATCCAACGCGTGGTGGTCACTGCCCGTATCTCCAAATCTGGTGATGCACGTGCGCAACCGGGCGATTTAGAAGGAGCGAGCAAAATCGTAAATGTGGGCAATGATGGTGTATCTGTTGTTATTTCCCGACAGTTGTAGGGTGCTGTGACGGTAAATTCGAAATCACCCGCGACTGGCTTTGCGCCTACAAATTCTGCGCTGATTCAATCGGTTCGCCACGTTATGCGGCCCATCATCCGACTTATGATGCGGCGGGGCATTATTCTGCAAACCTTCCAGCAGCTGATTAAATCTGTTTATACGGAAGAGGCGGAGCGAGAGGTTCTGGCGCGCGGTGGTCAACCGACCGATTTGCAAATATCCTTGATGACCGGACTGCATCGGAAAGAGGTGAAGCGATTTCGTGATGAAGGTTTTGAGGCATTCATCATTTCGCCTGCATTGTCGACAGGCTCGGATGTTGTCACCCACTGGCTAACCGATCGACGGTTTTTGACCAGTCGCCGTGAGCCGAAACTGCTGAGTACGCGTAAAGGTAGTGTTGGTGATTGTTTTGCAGAGTTGGTTCGCTCCGTCGATGCAGAGCTGCGTCCGACCGCAGTATTGGCAGAGATGGTGAGAATTGGCGTGGTGAAGGTCGACGATGAGCGCGCCCACCTGATTGTCGATAGCTTCGTGCCACAGAAAGGATTCGACGCTTTGGTGCAGTATCTTGCAGAGAACGGTCACGATCATCTTGCGGCTATGGTGCACAACCTTGGCCAGCCGGAGAAGCCGATGCTGGAGCAATCTGTCAATGTCACCGAACTTTCTGAAACCTCTGCCGAGGATTTGGAGCGCACGGTTCGCAATCTCTGGAAGCTTGTTATGCAACAAGTGATTGAGCGGGCAGTGGAGCTGGAAGCAAGGGATAAGACCGAGGGAAAAGTCACAACACGAATTAATTTTGGCGCGTATTTCTATAAAGAAGCGCTGCCCACCACAATGCTAAAACAGGCTACTTCAAAGCCGAAAAAGAAGACTGCGCGCGCGACGAAATAAATTTATCCCATTGAAAGGGAACACCATGATTAGAGTCATCAAACGTCACCCCAATGCGCTTATGAAGCCCAAAAGCTTGCTAACGTCGAGGTGGCTAACGTCGCTTTTTTTTGCAATCGCGCTCGTGCTCACGGTTGGCTTGGGTGCCAAGGTGCTGACCGGCGGTACGGGGCGCGTGGACTACGGCGCAATTGAGGCCTTCGGCAGTATCGTGGTGCACGGCATTCATTACGATGAAACAGCTGCAAATATTGTGATCGATGGTGTGCCTAATCAAACCAGATCAAATTTGAAGTTAGGCATGGTCGCCAATATTGAAGGTGCCGTCGATTACACGCTCAACACGGGCGTTGCTGAAACCGTTCTCGTGAATCGCACCCTTATTGGCCAGGTAGAAGATGTGAATATACGTACGGGCGAGGTGAGCGTCCTTTCGCAACGTGTCGCGACCGACGTCACCACCCGCTTCGATGGATATCAATCGCTAGATCAGCTCGTTGCGGGAGATTGGGTGGCCATTCATGGTCTTTCCGATCCGGACCGACGCGTCATTATTGCCACTTTGGTCGAGCGAAGCGACGGCATATTACCTTCCGCATCAGTCATTCGTGGTTCAGTAACAAAGCGCGGAAATGGTTATTTTCAAATCGGCAATTTGAATGTGATTTCGACACTGTCGAGCCTGCCGGAAGCTGGCGCGTTTGTGGCGGTAACAGGAAGCTATGCGATCAACTCTGGCAATTTGTATTCGACTGACGTGCAAATGACCCGCGAGGTTGAAACCTATGAGGGTGCCGAGACAAAATTGACGGGATATGTCGCTGATTTTCGATCCATCTCAAACTTCACCGTGGCAGGTGTTCAGGTGGATGCCAGTGGTGCCTCGTTTGGCGGCGGTAAACCAGGCGATATCAAAAAAGATGTTCGCATCACGGTTGAAGGTCGAATCGTAAATGGAATCTTGCTCGCGCAAGAAGTTGAAATTCGTCCTGCCAGCAATGTGAGCGGCTCGGGCTCGGGTAGTAGCAGAAATACCTCATCGAGCGATGTTGTCATTGAACTGGATGGTGTGATTACGGAGTTCACTTCAATGGCTAACTTCGTTGTTAAAGGAAAGCGCATCGACGCGAGTAAAGCGTCAACCAGAAGTAAGCCCGGAATGGAAATTAGGAAGGGCTTGAAAGCTCACGCAAAAGGGCGAGCGTTGCCGGACGGCGGGGTCCTCGCAACCCAGGTTGAATTTGCTGAACCTTGATCGGAGCGAAGGCGGTTGAAGCTTTGCCTGCAAGGCTTCGCCCGTTGGCTAAAATGCGCTTCCAAATCGTGTAAATAAATTGCACAGTTGTGATAAATTGGCGTTTCTACCAAAAAATGTTGAAAGGGGAACGCCATGTTCGTGCATTTACGCCGCGTGATTTGGATTGGTTCAGCAATGGTCGTATCAGCGCTCCTGTCCGGCTGCGCAACGACGGCGGTACCGCCGCCTGCGTCAGCGGACTGTCCGCAACCGAAATTTACGGGGCGGGCGCCGGACGCTATTTACAATCAAAAGAATGCCCTTCAAGCGGCAGAAATTGATCCTGCCGCCGGTAGGCGACTTTTCTTTGATGATGAGCCGAACGGAAAACGTTTCGCGTGCGCAACTTGCCATGGACGCAACGGCGATGGCAAAGGACCGATGGCCACGCAATTCAACCCACCGCCCAGGCATCTTGGTTGCGTGAACGTCGCAAGCATCTCGGACGGGCAAGTATTTTGGATCATACGCAATGGCTCGCCTGGCACCGATATGCCTGCACACAAAAATTTTAGTGACAAAGAAGTGTGGCAACTCGTCGCGTATTTGCGGGCGCTCAGGTTTGGTGCCTAGCTGGCATCACGCAGACTAGGCGGGACTGAGAACGCTAGGCGGCTAAAGCTTCTTTCAACGTCAGTGCCTCACACGCTTTTTGAATTCGCGTGCAAGCCTCGACCAATAACTCGGTTGAGGCTGCATACGAAACACGAAAGTGTGGCGAAAGCCCAAATGCTGCGCCATGCACAATTGCCACACCCTGCGATTCGAGCAAGTATCCGGCGATATCTTCATCGTTTTTCAAAATTGCCCCGCTCGGCGTTTTGGCACCAATCAAGCCTGCGCAGCTCGGATAAACATAGAACGCGCCTTCGGGTGTGTGGCAATTTAATCCCGGCGCAGCGTTTAACATTTTCACCACCAAATCGCGGCGTGATTTGAAAATCTCGTTATGCGCGGGAATAAAATCTTGCGTACCGTTTAACGCTTCGACAGCTGCCGCCTGGCCAATAGAGGAAGGGTTGGATGTCGATTGCGATTGCACGTCACCCATTGCCTTGATCAGCGCTTCCGGACCGCCCGCATAGCCAATACGCCAGCCGGTCATGCAATACGCCTTTGAGACGCCGTTCATGGTCAGCGTGCGGTCATACAAGCTCGGCTCGATTTGCGCGGGCGTGGTGAATTCAAACGCGTCGTAGACAAGATGTTCATACATGTCATCTGTCAGCACCCACACATGCGGATTCTTTACCAACACATCGGTGATTGCTTTCAACTCGGCCCGTGTATACGCGGCACCGGAAGGGTTCGAAGGTGAGTTCAGCAATACCCACTTGGTACGCGGGGTGATCGCGGCTTCCAAATCGCTCGCCTTAAGTTTAAAACCGGTTTCCTGCGTACACGGCACAATCACCGGTGTGCCCTCGGCCAGCAACACCATTTCCGGATACGACACCCAGTACGGCGCGGGAATCACCACTTCGTCTCCCGCTGAAAGTGTCGCCATAAACGCGTTATACAAAACTTGTTTGCCGCCGGTGCCGACCGTAATTTGTTTGGTCGTATAAGTGAGTCCGTTCTCGCGCTTAAATTTCGCGACGATCGCTTCTTTCAATTTTATCGTGCCATCGACCGCCGTGTATTTGGTATCGCCGCTCTTGATCGCTGCAATTGCCGCCTCTTTAATATTATCCGGCGTATCAAAATCCGGCTCCCCAAACGAAAGCGCAATCACGCTTTTACCGGCCGCCTTCATGGCAGCGGCTTTGGCAGAAATCGCAATCGTGGCAGAGGGCTTGATACGGGAGAGGCGGGAGGCGAGAAAAGACATGACAGTTCCTTGGGGTCAACTGGCGGTATTGCGGTTCATGAGAGTGCAGCTCATAAGAATTATAGCGATAACGTGAAATTTCTAAAACCCTAATAAATACGGACTTCACAGGCAATTTATGGCTGTAGATGCCCGTCAATACTGGGCTTTTAATCTCAATTCGCTGAGCCTATTTTGGATCGTACATTTACGTGAGGATAATGAAACTACGCCGCCATCCGCGAATTAAGTTTCGCTGACGCCGTATCGACAATCGCTACCAGCAAAATCATCGCGAACAGCACCGTACCGGTATCACGATATTGCAGCAAACTCAGATGGTAATAAAGCAGTTGACCGAGCCCGCCCGCGCCAATCACGCCAAGTACGGCGGCGGCGCGAATGTTGTTTTCCCATCGATAAAGCGTATAGCTGGCAATTTGCGGCAACACCACCGGCAGCGTGCCATAGGCGAATGCAGCGACGGCAGTGGCACCGTTTCGGCGCAGCGCCGCATAAGGTTCAGACGGCGTATTTTCGAGCGCATCGGCGATCAATCGACCGAGCACGCCCGCCGTGTGAAATGCCAAAGCGAGCGTACCGGGAAACGGCCCAAGTCCAGCCGCAATCACCAGCATGCTGGCCCACACCAGCTCAGGCACAGCGCGCAGAAAGTTGAGCAGCCCCCGCGAGATGCGGCGCATCGCGCTGCCGTTCATGCCCGCCGCGGGTATCGCAATGACAATGGCGAAGAGTAATGCCAGAAACGTGCCGAGAAATGAAATCGCAATCGTCTCAACCGTGGCCCAAGCAACTTTTTTCAGGAATCGTGAATCGGTTTCCAGTGGAAAAAAGCTGGTGAATAAGTCCACCATTTTCGATGCGGATTCCATCGAGAACAGCCCGCTCCAATTGCCACGCAGCGTGGCGAATGAGGTGATGATCAAAGCCGCAATGGCGATAAAAACCCAGCCCGCTCTTCGCGGCGGTGCTGTTGGCATAATCGGCGGCATCGTCGGAGGCGTGAAGGGCGTGTCAAGGATGTTGTTCATGTTTAATCCAGCAATGCGCGCAATTGTTTGCTGACCACATCGGCGACCCACACCAGCGCCACAAACGCGATCAGCATAGTCGCCACTTGGCCGCCCGCCAGCATCCGCATGGAAAGATCCATTTGTTGGCCCAGGCCGCCAGCACCCACGAATCCTAAAATCACCGATGATCGAATCGCGCACTCCCAGCGGAACACGGTGTATGACACCATTTCGGGCAGGCAGCCGGGCAAAGTTGCGTATAAAAACGTCTGGCCGCGCGATGCGCCATTGATGAGCAGAGCATCGGCAGGCCGCACGTCCTGCGATTCCATAATTTCTAAAAATACTTTGCCCATCATGCCGCAATACGTGAGCGCAATAGCCAGCACGCCCGCGGTATCGCCCAGACCAATGGCGCGCACAAATAACAATCCCCATACCAACTCAGGAATGCTGCGCAGCACGATCAACAGCCCGCGCGTGGCATTGCGAATGAGGCTCGGAATGCGCGCCACGCGGGAAGTGCCGATGCGCGAAACAGATAATGTGCGGGTGGCAATCAGTGCCAGCGGAACCGCGAATATAAGCGCCAGTGTGACGCCTGCGGTGGCGACGGCGATGGTTTGCCAGGTGGAGACGACAATTAATTTCAAAAATTCTGCATCGTGCGCAGGCGGGTAAAACGCAGATAAAAATTGCCGCGTCGCGCGCAGACTGGTGTCGTCGACCAACGCCCACGGTTTGAATTCGGTGACGTAAAGGCACGCAAGGATGATCGCGATCAGCAGCCATGTTGAAAATAGCCGCTCGTGCCAAGCGGGGTCGGGTATCGGTTTTACATTTACCTCCATTAGAAGCAACGAGCGGCGGCAGGTGCTGCTACCACGGCCGGCAATTCAGCCGTTGCTGCTTGGGGACGCATCATGCCGGCCGCCTCCTCAAATTCTGATCCATACAAATCAGCAAGCGTTGTTTCATCCACAGCACTGGCGGGCAAATCGAAATGAATGCGCCCCGCTTTTAATCCCACTAAACGCGCAAATCGGGCGCGCGCGAGCTGCACATCATGCAGGCTGACGGCGAGCGTTGCGTTGCGCGCGGTCGCTTCATCCTGAATGGTTTTAAGCGCTAACAAGCCGAGCGCCGGATCAAGCGCTGATACCGGCTCATCAAGCAAAATCAGCGGTGCGGTTGAAATCATCATTCGCGCCAAGCCAACACGCTGACGCTCGCCGCCGGAAAGCCGGTCGCAGCGCAGCCAAAGCTTGTCTTCGAGCTTGAAACGAGACAGCGCTGCAAATGCCAGTGCCGCATCTTTGGGTTTATACAGCGACATCAACGCGTTGATCAGGCCCATGCCTGCCAATCGTCCCGCGAGTACCGCATTGACGACACGTTGTCGGGGCGGTAACGGTGGCGCCTGCGGCGCTAAAAAAATACGGCCGCGCAATTTATGCAGCGCAGATTTAGAAAGCGTCCACGGCGTCTCATTGTTCAGTGTTAGCGTGCCGTCGCTAGGTTTGATCGCGCACGCAAGCGTGTGCAGAAGCGTGGTCTTACCGGCACCGGAAGGGCCGATGATCGCGACTTGCTCGCCCTCGTCCAAGCTCAACGAAACCCTGTCGAGAACAGTGTGCGACTCGGCTTCGCGACCGAGGCGCACGGTGACATCAGTGAGAACGACAGACATAAAAATTACCAGAAGCTGGGGTTAGGGTGCGCAGGGACTAGCGTCAGCAGGAAATAAATGTAGCCGGTTAGCCTTCCCCCGCGTGCTCGTTACATTGAGCACTAGGGAAGGCTAGGCAGATTTACTTCAGGAGGCCTGCTGATAACGCGGCTTCTTCGATGCCCTTGTAGTTGGCCGCTTTGCTGGGGATAAAGCGGGTGGCTCGTTGTAGCTTCAAGATTTCGGCGTCCGCTGGATTTTTAGGATCGAGCGCTAAAAATGCGTCCGTCAATTTTTTGATCAGGGTAGGATCCAGATCGCCACGCACTGTCCAGTTGTAATCGTAGTAAGGCGGGGTGGTATAAAAAACGCGGACTTGCTTGTCGTCGAGCTTTTTCTCGGCAATCATTTTTTCATAAACGGAAATATTCAGTGCGCCTGCGTCTACTTTGCCACCAGCGACTTGTAAGGCCGTTGCATCATGCGCGCCAGAGAAAGCGACACGTTTGAATGTCTTGTCCGGGTCAAGGCCTTCTTTGAGCAAGAACGAGCGCGGCATCAAATGGCCAGATGTGGACGAGGGCGCGCCGAAGGTAAACGTTTTGTCTTTCAAGTCTTTAAGGCTTTTAATATCCGAGCCGGTTTGGGTGATGAAAACCGAGCGGAATTTTTCATCTTCTTCGCGCTGCACAATCGGAATCGCAGTTTTATTGGTTTTTATATAGGCCTGCACGAATGTGAAGCCGCCATACCACACCATGTCAATTTTCTTTGCGGCCAGACCTTCAACGGTCGCGGCGTAATCCGAGACCGGCGTGAACTCGACCGGCATGCCAATTTTACTTTCCAGGTATTTGCCGAGAGGCGCGAATTTTCGCTGCAGCTCGGTTGGATTTTCGTCGGGTATGGCAGAAACCTTGAGCGTGGTTTGCGAGTGCGCTGTAAACGCAAAAAGAGCAGCAAAACTAGCGAACAAGATTTTTAACGTGCGTGAACGGCTGGGAATCATCATGGCAAACTCCTGGAAAAAAATTAAAGAATGACGCAAAACGTGAACCTGAATGGCGAGGCGGCACGCATGAGAGGTGCTACTGCCATAATACTTTGATGGCAGAAAAGTATCATCATGATTGCAAGGTAATTTATATAAAATGAAAATCGGATCCAACTCCAAACCCGCCTACCGTATCGTCAATCGACTGGCGATTGACCAGGTTGCTGAACGGGCACGCTTGGTCGCCGGCCTGCGCGCACCTCATGCCACAATTGAACCGAAGTATTTCTATGACGATTTGGGCTGTGCTTTGTATGCAGCCATCTGCCAGTTGGATGAATATTATCCAACCCGTACCGAGCGCGCGATATTTCAAAGCTTTAGAGGTGAAATTGCCGAAGCTGTAGGCTTGGGTGGCACGTTTGTTGACATCGGCGCCGGCGATTGTTGCAAGGCCATGTCATGGTTACCGCATGTGCAGCCCGCCCGCTACCTCGCAGTCGATATCGCAGGCCCCACAATGGAAACGTCTCTGGCCAATATGGCGTCTGAGTTTCCAGAAATCGAGATGGTGGGGCTGATTACCGATTTTTCGGAGCAGCTTGAACTCCCCGCCGAACTTATGGGCGGGCGCACGACGTTGTTTTATCCGGGCTCCAGTATTGGAAATTTTACGCCCGTGAATGCAGTCAAATTTTTGCAGCAAATGCGTCTTTATGCGACCAATGGTTTATTGATTGGTGTTGATGCAAAGAAGGACAAAGCCAGACTGGACGCCGCTTATGCCGATGCGCTCGGGGTGACGGCGGCATTCAATTTGAATGCGTTGCGCCATATCAATCGGGAAATAGGCAGCGATTTTGTGGAGTCGCGCTGGAAGCACGTAGGGCAATACAACGAAGCATTGGGCCGTATTGAAATGCATCTCGAATCGCTGAAACCCCAAGTCGTGAATATTGATGGTGTGACGAGGTCATTTGCCATAGGCGAGCGAATTCATTCTGAAAACTCATACAAATATTCGCAAGCCGAGTTTGAAGCCATGTTGCGAGAAGCGGGCTTCAACAACGTGCGCGTCTGGACGAATCCCTCGCAGGCTTTCTGGGTATTTTGGGCGAGCTAGGCGCTTAATCTT
>JBBRFJ010000036.1:0-24959 GCA_038224475.1 Burkholderiales bacterium
TGTTCCGGGTTCGATTAGGCCCCTATAAAACCCGCGATGAAGCCGCGGCAATCGTCGCGCAAATTAAACAATCCCACGATTTTTCACCTGTTATTACCAAACCATAAAGTCTGACTATTCATGATCGCTTCTCTTTTTTCCATACCCCGAAATCAATTTTTAAAATCATGCGCCGCCGCTGCGTTTGCCACCATCGCGTTTGCCACTCTATCAGCCGTCGCGAGTGCCCAGACTTCCATCGCCGCACCGGGTATCGTTTCTGACATTCCCGCGCCGCCGATTGCCGCGCGCTCGTATGTATTGTTTGATGTGGGCAGCAATCAGATCCTTGCAGGATTGGCGTCGAGTGATCGCTTCGAGCCCGCATCGCTGACCAAGCTCATGACCGCCTATTTGGTATTTGACGCGCTCAAAAATAAAAAACTCACCCTCACGCAAACGCTGCCCGTATCAGAGCGCGCATGGAAAGCGGAAGGCTCGCGGATGTTTATCGATCCGAAACAAACACCACAAGTCGAATCACTGATTCGAGGCATGATCATTCAGAGCGGCAACGATGCATCCATTGCACTTGCGGAAGGGATCGCGGGCTCGGAGGATTTATTCGCGCAACTGATGAATAAACAGGCGCAACGTCTCGGTATGAAAAATACCAATTTCGTGAACGCGACGGGTTTACCCAATGCCCAGCATTACTCGACCGCCGAGGATTTAACGCTGCTCGCGAGCGCACTGATCCGCGATTTTCCGCAAGAGTTTGCTTATTACAAAGAGCGGGAATTCACCTATAACAAAATCACCCAACCGAACCGCAACCGGCTGCTGTTTATTGATCCGACGGTGGATGGATTGAAAACCGGCCATACCGATGCCGCCGGGTATTGTTTAATTGCGACCGCCAAGCGCGGCGAGCGGCGGCTCATTTCCGTTGTGCTCGGCACCACATCCGACGCAGCTCGCACCCAAGAGAGCCAGAAGTTGTTGAATTTTGGATATCAGTTTTTTGACTCGCAGCGCCTGTACAAAAAAGACCAGCCGATTGCCAGCCCCGAAATTTTCAAGGGCACGCAAAATACGGTCAAGCTCGGCTTTGATCGCGACATCTGGCTCACTCTGCCGAAGGATAAGTTTCAGGGCTTGGCCGCTACGTTGACCACCACCCAGCCACTGATTGCGCCGCTGGGTATCGGCCAGAAAGCAGGGATAATGAAACTGACTAAAAACGATAAATTAGTCGCCGAAATCCCGGTCGTCGCACTTGAGGATGTGCCCGTTGCGGGATTTTTAGGACGCGGCTGGGATGCTATCCGGTTAATGTTTAAAAAGTAGGAGCCTACACAACATGAGCGCGACCAATCAAGCCATGTGCCTGCCCACGGTATTTTTGAACGGCAATTTTATGCCGCTGGCAGACGCGCATATTTCGCCCTTAGATCGTGGCTTCATTTTTGGCGACGGCGTTTATGAAGTAATTCCTTTTTATAACGGCAAGGCGCTGCGCCTCAATGAACATTTGAAACGCTTGCAGCGCAGTCTGGACGAATTGGAAATCGATAATCCATATCCCCAAAATCAGTGGGAAACCAGTATCGGCGGGCTTGTTGAGCATAACCGCGCCAGCAGCGCGGGTGGCAACATAGCCATCTATATTCAGATTACACGCGGCGTCGCGAAGCGCGATTTTGCGCCAATTAAAGGGCTGACACAGACCGTTTTTATGATGGCCAACCCCTTGCCGACACCCAAACGCGAGGTTTACGAGCGCGGTATCTCTTGCGTTTCATTAGACGATAGTCGCTGGCTGCGTTGCCACATAAAATCGACCGCATTGCTAGGCGCGGTGATGTTGAAACATGCATCGAATAACGAGGGTGCCGATGAAGCGCTGCTGTTTCGTGATGGATATTTGACAGAGTCATCCGCCAGCAATATTGCGGCGGTTAAGAACGGCGTAATTCTCTGCCCACCGATGGACAACTTGATTCTGCCCGGCATCACCTATGAATTAATGATTGAACTCGCCCGCAAAGCGGGCATGCCGTTGGAAATTCGCCGGGTGTCCCGACATGAAGTGAACACGGCAGATGAGTTGTGGATTTTGTCGTCCACCAAAGAAGTGGTACCGATCACGGCGCTGGATGAAAAACCAGTCGGACATGGCGCGCTGGCAGGGAAACCGGGCCCACTGTTTTCGAAAATGTATGAGTTGTTTCAAATCTACAAACGCAGCCTGTAAACACAATTGATATAGGTGCCCAAAATGGCAAACGAACATCCCAAACTGATCGGTGAAGGCGAAGAAACGTTACTCAAATTTCCGACCCTGTTTCCCATCAAGGCGATGGGCAAAATGGCCACCGATGGTGGCCAAAGTAATTTTGCGCAGCTCGTGATCGACATCGTGCTAAAGCATGCGCCTGATCTCGATACCAACTTGATCGAAATGCGCCCCTCTAAAAATGGTAATTTTTTATCCGTGACGGCAACGATCAATGCGACTTCGAAATTGCAAATTGACGATATTTATCGAGAGCTTTCCGCGCATCCGCTGGTGTTGATGGCGCTTTAGTGTTTGCCCCCGTCATTAGAAAACTTGGCCGCACCGAATATGCTGAAACGCTGCTTGCGATGCGAATCCAAAACCGCGAGCGCGCGACCGATAGCCCCGACGAAATCTGGCTATTAGAGCACTCGCCCATCTTCACCCTAGGCTTGGCAGGGAAGTCAGAACATGTGCTGGATGCAGGTGATATTCCGGTGATCAAAGTCGAGCGCGGCGGACAGGTGACTTATCACGCACCGGGGCAACTTGTCGCTTATTTGCTGCTGGATGTAAAACGCCTGGGGATGGGCGTCAAAGAACTTGTGCGAAGAATCGAGCAATCATTGATCGATTTGCTCGCACAATACGCAATCGATAGTTACCGCAAGGCAGGTATGCCTGGTGTGTATGTGAACCTTGACGGCGTCGATGCAAAAATCGCCGCGATTGGATTGCGAGTGGCCAACCACGCCACGTATCACGGTCTTTCGCTGAATGTAAATATGGACATGGCACCGTTTTCACGCATCAATCCCTGTGGTTATGAAGGTCTCGCAGTCACGCAAATGCATGACTTGGGCGTGACCGATAAAATGGAAACCATTGGCGAGAAGTTGATCGCGCAATTGGAGCGCAATTTGAATATGGTTTCATCTTAGTTATTTTTTTAACGGCCAACACGTCATCACATTGGACTAATCATGGAAACAACCGAGTTAAAGATAAATTCGAACCTCGATGCAAAGACGGGTGTTGTCGCTGGCGTGAAGGAAAAAAGCGAGCTAAAAACCGCGCGTATCCCGATAAAAATCATTCCCGCCGAGCGACTAAAAAAACCGGAGTGGATTCGCGTGAAAGCGGGCTCACCTTCCACGCGCTTTTACGAAATTAAACAAATTTTGCGCGATGCAAATTTGCACACCGTCTGCGAAGAAGCTTCCTGCCCGAATATCGGCGAGTGTTTCGGCAAAGGCACGGCCACCTTTATGATCATGGGCGATTTATGTACGCGACGCTGCCCGTTTTGCGATGTCGGTCACGGCCGTCCCTTACCGCTCGATCTTGACGAGCCACGTCATCTGGCGGAAACGATCGCAAAATTGAAGTTGAAATATGTGGTCATCACCAGCGTGGATCGCGACGATTTGCGTGATGGCGGCGCGGAACATTTTGTAAATTGCATTCGCGAAACCCGCAAACTTTCGCCGTTCACGCGGATCGAAATTCTCACCCCTGATTTCCGCGCCCGACTGGATCGCGCGTTGAATATTTTGCGCGAGGCACCGCCCGATGTGATGAACCACAATCTTGAAACCGTTCCACGTCTTTACAAACAGGCGCGCCCCGGCTCTGACTACGCACACTCACTCAAACTGTTGAAAGATTTCAAAGCCGAACACAAGGGGGTGCCGACCAAGAGCGGCCTAATGGTCGGCTTGGGTGAAACCAACGAAGAAATTCTGGAGGTCATGCGCGATCTGCGTGCTCACGATGTCGACATGCTTACGATTGGCCAGTACCTGCAACCATCCGGCCATCACCTGCCGGTGCTGCGTTACGCGACACCCGACGAATTCAAAATGTTTGAAACCGAAGCTTACAAAATGGGCTTCATTCATGCCGCCAGCGGGCCAATGGTCCGCAGTTCTTACCACGCCGATCAGATGGCGCATGAAGCGGGGTTTGCCTAGCGTTGGCATTGAACCCGAACACAGGAGCGCGTTTCAAAGCAAAAATGGCTTGAAACCGCGGTCTCTATTGAAAATAGGTTGGGCTTTTGTTTGTAATTCACTGGATCGATTCAATTGCCCAAGTTCTTTGTTGCCGCGGTCACCAAATCCAATCGTGGCGCTGCATCGTTTGCCGCTGTCGCGCCAACCGCAACCCGCTCTGAATACCGGCCTGTCAGCGTTGCGACGTGCGGTCTAAGCAGCACGGTAAAACGTATCAGCTCCTCGCATACGTCGACCAGCCGTTCGTAATAGCTGGAAGCTTTCATACGACCGTTTTCGTCGAACTCCTCAAATGCTTTGGCGATACTGGATTGATTGGGAATCGTAAACATGCGCATCCAGCGGCCGAGCAAGCGCAGGGTGTTGACGGCATTGAACGACTGCGATCCGCCACAGACTTGCATCACCGCCAGAGTGCGGCCTTGGGTCGGGCGCATGCCTTTGCTTTCCAAAGGCAAATGATCGATCTGAGTCTTCATGACGCCGGTGATCTGCCCATGCCGCTCCGGCGAGCACCAGACCTGGCCCTCTGACCACATAGAGTGCTCACGTAGTTCATGCACGGCGGGGTGATCATCAAACGGAATCTGGTCGGGCAGCGGCAAATCGGATGGATCAAAAATGCGCACCTCGGCACCAAAATAAATCAGCAGGCGCGCGGCCTCTTCTGCCTGCAAGCGCGAGAATGAGCGGGCGCGAAGGGATCCATAGAGCAGCAAGATTCTTGGCGGATGCGCATAGGTTTGCGACGCAGAAAGCAACAGCGCATCAGCGGGGCGCTGAATGACGCACTGCTGGTTGAGGGCGGGTAAGGAATGAGGATCAATTAGAGTGCGAAGACGCTGGGACATTTTTAATCGATTTGAACTGTTTGAAAATTACTGATCATGCAAGCTGTACGCGCTTACGCCAATATCCCCGCTACTTCATCCAAACTCTTCACCACATAATCCGGCATAAAACCGAGCCGCTCGACCGGCGCGCTGCTGCGATTAATCCAAAAGACATTAAAGCCATAGGCTTTGGCTCCAGCTGCATCCCAGCCGTTTGAGGACACAAAACCAATTTGATTTTTCGAGATGCGCAAGCGATCAACGGCGAACTGATACACGCGCGGATCGGGCTTGAAGACGCCGACTTCTTCCACGCTCAATACCTCATCAAGCAACTTATCAAAACCACTATGCTTGACCACCGCGCTCAACATATCGGGCGCGCCATTTGAGAGGACAGCGAGTTTGGGTCCGGGGCTAGATTTTCCGCTCGCCGCGCTTAATGTAGCAAGTGCGCTCTTTGCATCAGCGAATGGTTGCAGCGTTCGGTAAGCGTGATTCAATTCATCAAGCGCCGCGTCCGTATACCTGAGCGCCAGCGTTTCACATACCACCCGCAACGCATCTTGCGTGACTGTATTGAAATCGACATGGCGCTGCATGCTGTTGCGAAGCCATGTGTATTCGAGCTGCTTTACCCGCCACGCTTGCGAAAGGGCAGTACCCTTGCCGGGGAAAAGTCGTTCGCAGGTCGTGACAACCGAATGTACGTCAAACAAGGTGCCATAAGCATCAAATACTAACGCGCGGATCGTGGGCTGTTGAGCCATGCGGCCTCCGAAATTTAAAAGCGGGTGCTTCACCTTGATTTTATGCGCAAGCAGCAATGCGATCCAATTTCATCGCAGATTTCGCGAGCGCAATGTCACGCGCCGCTATCTTGCGTTTTACGCGCTGCCCATGCATGCTCACAACCATGATTCGCGGACTCGCTATTTTGCTCATATTTCAATCCATCGGCGAAGTAGCGACCCGATTTATCCACGGCATTATTCCGGGGCCGGTCATCGGCATGATCTTATTGCTGGTATTCCTCGTGGCGAAGAAAACAATCGCGCCTTCAATTGCCGTCGCAGCTGACGGTTTACTTGCCCATCTGGCGATTTTTTTCATCCCCGCGGCGGTCGGCGTGATGCTTTATGTAACCGAGCTCATGAGTGCGGGAGCCGCCTGGCTGCTGGCGATCCTCTTGAGCACCGCAGCGTCAATGGCGATCACCGCGCTACTGCTGAAATGGTTTTTCCGTGATGACGAGAGTAGCGCAAAAAAAACTGATGTGTCGCCATGAATCCATCCGCGCTGCTTCCAGCAGGGATCAACACTATCGGCATCAACACGGCAGGAATTAACAACCTTGCCGAAATCTGGGTTTATCTTTCGGCCACACCCCTCTTCGGCCTGACGCTCACGCTGCTCGCGTATGTGCTGGCTGATATGGCCTATCAACGGACGAATCGCCATCCGCTTGCTAATCCAGTATTGATCGCCGTGGCAACCATTATTGCGGTGTTGACGCTGACGAAAACCGATTACAAAACCTATTTTCAAGGCGCGCAATTTGTGCACTTTCTGCTCGGCACGGCAACCGTATCACTCGCAATTCCGCTTGCCCGCTTATGGAACGAGCTTAGATCGCGCGCCATCCCGCTGCTGGTGGCCATGGTGGCCGGAAGTACTACCTCGGTGCTGGTGGCGGTAGGTGTGGCCAAATTGCTGGCGGCTCCGCCCACCATCGTCATGTCACTATTACCCAAATCGGTCACCGCACCGATCGCGATGGGTATTGCCGAGCAAATCGGCGGCTCGCCCACGCTGGCGGCGGTCTTTGCCATCAGCACAGGCATCATGGGCGCATTGATTGCAACGCCGCTGCTCAATTTATTGGGTGTTCGCGATTGGGCGGCGCGCGGTTTTGCGGTCGGCGTTGCCGCACATGGCATCGGCACCGCCCGCGCCTATTCCGTGCATCCTCGCGCGGGCGCGTACGCGAGTCTGGGCATGGGGCTGCACGCGCTGCTGGGGGCGATTGCGTTGCCGTGGTTGGCAAAGCTGATTATTTAGCTTGAGCCTAAAACCCTAGCACCAGAGCGGCGTATGGCGCAAAAATGGCTCAAACACCTTGTCTAGCTTGGCGCTTTAATTTACACAGCATAAGATTTACGGGGGCTGGTTAGCAGGATTTGATATAATTTGCAGCGCAATACGATGCATAAAATCCCGCCGCGCCGTAAATACGCTCATCCGCCCACCCTCTTTCCGCAGGAATCCCCATGGC
The DNA here is from genome assembly GCA_038224475.1 of Burkholderiales bacterium. Taxonomy (GTDB): domain Bacteria; phylum Pseudomonadota; class Gammaproteobacteria; order Burkholderiales; family Usitatibacteraceae; genus UKL13-2. Next base: position 7,384 of record JBBRFJ010000036.1, read on the forward strand.
TAAAATCAAAGTTAAAAACCCCGTCGTTGAAATGGATGGCGATGAGATGACGCGCATCATCTGGCAGATGATTCGTGAAAAATTGATCCTGCCGTATCTCGATATCGATTTGAAATATTACGATTTGGGGATGGAGCATCGCGATGCCACTGACGACAAAGTCACCGTCGATTCCGCGATGGCAACCAAGCAATACGGCGTCGCTGTGAAGTGCGCGACGATCACGCCAGACGAAGCGCGCGTGAAGGAATTTGGCCTCAAGCAGATGTGGAAATCGCCAAATGGCACGATCCGCAATATCTTGGACGGCACCATTTTCCGCGAGCCGATTATTTGTAAAAACGTGCCACGTTTAGTGGCGCATTGGGATAAGCCGGTGGTGGTTGCGCGCCATGGTTTTGGCGACCAGTATCGCGCCACCGATTTTCAGTTTCCGAGCGCAGGTACGCTCACCGTTAAATTCACACCAACCGATGGTTCGGCACCGATTGAGCGCGAAGTATTTAAAGCGCCGGGCGCGGGGATTTCGTTGTCAATGTATAACCTCGATGAATCCATCGCCGGTTTTGCGCGCGCCTGTTTTAACTACAGCTTGCAACGCAAATACCCGATGTATTTGTCGACCAAAAACACCATTTTGAAAGTCTATGACGGCCGCTTCAAAAACCTGTTTCAGGAAATTTTTGATGCGGAATTCAAGGTGAAATTCGATGCCGAAGGTATCACCTATGAACATCGTCTGATTGACGACATGGTGGCATCGAATTTGAAATGGAGCGGCGGTTATTTGTGGGCCTGTAAAAACTATGACGGCGATGTGCAATCCGATACCGTCGCGCAGGGTTATGGCTCGCTGGGTCTGATGACTTCCGTACTGATGTCGCCAGATGGCAAAACCGTTGAATCCGAGGCGGCACACGGCACGGTGACGCGCCATTACCGGATGCATCAGCAAGGCAAACCCACTTCAACCAATCCGATTGCGTCAATCTACGCTTGGACCCGCGGCCTGCAAGCGCGTGGCCGTATGGATGGCACGCAAGACGTGGTGGACTTCGCATTGAAGCTTGAGAAGGCCTGTGTGGATGTGGTCGAAGCTGGCAAAATGACCAAAGATCTGGCGACCCTGATTAGCGCAGATCACCCGTACCTCACGACTGAAGAGTACATGCACGCCGTTGATGCAGAGCTAAAGAAACAGATGGCGTAACGCGGCTGAGAATCTTGCTTGAGTCCAGTCAGGTTAGACGCTGGCAGTGAAAAAAGGCTTTCCTAAGAAAGCCTTTTTTATGCTCATTGCGTCTCGGCAAGCGAAACTTTTTTGATGTTCGGCGTTCCAAATCTTAGATTTTTAAAGTCAGCTACGAACGGTCTGGTTTTGCTAAATTACTCTATCCATTTAGTTGTTTAATCTACGAAAGGTGTTCCCATGCTAAAAACGCTCATTGTCTCTGCCATGCTTGCGGCATCATTTTCAGGCGGCGCGTTTGCGGCCGCCACGGTCGGCCAGGCGGCGCCTGATTTCGCGCTCACCGACGTGAATGGTAAAACCATCAAACTTTCAGACTACAAAGGCAAAAACGTGGTGATGGAATGGCATAACCCAGGCTGCCCGTTTGTACAAAAGCACTACAACAGCAACAACATGCAAACACTGCAAAATAAATACGATGCAAAAGACACCGTATGGTTGACGATTAATTCGACCGAGACAGGACATCAGGATTATCTAAACAATGCAAAGCTTGCTGGCTACATTGCCGAGACAAAAGCAGCGCCGGATGCATACATGACCGACGTTGATGGCAAAGTCGGCAAAATCTACGGTGCCAAAACGACGCCGCATATGTACATCGTCAATCCCGCAGGCATGGTGGTGTACGCAGGCGCAATTGACGACAAGCCGGGTACCAAAGTTGAGGAAGTCAAAACCGCAAAGAATTTTGTCGTCGCAGCGTTGGATGATTTAAAAGCAGGCAAACCTGTTTCGACAGCCACCACGCAACCTTATGGATGCAGCGTCAAATATAAAAGCTAATTTTGCACACCGCGACGAGATCAAAAAAGCCCGCATTAACGCGGGCTTTTTTGATCTCGTTGCACGGGTGTTATTGAACCCTCAGCAGGCAGTTGTTTCGCAATTTGAACGCAAATGTGTTTCCGCATTTATGAGACTGCATGTACCGCGATGGTTACTGGGTTGCCAGCCGATCATCCAAAATCGTAATCGATTTGCGCTGTACGTTGATGTAGCCGCCTTCCTGCAAATCTTGCAAAGTACGGTTGACCATTTCGCGCGATGCGCCCACCATGCTGGCCAGGTCTTTTTGCGTAAACGGTTCGCCGACCACGCGTCGACCGTTAGACACAATCGCGAGCTCAAGTAAGGTGCGAGAAATTCGTGTCGAAATATCGGTCAAGGCAAGTGAATTTATTTTACGATCCGCGTGACGAATTCGAGTGGCGAGCGTTTCCATGACCCGCACCGCAATGTCAGGCGACTCCTCCACAACACGCTGAAATGCGGGGTAGGACAATACCTGCAGATGGCAGCGATCCAGCGCCGCCACATTGGCGCAGCGCGGCTCCTGATCCAATAACGGCAGCTCACCAAAAAAATCACCGGGGCCCAACGTTTTGAGAATAACTTCGCGGCTGGGATCATTTTCATCGGTTATGTAGACCTTCACCTGACCCGCAATAAGCACATAGAAAGAGGTGGCAATATCGCCTTCTTTCAGAATTACATTGCCCTTATCAAAAGCGACCATCGCCGTATGAGAAATCACGCTCTCAAGTTGCTTCGCGGAAAGGTTGCGAAATAACGGAATAAATTTAAGCACTTATCACACCCGCAGATCTAGATTATTAAACTCAGTATGCGTGCTGGCAAGCTTTGAAAAAATGAAGTAGTTCACAATTTTCAAATGGGCCTGCAATTTAGCCTCTGATAAGGCCAAATTACGAACGATCTTCGCGCTCGCCGCGGGTGCCGCCTAGGATATGCCGGGACACCACGCTTTTAAGAATATGCAGGCGCTGATGAAAGAAATGCTCGGCACCAGGGATGACCGTGACCGGCAAATTATGGCTCCGCGCCCAATCCAGAGATTCGCTGAGCGGCACGGTCTCGTCCATCTCGCCATGGACAACAAGCGTCGAATCGGGAGGCTTCATTTGCAGAATAGATTTCTCCTGCAACCTGCTCAGCGATGGCGCGATAAGAACTATTTCGGTCGCGTTTAGATCTGGCTCCAACTCGCCCAAGCGTGTGCTGGCGGCCAATGTGACTGCGCCCCCAAATGAAAACCCGGCAAGCCATAACGGCACCTTGTTTGGAGATTCCTTATGTTTTTCGATCGCATACAACACCACGCGAAGCATGTCATCGACCTCGCCACGCGCCTCGTCATGCACGCCCTCACTTGCACCCACACCGCGAAAATTAAATCGGTATACATCAGCGCCAGCATCAAAAAATGCCCGCGCCAACGTGGTCACTACTTTGTTGTCCATCGAGCCGCCAAACAACGGATGGGGATGAGCAACGATCGCAATGGCGCTGGATTGATGATCTGATCGAGCATGCGATGCAACTTCAATTGCGCCCGCTGCCCCGGCAATCAACTCACGAAAATTTGGAAATGGTGCGGCCATCATTTTTTCAAAAAATAAATTTGCCAGGGAAACTCTGATTAAGTCGAGCTCTATACCAGACTAGGCGCGAGTGCAAAAATATTGACGCCGCATGTGTTTGATATGCAGGGCAATATTTTTGGGCTCGTAAAGAGGTATGGTGACGAAATCGACTTAATCGGAGCTTTCCTAGATCTTGAGGCGTTCAACCACCCGACCATGCTGAATATGTTCATTAATAATTTCGTCAACATCATCTTTGTCGATGTAGTGATACCAAACGTTGTCGGGGTAAATGACCAAAACAGGTCCCTCTGCGCAGCGATCCAGACAGCCCGCGGAATTGATCCGCACCTTGCCCTCTCCGGACAAACCTAATTTCTTGATCTGGTCTTTGGCATAGGCGCGCACGCCTTCGGCGTCGTGCTGGTTGCAACATTCGCGCCCACCATCCCGCTGATTCACGCAGAAAAAAACGTGGTGTTTGTAAAAACTCTTATCAGTGGCACTCGCTTCATTGCTCATCAAAATATCCTCAAAGTTTAGTCTTGTCAGAGTTGCTATTGTTCAAATCGATGCTTCACAAACAGCGACGCTAAAAAGATCAAGGCCAGCAGCGGCCAGACCTCATGCACCCAGCGGGTGAGGCTGGCAAAATTTGCCAACTGTCCGTATCGCCAATCAAATAGCCGCAGGATGTCGCTCCAGGTGCCGTATACCCCCGCAATTTTTGCCAGTAATGCACCTGCGAATACAAATAGCGTGGCAGAAAATGCGCGCCAACGGAACGAACGTTGCGAAAAAAAAGTAAACAACAGAAAACCTGAACTCAGGCCAATCACCGTGCCTGGCCCCATCCACGCGATCAGGAGGGGCGCCTTTAACAACATCGCCGCCATCGATACCTTTGTCAGAAATCCCAGCGCCATAATGACCAGCACGCTAACCCAGGCCCGGTTGGCCGGATGCAACAGAAGCGATATGAATAGCGCGAATCCGCACACATTAAACGTAATGGCGACCGCTTGCGGCAATAAAAATAGGGGGTCGTAGGGGTGTGGCCGCTCGTCGCCGCTAAAAACGGGGGCAAGACCTGGGCCGATCATGCCACCCATACTATTAACAACATTGCCCGCTTCAAAAAACGGGATCGCAGGATTTAGTTGTGAAAAAAACCAAATCGCCAGCAGCAACAGCCCCCACTCCGTTTGCACGCCATAAGAAAAATGTCGATGCCGCCATTGCTCTAACCGCGAGAGCAACCGACGACCGGGCGGCACCAGCACCACCGTTGCGCCCACTATTGCGCCGAGTGAATTTGCCGCCCAATCAAACATTGACGACACCCTACCCGGCAGGAAAGATTGGGCGTATTCCAACATGAACGAAAGCGTGATCGCCGCCGCCACGCTGATTAGCCAAGCGTGAACATCAACGGATGCCGGAATAGCGACCGGCCCCAAGCGACGGCGTGCACGAAATCGCCAGATGGCCGCCACCAGCGCACCCAGCGGAACATAGGCAACAAGATTGATCGCGATATCAAATATCGACCAATATTTGGGCCATGCGAACAGTACAAATGATTCCGCCGCGCGCCACCCAAAAAAGGGATTCAGACTCGCATAAATGATGGTCAGCGTATACACCACGAGCGCACCCGGACCCGCGCGCATACGCGGCCCCGCGCCGATGCGGGTATCGGACAACGAGGCGCGCTTTTGTGAGGCTGCGGATAGGTTGAGCATAGGCAAAAATGTCGTGCCAGAGAAGCTAACCGCCGCGGCAGGTAGCAAATTGCCGCGGCGTGTAACTGCTCGAAGGGCGTAACGCGATGATCTGCGGGATGCCGTGCACTAACAAGCATTGTCGATGAAAAGACGATCGCGGTCGCTGCACCAAGTTATTTCCAAACCTTAAGTCGGTTAGCAAAAGGGGCCCGCCCGCTACACTGGTTTAAGAGACGATGTATAACGGGCAGCGTTATCCAAATAGTGTTGCGCGATGCCCCGCAACATTGCGACCTCAGCATCCGTTAACTGCCGGATGACGCGGCCTGGGGAGCCGACGACCAGCGAGCGATCAGGGATCACCTTGCCTTCAGGAATCAACGAATTCGCACCAATCAAACAATCGCGACCAATCACCGCGTGATTGAGCACCACTGCTTTGATCCCAATCAGCGATCCCTCGCGAACGGTACAGCCGTGCAGCATGGCCATATGGCCGACGCTGACGTTGCGCTCCAGCGTCAGCGGAACGCCTTCATCGGTATGCAACACCGAACCATCCTGGATATTGACGTTTTCACCAACGGTAATCGTATCGTTATCACCGCGTATGGTCACGTTCCACCATACACTCGCGTTTCTTTCAAGCACCACATCGCCGACGACGGTCGCGTTGGGCGCAATGTAATTGTTGCCCTTGAGTTGAGGGATTTTGTCACCGAGCGCATAAATCATATTTCATCAACCTTACATGTTGCGGAACAAATGCATAAACGGCTGGCTCACCTGCAATGTTTCGAATCGTGTTTTCAACTTGATTATGCCCTTGCCGGTTTCATCGCGTGACACCGCTTTAATGGCACGCAAATTGACGATCGTGGCGCGATGAATTTGTTTGAAATGTGCAGCGTCCAGTTGCTCGAGCAACTCTTTAATAGGCGTGCGAATTAGCGCTTCGCCTTCGGCGGTCATCACCACCGTATATTTACTGTCGGCCTGAAAATAAGCCACTTCGTCAATCATGATGAGCTTGGTATCTTTGCCGGTGCCTGCTGTAATCCAGGCAAGCGGCTCGTGTTTTTTCTCCGCCTGTATGCTTACCTTGAGTTGCGCCAACAAAGCGCTTACCGCATCCTCACCCTCTCCAAACGCCCCGCCAGTGATGGAGATTGGGGCTTTTAGCCTAGCGATCGTAGCGCTTAATCGTTCAGCGGAAATCGGTTTTAGCAAATAATCAATGGCGCCTTTTTCAAACGCGTCAATGGCGTATTGCTCATACGCGGTGACAAAAACGATGCGGGTTTGCGGCGAGCAGTCTTTCAGCGCTGCAGCCACATCCAGCCCGGTCAGACCCGGCATTCGAATATCGAGAAAGGCGACATCGGGTTTGTGTGCGGCGATTTCCTCGAGGGCAGCAGCGCCGTCCTCAGCCTCGGCGATGATTTGCAGCTCAGGCCAGGCGCGTTTTAGTTGGGAGACAAGCTCTATCCGAAGCAGCTCCTCGTCTTCAGCAATGACAGCAGTAGGGTTATTTTTCATCGGATTTGCGATCTCGGTTTTTTGAACACTCACGCGCTCCCTGCATGGGGCTTGCGCGCTCGAAGGCGGAACGCATGCGTCCCGAATTCCCTTCGACCGTGTCCTCCGCAATAACAGCCGTAGGGTTAATTTTCATCATATTGTTTGTCACGCTTAAGGTTTTTTAGGGCTGATGGATCGGACTTAGATTAGTTTAGAAAAGGCTCTACGTCGCCAGCGGAATTTTAATCGCGGCCACCATGCCGCTGGGTACATTTAGCGATAGCGATAAGGATGCGGCCTCGCCATAGGTCAGCTTCAAACGTTCACGCATATTCTTGAGCCCTAAACCGGTGCCGGAAGTGCCACCCTTAGGGCCGACACCATTGTCGGCAACGCTAACAGTGAGCGCATCTTTGGTCGAGGCCGCGCATATCAGAATGGTGCCGCCGCCCAGTTTGGGCTCCAGGCCGTGCTTTATCGCATTCTCGACGAGGGTTTGTACCATCATGGGCAAAAATGAAACACCGACAAGTGCTGCAGGCACGTCAATTTCGACGTTTAACCGGGCTCCCATGCGAATTTTTAAAATTTCAAGATAGGCGCGGGATCGTTCAATTTCACGGCCTAGCGTCGAGAATAAACTAACATTCGGCGACGCACCCATGTCAGCCGATTGGGGCAATGCATTTCGCAAGTAGACAATCAGATTTCCCAACATTTCATCCGCGCGCTTCGGGTCGCTGCGCGTGAGCAATTGTGCGTTCGCCAACGTGTTGTACAAAAAATGCGGCTCGATCTGCGCCTGCAATTTTGCGAGCTTGGCATCGGTCAACGCACGATCCATCTCGGCGCGTTCCTTGGCGATTCGCTGGTCGTCAAAACGTCGCGCGATTTGTTCGTTCAAGCGGTTCACGATCACGCGGATATTTTGGCGGTTTTTACCAAAATCAAGCACCAGAAACAAATCACCGGGGCGGCTTTCTACGCGGACATATGACGCCACCCGCCCGCGCGAGCCCACCACAATTTTAATTTTTTCGCCCCCTGATGCGAATGAAAAGTAGCCCGCGCCGCCGCCGCCGGTGGTGCCTTCAATGCGGCGCGCTTCGGTTGAAGTGCGGGTGGGAAAAAAGCCTGGCATGACTTGTACGGCCGCCACACAAATGGCAAATGCCTCATCCGCGGGAATGCCCAACTCGAATGTGGCCTCATGGTGCGTGGAGGCATCGGCAAAGGTAAATGTCGGGTCGCGCAAGCGCATTGCACTGCGATACCAAAACGCCGTAAACACCATGAGGGAAGCACCCACAATACCGCCCGCAACAATGGCTAAACCCGATTGCTTGTAGCCCGTATAGACGGCCAGCCCGAACGTAAATCCGGGCACAATCCCAGTCATCGTGATGAAGCCGCAGTAGAGATGCCACGGTATGGATTTCATCTCACGCGCTTTGATTCGAATAGTTCATATACATATTTTGCCGCGTTGCGACGACTGCTGCCCGCGACGAATGACAAAACAAAAGAAAGCGTGACGAAAGCAGAAATTTGCGGCGCAGAACCCGCGACGTAAATGCATAAGGCTGTGAACTCACGCCTTCAATCGAAAATTGAAACTCATTTATTTGCGCGTTGTTCAGAGCAAAAATGGCTTGAAAAGCTTTTAGATGCTGGGGTTTTAATTCAAATGAAATTGTTTTTGAATGTTCTAAGACAGCGGCATCGGCATCGCGTCTCCAATGCAGCATCACATCTGTTTGAATAAATGAGAAAACGGTCGGCTGACGGTCAGATTTTCTTTACGCCCCTTCACTTTCACCGTCGCTTGGCCGCGAAAATCTCGCGTCACGCCATCAATCGCTGTCGCGTTCACCACCGTGGAGCGATGGATTTGCCAAAACTGCTCTTGGTCCAAGCCATCCAGTAGTTCCTTGATCGGCGTTTTAATCAGCGCATCAAAATCTTTGGTGGCCACGAGCGTATATTTTTCGTCCGATTGAAAAAAAAGCACATCATCAATTGGGATCAGGCGCAAATTTGATCCGATATTGGCTTTGATCCATTTCAGTCGTTCCACCTGCGGATTGAGCTTTGCCGACAAATGAGAAATGAGCGCCTGCAGGTCTTGTGGCGGCGCTGCGGGCACCGCATTCAGGCGATTCTTGAGTCGCGTCACGGCGACTGCCAACCGATCGTCCGTATAGGGTTTCAACACGTAATCGATGGCGCCGGTATTAAATGCGTCAACCGCATATTGATCAAATGCGGTGACGAATACGATGTGGCAGTTCACTTCTTTGCTCGCCGCGACATTTTTTGCCACCTCAACGCCGGTCATCTCCGGCATCTGAATATCCAGAAAGGCGAGCCGCGGCTGATGTTCAAAAATCGCCTCGAGGGCCGCTTCACCGTCGCCCACATCCGCCAGAATTTGCAGCTCGGGCCATAGCTTGCCGAGCTTTAATTTAAGCTGCGCGCGCAGGATCGGCTCGTCTTCGGCGATGATGGCGGTAATGGGCGTGTCAGTTTGCGTTGTTGTCATTTTTTTACCAATGGATAAAGTAACTTAGATTGTCCCTTAATTTGGCGGCGTGATGTCTTTGCCAGCTTCGTCGGCTTTTACCGCTGGGCTGACGTTGGCTATTGTATCGGGCAAGTTTCTGGGCGTGGTTTTGGGTGAGGTCTTGGGCACGGTTTTAGGTTTACGCCGCCAAAACCACCAGTAAATAATCAAACCGAACAGTACGAATGGCGAGAGTGCCGGGAATACTGAAATAAGGATCATCAGCGGTATGAAAACCAGCAACCCCGCCGCCAAAACGCCAAGCCCGTAAATAATCGCCACCACCAACAAGGCTACCAGCGCCAGCAACCCGAACACAAACAGCAACAGCACCGAGCCCACCGCCATGCCTTCCACACCACTTAAAGGCACCGTGCTGCCCCCAATCGACAGCGGCATCCAGCCAGCCGCCATTGCCGCGAGTGCGAGCCCAAACATGATCGCCAGCGCAGCCATAATGCCGATGAAGGTAAAGGACATCGCGCGCGCCCATACGCTGTGGGTGGTGCCGACCGCACTCATGGTTCGGCCAGCCCAGCCCTTGCTCTTGCCTGCGCCTTTGCTGCTCGCGTTAATATTGTTCGCTGCGCCAGCACCTGTTTTGGTTGAGGGTATCGCGCCAGTTGCAGAAAAGCGCATCATCGCCTCAGCCGGGATTTCAATGGTGGCGATCACGCCTTTGGGTTCATTTGATTCCAATGTTAGCTTGGCAGTTTCACCGTAAAGCGCCAACAGGCGTTCGCGAATATTCGACAAACCCACGCCACCGCCGGTCTCGGCATTGGCGCTGGTAGTGCCGTTTGCTGAGAGGCCGCGCCCCGTATCTTTAACCACGATGCGAAACCGTTCGCCAACTTTCTCTGCGACGACGTCAATACGTCCGCCTTCACGCACGGGTTCGAGGCCGTGTTTGACCGCGTTTTCGACCAACGAGGGCAGCATCAGTGGCGGGAACGGTACATTGCTCAATTCATCGGGAACGCTAATCGCAAAATCGAGCCGTTCACCCATGCGCATCTTCAGGATATTCAGGTATGCCCGGGCGAGCTCAACTTCCTGGCCTACCGTGGAGGAGGTCTCGCGCATTTTGGGCAGCGCTGCACGAAGATATTCGATCAGATGCCCCACCATTTTGTTAGCCGCAGGAGGATCCACCTCGGTCAAGGCTTGAACATTGGCCAGCGTGTTGTAAAGGAAGTGTGGCTCTACCTGCGCTTGAAGCGCTTGCAGGCGGGCTTCCATCAATTGGCGGCTGGCTGACTGGGTCTCGGCGACTTTTTTCTGGCTCTCGCCGAACGCTTGCGCACGGCGTGAGCGGTCGATCAAAAACTTGGCAATCAGCGTCATAAAAAACACGGGAATGAACGCCAGAATCAATGCGCTGCCCAACCCAATTCGCTTCACATCTTGCGCAACTTTCGCATGAATATCCTGCCGAAGCTCGACTGGCAAGGGCGAAAACGCTGGCGGCGCGGGCGGGGCGGGTGGGGCGACGGAGGCAGGCAAGCGCGGCGGAACAGGCTCTGCCGGGGCTGCGCCTGGGGCGCTTGGTGGGGCCGGCGGAGAAATTAGGTTATCTCCTGTCTTGCCCGCTATTTTATCGCCGCGCTTGACGTCAGCCTTGGCGCCTTGCTTGATACCTTCGGCGATCCCAGACTTGATCGCGGATTTGAGTCCCTCGCGAAAGCCCTCTTTCGCATTTTCATCGATCCCAATTTTAAATTTGGTCCCGTTTATGTCGAAATCCAATTTGAAATTAGCCTTGGCGGCTTCTGCCTGAGATTTTGTCAATGCATCGAGCGCCTTTTTCGCAGCATCCTCCTGAATCCTGGCCGCTTGCAGCTGCTCGTCCAGCGATTTAAGTGTTTCCGGCGCAACGACGCGCGCAGATTTCAACGATCTTTCGACATCGGCCCGCGCCTCTTCAATCGCTTCGCGACGCTCGGTCGAGCTCTCCAACAGAGTTTCGGTTGCGGCGCGCGCGGCTTCAATCGCGTTAACCGTGGACTCTTTAGCCGCCTCGCGTGCCGCTTGCGCAGCTTCGGCCGCCGCCCCACTTGCATCTTTCGCGGCTTCGCTCGCCGCGCGCTTGATTTCATCCTGCGCATTGAAAATTTCTTTGCGCGCCTCGGCGATGCCTTCCTGCGCCAGATCAAGCTCGCGGCGGCGAGCCGGGTCATTGGTTCGCTCACGCATCGCCGACACCACGCCTTCTGCCAGGCCCAAAGCGGAATCGCCGAATGCGGAGTCAATTTCACGTTTAATAGCGCGGTTCATTTCGGGGGTTTCACCGCTGCTCGATAAGCGAATAACCTGAGCGGGCAAGGTAAAAATGCCGAGCAAAATCAGGGTGAGCAAGCCGATAAGAAGCATCGCCCACCAGGGTGTGCGGTGAAGGAAATTTCCAAAAGCTTTAAACATAACGAACCCGTTTTTTGAAATTACGCGACATGGGCAACTATCAAACCCACCGCGCACATTGACAGGTTAGGGCTCTGGCATTGACCACTCAACAGCTAACCGTTGAACTACAGAATTCGAGGGCTGGTTTGCGGATGGGATGGATGCCTAACGCAAATGCTTGGTCCGGATCGGCGTTGAGGCCCAAGCCAGCCCGTATCAGGCTTGTTTGGCCGCATGCACCGAGCTTTTTCCGGGGTGAGTAGCGCTATGGGTTGGGTGCAAGTGGGCAGCTTGGGAATGGTCGCCTACGCCATGCGCGTGGTGCTCGTGGGGTTTGGAAAGTAGTGAGCCGCCAATCATCCCGAGGCCTGCCATCAACACGCCGGCGAGCTGCCCGGGGAAAGATGCCCCCAGCGGCGTCGCTAAAAACATAATCCAGGTGAGGATGCCGAAAACAATCGAGGCAATCGCCCCGTATCGGGTTGCCCGCTTCCAGTACAGACCGCATACCAGCGGCACGAACGCTCCAACCAACGTGACCTGATACGCGCCAGATACCATCTCATAAATGGGCGTGCCTTTCATCACCATGGCGTAGGCCAGCACGCAAGCCGTAAAAATAAACAAGGTGACCCGAAACGCAAAAAGCTCTTGCTTGTCGGTCAGGCCAGGGCGGAGATTCTTGTAGATATTTTCAACAAAACTGGTGGAAGGTGCCAACAGCGTCGCTGATGCAGTCGACTTAATGGCCGACAAAAGCGCGCCAAAAAATAATACCTGCGCCGCAAACGGCATGAATTTCAGAACCAGCGTTGGCAATACGCGCTGCGGATCATTGGCAAGCAAATCTTTAGTCTCAGCCGGCATGATCAGCACGGCGCAGGCAACGATAAACATGGGAACAAACGCAAACGCCAAGTAACACAAACCGCCAATAACGGCGCCCCGTTGGGCGGTTTTAGAGTTCTTAGCTGACATCACCCGCTGGAAAATATCTTGCTGCGGAATCGAGCCGAGCATCATCGTGATGGCCGCTGCAATAAAAAAAATAACGTCATGAAATTTTGGCGCGGGGAAAAACTTGAACCAGTCATTGGTTTGGGCCAAGGCCAATACTTTGTCCGGACCGCCAGCAAGATCGCCCGCCATCACCGCGATGATGGACAACCCCACCACCAACACAATAACTTGAATAAAATCAGTCCATGCAATCGCCAGCATGCCGCCAAAAATGACGTAAACCAGCACCGACAGCGTGCCAATCAACATGCCCATGTCCACGCTAATGGCACCATTGCTGACAATGTTAAACACCAGGCCCAGAGCCGTTACCTGGGCGGCAACCCAGCCAAGGTACGAAAAAATGATAGCAACCGAGCAAAATATTTCGACGGTTTTACCATAGCGTTTGCGATAAAAATCGCCAATGGTCAAAAGCGTCATACGATAGAGCTTCGCGGCAAAAAATACTCCTACCAAGACCAGGCACATTGATGCGCCGAATGGATCTTCAACGACGTTGTTAAGTCCGCCCTGAACAAACTTGGCGCTGATACCTAATACTGTTTCGGCACCAAACCAAGTCGCAAAGGTAGTGGTAATAATCATCGCCAGCGGCAAGCTGCGTCCGGCGAGAGCGAAGTCAGTCGAGGTTTTTACACGAGTTGCTGCGAACAAGCCGATGGCCAGAGTGCCTAACAAATAGACCACCACGAAACCGAGGAGCGCATTCATTGCCGGTGTGTCCTTTTACCAGAGAGATTGGTCCGCAGCGCTACGCAAGGAAACGCACGCCAGCGAACATTCGTATGCTGCGAAAGTGTAGCAAAACAGAGCCCTGAGTGAAAATGAGTAAACCCAAAAACATATTCAAATGTGTCTGCCAGCGCGGCCGGCAATGCCGAAAACACCAGCGCCGAAAAACGATTGAAAGATAGCCGCGGGGTATAAACGAGAATTTTGAGCCGGTTTGCAGCGCCGCATGGTCAAGCGCAGCAAAATTTCAACAAGCCCCTAAAATACCAGTATCAAATAAAGGTAGCCGCCGATCACCGCGACCAGTGCAGCCACCAACGAAATCAACACATAAGTCTGCCAGCGCTGCGTTTGCTCAACGCGGACAATTGCACGCTCGATTGCAGCCAGCTTCTCGCTCGGGTTTGCGTCAAGCGCCCGGTGTACCAGCCGCGGCAGCTGCGGCAAACTGCTGATCCAAAGCGGGCCTTCTTTGCGCAGTTGTTTGAGCAAGCCTCGCGGGCCAATTTGTTCCGACAGCCAGCGCTTCAAAATCGGTTGCGCAATGGGGCGAAGATCGAGTTCCGGGTAAAGCTGCCGTCCCAATCCTTCGACTTGCAGTAGTGTTTTTTGCAGCAAAACCAGTTGCGGTTGAATTTCCATCTGAAAGCGCCTGGAAACCTCAAACAGCCGCAGCAATACTTTGCCAAACGAAATTTCGTTCAGTGGTTTATCAAAAATCGGTTCGCATACGCTGCGAATAGCGCCTTCAAACTCATCGACTCGCGTGTTCGCGGGTACCCAACCTGCTTCGATATGCGCCACGGCGACGGCGTTGTAATCCCGGTTAAAGAAGGCTGCAAAATTGCGCGCCAGATAATTTTTGTCTTCGTCCGATAGCGTTCCCATGATGCCGAAATCAACACCGGAGTAAATGCCGTTTTTGCCGACAAAAATATTGCCGGGATGCATGTCAGCGTGGAAGAAACCATCACGAAACACTTGGGTGAAAAAAATCTTGACGCCATCCGCCGCCAATCTCGCCACATCAATGTTGTAGGCCTTGATCTGCGCCAAATCGTTGACCGGAATTGCATCTATTCGTTCCAACACCAACACCTCGCGATGCGTGTAGTCAAAATAAACTTCGGGCACATAAAGTAATGTGCCGTCCGCAAAATTGCGTCGTAGCGTGGATGCATTCGATGCTTCTCGCACCAGATCAAGCTCATCGTGAATGGTTTTGTCAAATTCGGTCACCACCTCGGTTGGCCGCAGGCGCTCGCCATCTTTAAATACAGCCTTGACGAAATCAGCCACCACGTAAAGCAGCTGAACGTCGCCATTGATGGCATCCAGGATATCGGGCCGCAGTATTTTTACGGCCACCTCGCGGCCGGCCAACTTGCCTTCCGCGATCACGGCAAAGTGCACCTGCGCGATCGACGCGCTAGCAATAGGCTTGAGATCGAATGTAGAGAACACCTCCGTGTATGGTCGCCCATACACCCGGTTCAACGTTGCCACTACCGCATCTGAGGCGAACGGCGGAACGTTATCTTGAAGGTGCGCAAGCTCTTGCGAAATATCCGGGGGCACCAAATCCGGCCGTGTAGAAAGAATCTGCCCGAACTTTATGAACGTTGGCCCCAAGCTTTCGAGTGCCAGCCGCAGCCTGACTGCCCGCGGCTCTGAAAATGATCGAAAAAAGAAGATGCCGCCAAATATCGAGCGCGCGAAACCCTTCGGCAAATATTCATCAAGGCCGAAACGAGTCACAACAGAAAGGATTTTTATAAGACGGAAAAGACGCATGGTGCGCGATTTTACCTTCGATTTAGCTCGGCCATTCGCACAATATTGAACAATCTTTAGACTAAAAAAGTGCCGTCACGCTGCGGGCCTACGTTCAAGCAGCAAATTCAAGCGCCACCTGAGACGCTAAACGAGTCGCTCCAAATCGATCATCACAATCGCCGCCTGACCAAGCCAATCGATGGTGATGACGAACGGTCTGGCGCGTACTGCCGCACGAATACTCTCGGTTGGCCCGTGTATGGTTACCGGAACCGAAATTTCCAGGGTCGCACCAAAGTGCTTGCGAGCATTCCCTGAAATTGTGTTTGCCACCTCGCCTACTGCGTCTAACAAATTTGATTCCGAGTGGTCGTTCTCGCCCATGCACACCAGCAGCCTTCTAAGCAGCACCTGGCGGCAGCTGAAGTAAACGCACCCACGATAGTTGCCGCTGATAGTGATGAGCCCTGTGTAATCATAGGACTGCGGCACACTTAAATCTGTGCCGAGATAAGCCGAGCGCACTTGCGCGGGCTCGCCTGCAAGAGCATGAAAATATTCCGTGACGGCGGTGATGAATACCCGCAGTTCACCCTCGTTGATATCTTTGTTGTTCAACGTCCGCTCCTTCGATTGCTACTCGTCATTACTGATCACTTCTTTAAGCGCGGCGATCAATTGCTTTTCCGTAAAAGGCTTGTTTAAAAAGCCGCGAGCACCTTTGCGCAGCGCAGAAATTGCGGTCGCTTTATCAGCCAACGCAGAGATCACCAGAATCGGTACATCAGGATTAATAGCAATGATTTCTTCAATGCATTTGACGCCGTCCATATTGGGCATCGTTAAGTCCATCGTCACCACATCAGGCTGATGCGCCTTGAACATCATCACCGCTTGCGCGCCGTCCCGCGCCAGCCCTACGATCTGCGCGCCCGGCAAGGTGCCCGCCAACACGATCCGCATTATTCGTGATCGAATAATATTGGAATCATCCACAATCAATAGGCGCATCATTTATTTACATCAACTTTGGCATTGTTGGTTTGCGGAATATCTTGCTTCTATTTAAACCGCAAGCTGAACTAACTACAAACACTTCAAGTCAGGCAGCCAGCGAAAATGTGACGCTAAACTGAGTATAAATATTCGGGCGACTGCCTAAACGAATTTGCGCGCCCATAATTTTTACTTTTTCTGCCACCACATCAAGCCCCACACCGCGCCCCGCGTCACGATCCACGGTCGGCGATGTACTGATACCGGGCTCAAAAAGTTTCATTACCAAAGTGCGCTCATCAAGCGCATCTGCTTCCGCCTGCGAATAGCGTCCACTTTTTACCAGCGATTCGCGAATGTGGTTAGGGATCACGCCGCGCCCATCGTCGCGGACTGCAAATTCAAATTTATCGGCGTCCAGCCGTTTCAAGGAGACGTGAATATTGCCGGATTCGGTTTTGCTGCTGATCGCGCGTTCGTTGGCGTCCTCGATGCCGTGCACCACCGCGTTCCTCACCAACTGTATCGCGATGTCGCGAAGCATGGCGGCCTTGCGCTCAGGAAGCGACCCAAAGTCCGGCGCATCTGCCGTCACGCGGACTTTCTTCTTCTGGTTGGCGGCAACTTTTTCGACGAGTGCTTCCAGCATATAGCCAAACTCATGGCCTGATGCGGCATTCTGGGTAAGGTGCGCATCTTTGCTGGTCATCCGTTCGGCAAGCGCGCGAAGTTTCGCGGTGCGGCTGTAAATATCTTCAAGATGCGGCGGAATCGCCAGCAAATCTTCGCCGTTTAAGTTCGGGCGGTCACGTAACTCACTCAAAATGTTTTCAAACCGGTGGGCCAAACTTTCGAACAAAGACAAGCTATGCGCAGCGGCTTCGCCCTTCAGATGATGCACGCGGCGGAAAATTTCGCTGATCGTGGACGGATAATCGCGCGTCTGACCCGCACCTCGCAAAGCATCGTTGATTGCGTCGAGCGATTGCTCGGTGTCGTTCAGGAATCGTCTTGACACCGCAGGTTCCAGCTCAAGCAAATCAAGCAGGCCTTTAATTTCCTCCTGGGCGCGCATCTCCGCGTCCTTCACCGCCTGGATCAGGTGCACTCGTTCTGACACGTCGTGAACGGTGACCAGCAGATGGGTGGTCTGCCGGACGCCCATTTCATTTTTTTCGCCTTTTACGCGGCTGAAC
>JBBRFJ010000037.1:0-24818 GCA_038224475.1 Burkholderiales bacterium
AATCACACCTAACTGTTATGTCGTGCCGGTGTGGTAGTGAACTATAACACTAGAATTTTGGTTGTCAAGGTTTGTATTTTTTAGCGTTACGGGATTCGCTTACGATTTAGTTGATGCGACGTGAACGGGTCTGAAAGCCGCCACTGTGCTGGGGCTCACCTATGTCATAGCTCGACATCTCAGGCGGTCACAGCTTAGGCGCGGACTTTTGCTGCGGATGGAATGGTGCGATATTCGGCAACGGAAGCGTCTAGCGCGTATGCAGATCGGTAATGTCGAGAGTGGTTCGAATAGAAAATGCGCTTGGCTGATTTGCAGAGATCATAATTGCGCGATGACGCATCGACTCGTAAAACTGTAAACTTTGGCCCAATCAAATTGGGTGAGAGTGACGCTATATTGAAAGACTTGACCCCAATTTTGATGCTAAGCAGAGTGATGGTGGAGGCTCAATCAGAATAAGACATTACACTTCCAACCAGGGCCTTAAGGGAATAGAAGAGGATAAGATAATCAAGGCCAGCGATCAAAATGCTGCCTTTGCAGAACGCGCCCGCGGTGCGCCCCTTTCAAGGACAGATGCGCAAGATAAATATCTTTTGAAGCCAGACCACGGTCAAAACTACGTGGAAACAGATGTTGCCGCCAACCGCGTGCAGAAAATCTATAACCCTATTGCAAAAAACTGGGAACTAAAAATTAAAGGTGACGTGCTGATAAAGAATGCAAAATTTTAAGAGGTAGTTATGCAACGCAAAACGATTTCACTGGATGTTGAGGCAGTAGAGAAGATTATTGGCGATCTTACTTTCATAGTTACCTCCCTTGATCGACTTGGATCCGCACAGCTACCAAAAGACATGGAAATGCGGTGGATGTATGCCTTTCTAAGGGATGGAGATGTATGCCGCAAGCTCGCGACAATACGAACTGTCATTTCGATAGCGCTTGACGAAGTTTTTACGGAGGAAGAGGATGATGCGATGAATGAGCGGCTAGAGAAGATCAAACCGTGGCCTTTGCCTTAAAAATAAATGGGGTCAAATAAATGGGGTCAGCAACTGTCTTCAAATATCCGCTATTTTCCCCTGTTCTAGCATATAACAGGGTCAAGTCTTTCAATATCGCATTTCGACTAAAACTGCGATAAAGTCCGGAGATGGCACGCCCCCTCAGATTAGAAATAGCTGGTGGTCTTTATCACGTCACCTCTCGCGGTGATCGCCGCGAGGACATTTTTCTCGATGATACTGACCGTGAACGCTGGCTCACCACCCTTGCGCAGTGCTGCGAACGCTTTAACTGGGCGATCCATGCTTGGTGCCAGATGTCGAATCACTACCATTTGCTGATCGAAACACCCGACGGCAATCTATCCGCAGGTATGCGCCAACTTAACGGTGTCTACACCCAACTTGTCAATCGCAGGCACCAACGCGTCGGACACGTCTTCCAAGGCCGCTATAAAGCGATTATTGTCGATCGCGACAGCTACTTACTGGCGCTCGCTCGTTATGTGGTGCTGAATCCCGTCCGAGTGGGCATGGTCAAGCAGGTCCGCGACTGGCCATGGAGCTCCTACCATGCCACGCTGGATGCGCGTGTGCGCCCGACGTGGCTGAAAGTGGATTGGGTACTAAGTCAGTTTGGCGCGCAGAAAAAGCGCCAGCTTGAACGCTATGTAGAGTTTGTCCAGCAAGGGCTACGCGGCGACCAGCGCGACGTGACTATTTGGGAGAACCTGCGCGGTCAGGTTTTTTTGGGCAGTGACGCATTCGTACAAGCGATGCAAGACCGTATGGCGGGCGTTGCCAACCTAACCCACCCAGAAATCCCCCGAATGCAGCGCCGGGCGCTGGCAAACCCGCTTGAGTTTTATCAGCGGGAATTTGATGACCCCAAGCAGGGCATGGTCGCAGCCTACGGAACCGGTGATTACACGTTACAGGCGATTGCGGATGCCTTCGAGGTTCACTATTCGACGGTGAGCCGGGCGATTAATGGCAAGTGACGGGGTTTGCTATATTGAAAGACTTGACCGCATTTTTCTTTTTGACCCCCATTTTTTTGCATCGTCTTTTCGCTGTTTCGCAGATGAGTGGTCGGTCCTGCGCAAGAGTTCAATCGTTTAATTTGCATCAAACATAACTACAATCAGGCAGCCAAATGAACTACGAAGCAAAGCTAGAAACTTTTTATACCCGACTTCCATTGGGTGGGACGGTGGTTGTTGATGTTGGTGCACATAAGGGGCGGCACGCCATTCCGCTATCTAAATTGGTTGGCATGGACGGAGTCTGCTATGCATTTGAACCTATTCCGTCTATTCGAGAAGTGCTCGCCGCGAATATTTCCGCGCAGGCGCTGAACAACACGGTTATTTTTCCCTTTGCGCTGGGCGAGGCAAATCGGCTGGCGGAATTTAATTTCATCCCAAATTTACCTGAGGAATCAGGGTTAAAAAAGCGTGCTATTTACAACGCAGAGCCCTCAGAGTTTCAGCAAATCTCGGTGAAGGTATGCCGGTTAGACGATGTACTGCCATCTGTTGAAAATGTGAAATTCATCAAAATGGATGTTGAGGGTGGCGAACTGGATGTTCTACGTGGGTCAATAAAAATTCTAGATTGCTCGCGCCCGGTTGTGGCTTTCGAATGCGGTGCGGCCGGCTATCTGGGTTACAGCGCGAACCCAGACGAAATCTTCGAAATATTCTCATCGCGCGGATACTCAATTTTTTCCATCACCGGCATTCGTATCGAAAATACCCATGATTTCAGACGCGAGACAACCGCGCAGCAGTTTTGGGATTACATTGCTTTTCCAGAAATACAGCCGGCGCTTGCTGCTCTCCTCACCGCAGATTGAGCGCTACGTCAACCGCTGAGAAGGCTGCTAAATATCCATTCATCAAACCAGCAATTCGTACGCCTTGAGCGCAAACGGGTGTCGGCGCTCGATCTAATCGCAACTTCGATGCCAAAACCAATCGAGAACATTGACGACCTGCTTCAGCTTGATTCACCTAAAGACATCCGCCAATATTAGTTTTCAGCTTTTTCGTGAGCACTGCGACCAGCGCTTGCGTCGCTGATGGAATTTCAAATGGCCGAAATTGCGGCGGCCTTCTTAGAGCATGCCAAGGTAGGACTCCTTCACGTCAGGATTTTCGGCCAGCTCAGCCGCGTGGCTGGCGCGGCAAATCTTGATAACCTGCCATCAGCCCACATGCACATGCTGATCCAATTTCAAAAACGCGACAATCATGCTGGACGCGTCCGGCCCCATGGCGTCGTTAAATGGATGCGCCGCATCCCCGCCGCTCCAAGCATGCGCGAGCCCCGCAATCGATACACGCTCAGCCAAGGTGTTGTGACTGTCTTGAGCATGAAGGCGGGTTGTGAATATCCCGCGCGTTGAATCAGTCGCAACGGTGCTTCCCTCGGCGCGAGCTAGTGGAATCGGAGATTCCGCCTGATTCAAACTGGCCCACAGATCAAGCAGTGCATCTGCATTGGTCGGCTTAACAGTCTCGTCCGCATCGCCCTGAATAATCAATAATGGCGGCGGCGGAAGCGCGTGCGCGCGCCAGTATTGCCGCGTTAACGCAGGCAGATCCAGCGTTGAACCGTCGCGCATTGCTGTCAGCGCGGCGGGGGTTGAATTGGCTGAGAATGGTGCAAGGCCGGAGTGAACGACTACCTTGGCAAACCGCTCGGGATGTAAATAAGCCAACAGTGCTGCAATCGCGCCGCCCGAAGATAATCCAGCGAGCAGAATTTGCGCCCGATTTACGTTTGCACGCTTGGCGGCTTCTTCAATCATGGTCAGCAATATCGCAGTCTCACCTTGCCCAGCCAGTGTTCGTGGTTCAAACCAATTCCAACAACGGCGCAGATTGGCGAGGTCGGATTGATCGGGGTACAGGACGACGAAACCGTCACGATCTGCGAGCGCATTCATGCGCGTAGCCGCGGCAAAAGTTTCCGCATCTTGTCGACAACCGTGAATCATCACCACCATCGCAGGTAGTCCGGCGGGCTGGTCGCGATCGGAAATGCCGGCGGGGATGTACAAACGATAGCGTCGCTCAGGCGGAATCAACACCCATGGCAGCATTCGCCCATTCACATTTTTTGCAATGCCTTCCAGCCAGCGGGCGGGCGCTAGTTCGACTTCGGAGTCGACAGTAGGAACGGTCGGTGGAATAAGAACCGGAACATGCGCAATCGCCGTGTTTGCTTGGTTTGGCTCGCTTATCCGCTCTTTCAAGTCGGACGAGACGACGACGGCAGTTGGCAAAGCACTCTGCGACTCTTGAACGGGCGCGGACGGCGAATCTGTACCGCGATTACCCGAAGGCTTGTTGGGCCAAACGCGTACCAAACGCTGTTGCACCCACTTCAGCGCGCGTGAATGCGCAACACGTTGCCACGCAGCGCTGGACGCCGTTTTAACGCGATTCAACCAATCCTGAAACATGAATAATTGCTTTCGTTATTTACATTGGGTAGGCGGAAGTTAGAAGCCAGATTGAATTCAGGCACGCCAAACAAGATACACAACCAAGAAGCGTGCCATTGTGAATTGCTCACGTCCGGTCAAACACTCTTGCTCCACTGAGCGACGAAGTACGTTTTTAGCCATCGTCTGAACGTGGCTAGGGAAATAAGCAAAACCTTTAATTAGCGGGCTTCTTCGAGCCAAAGTGGCCTGAAACGTGCGCCGATGGGGGACTTTCGCAAAATTAATGCACGGCCGCCGAAGCATCGCACGTGCGAGCCGGTATCAAGCGTTTATGCCGGGCCTAATCATGCTGCAACGCCGCAAAACGGTTTGACTGAAACGACCGTCCGCGCTTATAATCGTCAGGCTTTGCGGGGTGTTTCCAGCGAGAGCGGGCAATATAAGGGCATTGAAGAGGTAATAAGTGCTGATCGATTCTCTCGGTAGCCTGTATCGAAAAGTCATATCCGTGCAAGCGATTTTGGGCGCGACTGTGGTTTTAATCGCTATTTTGTCTGAAGGCAATTTAGCGGCTTTATCCGCGTCTGTGGGTGCTCTATCGGTGGTGGCAGGCAGCTTGGCTTACGCAATTCTCGCCAGAAAATCAAAAGTAACGGCCGTTTCAGCAGGTACTCTCGTCAGCCGCCATGCCCTGGCGGAAGTCGCGAAATGGGTGGTTGTGTTGGGAATAATTTTCGCCGCAATGTCCAGCGGTTGGTTTGCAGCGACGTGGCTGGTTGCAGCAATGTGTGTGGCCCTGATGGGGCATTGGCTTGTATTTTTAATCATTCGCTAACTAAAACGAATCATGTCATCTGGCAACGAAGAACTCACCCCCTCGGGCTACATCGAGCACCATCTACAAAACCTGCAAATTAAAGTTGGCGAGGGCGGCTTTTGGACGATTGATGTTGACTCGCTCGTCATGTCAATCATTGTTGGAGCCATTGGTTTAGGTGTTTTTTGGTTGGTGGCGCGCCGCGTGACAGCGGGCGTTCCCGGCCGCCTCCAAGGCTTTGTTGAGTTGGTGCTCCAATTTGTCGATGACACGGTGAAAGATGTATTTCCCGGCGATCGTAAATTTTTAGGGCCATTGGCACTCACGATTTTCGTCCTTGTGTTCATGATGAACTTGATGGATTTGATTCCGCTTGATTTCGTTGCCATGGCCACTGAGGCGATAGGCCTTCCGCACTGGAAAGCGGTGCCATCCACCAATCTGAGCGTGACATTTGCGATGTCATTCACGGTGTTCATCCTGATTATTTTCTTTAGCTTCAAAGCTAAGGGTGCGGGCGGATTTGTTCATGAATTGTTTACCGCGCCGTTTGGCTCCAGTCCTGCGATGTGGATCCCTAATCTGGCAATCAACATCATCGAGCTAATTGCTAAGCCCGTCTCACTGGGTATGCGGCTGTTCGGCAACATGTACGCCGGCGAATTGATTTTTATGCTGCTGGGTTTGCTGGGCATGTTGGGCGGCATCTTTACTGCGGGCTCAATCATTTTGAGCTGGGGATGGGCCGTATTTCACATTCTGATTATTCTGCTTCAGGCCTTTATCTTTATGGTGTTGTCAGTCGTTTATATCGCGATGGCCCAAGAACACCATTAATTCGATTTGCTTCAATAATTTGTAATTAACGTAACTCAAACTAGTAATTGTTTTCGACCACGAAAGGAAAATAAAATGGCACAGTTCCTCGCCCTTGTTCAATCCAATATGGCTCTCGCCATCGGCATGATTATCGGCCTAGGCGCATTGGGCGCTTGTATCGGTATCGGCATCATGGGTTCCAAGTTTTTGGAATCCGCAGCACGTCAGCCTGAGCTGATCCCACAGTTGCAAAAATTTATGTTCTTGCTGGCTGGTTTGATCGACGCGGCTTTCTTGATCGGCGTGGGTATCGCGATGTTCTTTGCATTCGCCAACCCGTTGCTCAGCGTCATTAAATAAAAATCGCAAGTAATACTCGATTGATTGATTTAAAGAAAGGGTCGTCGTTATGATGCCCAATGCGACGTTGTTTGCGATGGCGGTGTGGTTTGCGCTGCTGATCGCATTTGCGTACAAATTCATTTGGCCGCCGTTGATGACGGCCATTGATACCCGCAATAAGAAAATCGCCGAAGGTCTGGCTGAAGCCGAAAAAGGTAAAGCCGCGCTTGCCGAAGGCGAAAAGCAAAAAGACGTGATGATGAAAGAAGCGCGTCAAGCTGCGACTGAAATGAAGGCGCTTAACGACAAGCAGGCGCAGGCGACGATTGACGAAGCCAAGGTCCAGGCCAAGGTCGAAGCCGATCGCATTATTGCGGCGGCGCATGCGCAAATCGAGATGGAAAAGCAAAAAGCGAAAGAGCAGCTTCGCGACCAAGTAGCCGTTTTGGCCATTGCGGGCGCTGAGAAAATCTTGAAGCGCGAAGTAGATGCAAAAGTCCACGCGGACATGTTGAGCCAACTGAAAGCGCAATTGTAATGGCTGAGTTGACCACGGTTGCCCGTCCCTACGCGGAAGCTATATTCCGCTCGGCGGTCGACGCCAATGACGTTGCGGGTTTCGGTGCCAAGTTGAAATCGCTGGGAGCTATCGCCGCGAATTCACAAATGGCGTCTTTGGTCGGCAACCCTAATGTGAGCGCTGCTGAAAAAGCCGGGCTGATGAGTAGCGTTGCGGGTGGCAATGTGCCGGTTGCCTTGGCGAATGCAGTGCTGTTGCTAATTGGTAACGGCAAGGCTTCGTTGCTGCCGTTTATCACTGAGCATTTCGAGCGCTTGCAGCATGAACACGATGGTGTGGTGAAGGCAACAATTACCAGCGCGTTCCCGATGTCAGATGCTGACAAAGCGGGCATGTTGGAAGCGTTGGCGAAGAAATACGGTAAGCGTGTCGAGGCGGTCGTGGTGGTCGATGAATCGCTGATCGGCGGTGCGCGCGTGCAGGTCGGCGATGATGTCGTCCACGCGTCGGTCCGCGACACCTTAAACAAAATGGCTCAAGCTCTTGTGCAATAAGGCACGCGGGCAAAAAATAGAATTCAGAATTTAAAAGTATCGGAGTTTTAAATGCAAATCAACGCCGCCGAAATCAGCGAACTGATTAAGTCAAAAATCCAAGCGTTACCTGCTGCCGCCGAAAAGCGCTCAGAAGGCACCGTCATTTCAGTAACCGACGGCATTTGCCGCGTTCATGGCTTGGCCGACGCCATGCAAGGGGAAATGCTGGAATTTCCGGGCGGCACGTTCGGGCTTGCATTGAACCTCGAGCGGGATTCGGTTGGTGCCGTGGTTTTGGGTGAATATCAGCATATCTCCGAAGGCGATACCGTCAAGTGCACGGGCCGCATTTTGGATGTGCCTGTCGGCCCTGAGCTCAAAGGCCGCGTGGTTAATGCATTGGGCCAGCCAATTGACGGCAAAGGTCCGATCAACGCCAAGATGACCGATATTATTGAAAAGGTAGCGCCTGGCGTTATTGCGCGTAAATCGGTCTCGCAGCCGCTGCAAACCGGTTTGAAATCCATTGATGCCATGGTGCCCGTGGGTCGTGGTCAGCGCGAATTGATTATTGGTGACCGCCAAACCGGCAAAACAGCCGTTGCGATTGACGCAATCATCAACCAAAAGGGCAAAGACGTTACCTGCGTTTATGTCGCGGTGGGTCAAAAAGCTTCGACTATCGCCAACGTGGTTCGCAAGCTCGAAGAGCACGGCGCGATGAGCTACACCATTGTGGTGGCATCATCCGCATCTGAATCGGCAGCGATGCAGTTTGTAGCCC
Organism: Burkholderiales bacterium; assembly: GCA_038224475.1. Lineage (GTDB taxonomy): Bacteria > Pseudomonadota > Gammaproteobacteria > Burkholderiales > Usitatibacteraceae > UKL13-2. The sequence goes on from JBBRFJ010000037.1 coordinate 8,286, forward strand.
CATATTCGGGCTGCACCATGGGCGAATATTTCAGAGATCGCGGTGAAGATGCGCTCATTATTTATGACGATCTTTCCAAGCAAGCCGTGGCATATCGCCAAATTTCACTTTTGCTTCGTCGCCCGCCGGGTCGTGAAGCTTATCCAGGTGACGTGTTTTATTTGCACTCTCGCTTGTTGGAGCGTTCCGCTCGTGTAAATGAAGAATACGTTGAGAAGTTTACCAACGGTGCGGTCAAGGGAAAAACCGGTTCGTTAACCGCCTTGCCAATCATCGAAACTCAGGCGGGTGACGTTTCAGCATTCGTGCCGACAAACGTTATTTCGATTACTGATGGCCAGATTTTCTTGGAGACCGATTTGTTTAACGCCGGCATCCGTCCTGCGATTAATGCCGGTGTATCGGTATCCCGCGTGGGTGGTGCTGCACAGACCAAAATCATGAAGCGTAAGGACACTGGCGCGGGTGTGCGTTTGGCCTTGGCGCAGTATCGTGAATTAGCCGCATTTGCGCAGTTCGCCTCTGATCTTGATGAGGCCACCCGCAAGCAGCTTGAGCGTGGCAAATTAGTCACCGAGTTAATGAAGCAGGCGCAGTATTCGCCCATGCAGGTTTGGGAAATGGCGTTGAGCTTGTTCGCAGTGAACAATAACTACATGGATGATGTCGAAGTCAGCAAAGCGCTCGCGTTTGAAAAGTCTCTGCGCGATTTCGTTAAATCAAAATATGCATCGCTGATTGATTCCATTGATAAGGCGAATAATTTATCGGATGCGGATGAAAAAGCATTGCATTTGGCAGTGGCAGACTTCAAGAAAACGGGTGCCTACTAAATTAGCAGAAGTTTCTGAGTAATCGCCAAGCGGGTGAATTTTCAAGAGAGTCAGAACATAACTTTCCCCCCGCACAACAACGATTTCAACGATTTAAAAAGACTCAACGGTCCATAAACGGTTCAAAGACAATATGGCAGGCTCAAAAGAAATTCGCACCAAGATCAAGAGCGTCGAAAATACGCGCAAGATCACCAAGGCTATGGAGATGGTCGCGGCAGCCAAGATGCGCAAGGCGCAGGAGCGGATGCGTGCGGCTCGCCCATATGGCGAAAAGATTCGCAGTGTTGCCGCCAACTTGTCACACGCGAATCCAGATTACAAACATCCGTTTTTGATGAAACGTGATGTGGTTCGAAACGTGGGCGTGATTATGGTCACCTCTGATAAGGGCCTGTGCGGTGGTTTGAATACCAACGTGATGCGCTTGATGGTGACTAAGGTCAAAGAGTGGGAAGGCAGTGTTGGCAAACCTGGCGCCAAGGTGCAAGCCACCGCAATTGGTACCAAAGGTTTTTCGTTTTTGCAGCGCTATGGCATTCCAGTTGTCTCGCATGTTTTAGGTTTGGGCGACAAGCCCCATCTGGACAAAATGATCGGCCCCGTCAAGATTCAGCTAGACGCGTTTAGCGAAGGCAAAATTGACGTGCTCTATCTTTGTTATACGAAGTTCGTCAATACCATGCGCCAAGAGCCGGTTTGTGAGCAGCTGTTGCCATTGACGGGCGAACAACTGGGTGCGCCCGATTCATCGTGGGATTACATTTACGAGCCTGATCCAAAGGTGGTTTTGGATGAATTGCTGGTGCGCTACGTTGAGGCGATTGTTTATCAGGCTGTGTCCGAGAATATTGCGTCTGAACAGTCGGCGCGGATGGTGGCGATGAAGTCGGCCACCGATAATGCGAAAAAAGTGATTGGTGATTTGAAGCTGACCTACAACAAGGCGCGTCAGGCGGCGATCACGAAAGAATTGTCGGAAATCGTTGGCGGCGCCGCGGCAGTTTAGCGGTAACCTTTCTCCGATTAAAGAATTCGAATTAAATTTTGTTTAGGAATAGATCATGAGCCAAGGAACAGTCGTTCAATGTATCGGTGCGGTGGTGGACATTCAGTTTCCCCATGGCTCCATCCCCAAAGTCTATGAGGCGCTAACGCTCCAAGATAGCGATCAAGCCAGTTTTGCCGAAAAAGGTCTGACCTTTGAAGTCGAGCAGCAACTTGGCGACGGCGTGGTGCGTTGCATTGCGATGGGCTCATCTGACGGTATCCGCCGCGGTATGAAGGTGAATGGAACGGGTGCAGGAATTCGCGTTCCCGTAGGTCTTGGCACACTTGGCCGGATCATGGACGTGTTGGGTCGCCCGATCGATGAGCAAGGTCCGATTCAATGCGAAGAGCGCCGCGAGATTCATCAAGCGGCGCCTAAATTCGACGAGTTATCACCTTCGGTCGATTTGCTAGAAACCGGCATCAAAGTTATTGATCTGATTTGCCCGTTCGCCAAAGGCGGTAAGGTCGGATTGTTCGGCGGCGCGGGTGTAGGCAAGACCGTGAACATGCTGGAATTGATTAACAATATCGCGAAAGAACACTCGGGTTTGTCAGTGTTTGCCGGTGTGGGTGAACGTACTCGTGAAGGTAATGACTTTTATCACGAGATGACGGATGCAGGCGTTATCAATAAAGATGATCTTTCAAAATCCAAAGTAGCGATGGTATTCGGCCAGATGAACGAGCCACCAGGCAACCGTCTGCGCGTTGCACTCTCTGGGTTGACAATGGCTGAGAAGTTCCGCGATGAAGGCCGCGATATTCTGTTCTTCGTGGATAACATTTACCGTTACACCCTGGCCGGAACGGAAGTATCCGCACTGTTGGGTCGTATGCCATCTGCTGTGGGTTATCAACCAACATTGGCAGAAGAAATGGGTGTACTGCAAGAGCGCATTACCTCCACCAAGACGGGTTCGATTACTTCGATTCAGGCGGTTTATGTACCCGCCGATGATTTGACCGATCCATCACCCGCCACAACTTTTGCGCACTTGGATGCGACCGTCGTGTTGTCGCGCGATATCGCTTCGTTGGGTATTTACCCTGCGGTGGATCCACTTGACTCAACATCGCGCCAGATCGATCCCAACGTGATCGGCGAAGAACATTACACCGTTACTCGCCGCGTGCAGGCAACGTTGCAGCGCTATAAAGAATTGCGCGACATTATTGCAATTTTGGGCATGGATGAATTGTCTCCGGAAGACAAATTGGCTGTCGCGCGCGCACGTAAAATCCAGCGCTTCTTGTCGCAACCGTTCCACGTTGCCGAGGTTTTTACCGGCTCGCCGGGCAAATATGTATCGCTGAAGGAAACCATCCGTGGCTTCAAGATGATTGTGGATGGCGAATGTGATGCACTGCCAGAGCAAGCCTTCTACATGGTTGGCGGCATTGACGAAGCGTTCGAAAAAGCAAAAAAAATGAATTAGTAAAATCGAAAAAAGCGTAGCCCAACTTTTATCGAGCTTAATTTGTAATACGACTGGCAGAGCCAGATCGTTTTTTTGGTGAACGGAAAAGCGTTAAACCGAAGGCAGAACCAAAATCGAAAGTAACCGGAAATTCGCATGGCAACTTTGCAAGTAAATATTGTTTCAGCTGAGCAGGCCATCTTTTCAGGTGAAGCTGAAATGGTGGTCGCTCCGGGTGAGGCAGGTGAGCTTGGTATTCTGCCCGGCCATACGCCGTTGATGACACGCATTCGTCCAGGCACCGTTAAAGTGAAGTTGGCGGGCCAAGACAAAGAAGAAATTGTTTATGTTTCAGGCGGCATTATGGAAGTGCAGCCAAAGACGCTAACCATCCTGGCTGATACGTCAATTCGTGCGCATGACCTCGACGAAGCCAAAGTAATGGAAGCCAAACGGCAGGCTGAGGAAGCGCTCGCTAACCGTGCAACCGGCCAAGACAGGGCGCTTGTGGTTGCTGAGCTTGCACAATTGGCCGCCCAGCTTCAAGCCATCAGAAAATTACGCAAATAATTATTTTTTTGCTATAATTTAGTTGTAACGGTTTAGAGGCGCAACACAATATTGGCAGCGGAGCATTCTTCCGCTGCCTTTTTTTTCGTCCATGTTCGGCCACGACAGTCTGAGCGGTTCATCGCAAAATAACCATTTGTCGTGGCAACACGACTGAGCTAAAACAAAATCAAATCGCGCGATGGGTAGGCGGATTGTTCAAAACCAAGCTGCGAAACTAATGTTCAATGCGCAACGGTTGATGCGCAACGCTCAATGCGCAGTGCCTAACGCGCATCAAAGCTTCGCTGTCCTGAGTGATACCATCAAACCAATGTCGATCTAGAATTCACGCTGACCTTACGGCTTCACGTATTTGTCGAGTGTGCCCGACCCGCCCCCACACAGCCAGATGGTTTCATTCATGAAAAATAACCTCCACGTCATTATTCTCGCGGCAGGCCAAGGCAAGCGCATGAAATCCGCGCTGCCAAAAGTATTGCACCCGATCGCGGGCCTGCCGATGCTTCATCATGTGCTGGCAACGGCCCAAACGCTTGATCCCGCCACAATCTGTATCGTTTACGGCCACGGCGGAGAACAGGTACGCGCACAAACCTCAAGCGCAATGCCCGAGACGAATATAAATTGGGCAATGCAGGAACCACAACTGGGAACAGGACACGCAGTACAACAGGCGATACCACATCTGCCGGCCGACGGCGTCGCGCTGATTCTCTATGGCGATGTGCCGCTCATTTCTTCTGCGACTCTTGCCTCCCTCGTCAGTGCTGCCCGCGAAAACAAGCTGGCGTGGCTAACGATGACGGTTGCCAATGCGGACGGGCTCGGCCGTATCTTGCGCGATGATCAGAAGCAAGTGAAAGCCATCATCGAGCACAAGGATGCCTCCGATCAACAACGTAAGATCAAAGAAATTAACACTGGATTCCTCGCCTGTCCGGTAGCGTGGTTATCCGGTTGGTTGCCCAAACTACAAAATGCAAATGCGCAAGGCGAATATTATTTAACCGATATTCTAGCCATGGCGGTGGCTGATGGGGTCGCGGTAGAAACCTTTTCGCCCGCGGCAGAATGGGAAGTAACAGGCATCAACAGTAAAGACCAGCTGGCCCAATTGGAGCGAAGCTACCAGCTCGAACTAGCGAAGCGCCTGATGTCGGACGGCACCTCTCTTGCTGATCCGTCGAGAATCGATATACGCGGTTCGCTAACGTGCGGAAATGGTGTCATCAGTGATGTTTTTATTGACGTGAACTGCCTGTTTGAGGGCACGGTCCACTTGGCATCCAACGTCAAAATTGGCGCGAATTGCATACTTAAAGACTGCAACATCGGCGAAAACACGGAAGTGTTGGCGTTTTCATCTATCGATGGTGCAACCGTGGGGAAGGGAGTGAGAATCGGACCGTATGCACGAATTCGACCATCTACCACGCTCGCCGACAATACCCACATCGGCAATTTTGTCGAAGTAAAAGCCAGCGAAATAGGCGAGGGCAGCAAAGCCAATCATCTCAGCTACATCGGGGACACTACCGTCGGCGTAAATGTCAACGTCGGTGCAGGTACCATCACCTGTAACTACGACGGCGCAAACAAGCATCGCACGGTCATCGAAGACAACGTGCAGATCGGTTCAGATGTGCAACTGATCGCCCCGATAACCATCGGGGCAGGCGCTACCATCGGCGCGGGCACCACGGTGTGGAAAAATGCGCCACCGGACACCTTGACGCTGAATCGAAAAGAACAAACTACCGTTCAGGGATGGACACGGCCCGTCAAAAAAACCTAATCGCGGGTCACACCGTCGAAACCGTTGGAGAATCCCCTGCCGTCGCGCGATAATGGAAGGCCATCCAAGGCAGCGGAGAATTCTCATGTGCGGCATCGTCGGCGGCATCGCCAATCGCAATATCGTCCCCATCCTCACCGAGGGTCTGCGTAGACTCGAATATCGCGGCTACGATTCCGCCGGTGTGGCGGTGGTCAATGACGGTATCAAGCGTGTACGTCGTGTGGGTCGTGTCGCTGAGATGGAAGCCGGGATCGCAGCAGAGGGCCTCACCGGCATTCTGGGCATCGGCCACACCCGTTGGGCTACCCATGGCGGCGTGACCGAGCTAAATGCGCATCCTCACGTTTCGTCCGATGAAATCGCTGTGGTGCATAACGGCATTATCGAAAACCACGAAGAGCAGCGCGAACGCCTCAAGCGCTTGGGCTATGTGTTCGATTCGCAAACCGACACCGAGGTCATCGCCCATCTGGTTCATCATTATTTCAAAGAGTCGGGCGATTTATTTATTGCGACCCAGCGCGCGGTGCGTGATCTGCATGGTGCATACGCCATCGGTGTGGTGACGCTGAATGATCTCAACACGATGACGTGCGCACGCATCGGTTGTCCGTTATTGATTGGCTTGGGTGACAAAGAAAATTTTATCGCCTCCGATGTTTCGGCGATTCTGCCGGTCACGCGCCGCGTCATGTATCTCGAAGAAGGCGATGTCGCCGCGCTGCGTCGCGATGGCGTGACCGTTGTCGACAACAGCGGTAAGATTGTTGAGCGCGTGATTCATATTTCGGAAGTGGCCGATGATGCGAGCGATCTGGGGCCATATCAACATTTTATGCAGAAAGAAATTCACGAGCAGCCGCGTGCCATTTCCGACACGCTCGAAGCTATCCTCGCAGATGGTATCAACAGCAGTTTGTTTGGTGAAGCTGCGGCTGAGGTTTTCAAACAAATCGACAGCGTATTGATTCTTGCCTCCGGCACCAGCTCCTATGCCAGCATGGTCGGCAAACAGTGGGTTGAAAGCATTGCAAAATTACCCTGTAACGTCGAGCTGGGGCATGAATATCGTTATCGCGATTCGATCCCCAATCCGCGTCAGCTTATCGTCACGCTCTCACAATCCGGCGAAACGCTCGACACCATGGAAGCGCTCAAGCGCGCCAAAGAGCTCGGCCATACGCAGACACTCAGCATTTGCAATGTGCGCGAAAGTGCCATTCCACGTGCCTCAAAGCTTGTCTTCTACACCCGCGCCGGCAAAGAGATTGGCGTCGCCTCAACCAAGGCATTCACCACTCAACTCATCGCGTTGTTCGCCCTCGCGCTCACGCTTGCCAAAGAACATGGCCGGTTAACACCGCAGCAAGAAACCGATTTCATCGAACAGCTTCGCTATGTGCCGGGCAGCGTGCAGCACGCCTTAAATCTCGAACCGCAAATTAAAGCGTGGGCGCAAAAATTTGCCGAAAAAGAGCACGCGCTATTTTTAGGTCGCGGCTTGCATTACCCGATCGCCCTCGAAGGCGCGTTGAAACTCAAAGAAATTTCCTACATTCACGCGGAAGCTTATCCGGCGGGCGAACTCAAACACGGTCCGCTGGCATTGGTGGATAGCGACATGCCGGTGGTGGTGATCGCGCCGAACGACAGCTTGCTGGAAAAAGTGAAATCCAACATGCAAGAGGTGAGCGCGCGCGGCGGCGAATTATTCGTCTTTACCGATCTCGATTCCAACTTTAAGGAATCTGCGGGCGTCCATGTTATTCGCGCTCCGCGACACTCAGGTTTACTCTCGCCAATCGTGCATGCGATCCCGGTGCAATTACTCGCTTATCACGCGGCTTTGGTGAAGGGAACGGATGTGGATAAGCCCCGCAATCTGGCTAAATCGGTAACAGTGGAATAGAAAGCACTATTATTCGCGGGCATTTTTGTTTGCTCGTAATTAAGTCCGGAACTGCGGAATTATGTGCGGAACTTTCAAGTGTTCGCCCGTAATTATGTTCGGAACTGGTTGCTGTTTCTTGATAATAAGGCCACTTCTAATGGTGGCCGTAACTCAGTGGCAGAGTACGAGGTTGTGATCCTCGGCGTCGTCAGTTCGATCCTGACCAGTCACCCCAGCGTGTAGTGCAGCAACAGCAACAGATGGCCCAATAGCTCAACTGGCAGAGTAACGGTCTCCAAAACCGTAGGTGGGGGTTCGACTCCCTCTTGGGTCGCCAGATTCGGTATTTCCTAGCCTGCTTGACACTTAGCTAAGAAGTAGCTAATATAGCGTAAGATTAAATTTTCCGGAAGGAAACACCAATGGAAGTCATTTCGATGCACAAAGCCAAAAGCACGCTCTCCCAACTGGTGCAACGTGCGGCAGGTGGTGAAACCATTCTGATCGGTGCGTATGGAAATGTCGCAGCGAAGCTCGTGGCACCTGATGCGCCAACAGCAAAAAAAAAGCGGATTGGACTGCTCGCTGGGAAGTTGGTGGTGCCCGATGATTTTGATGCGCCGTTGCCAGCAGACGTATTGGCTTCGTTTGAGGGGGCGTAGGCGTGCGGATATTGCTAGACACGAACGTGCTCCTTTGGACCTTGGCTGGATCTAGCCGAATCGACCAGGTGAAGGATCTCATACTGTCGGACGAGTCCGAGATATTTGTAAGTGCCGCCTCTTGGTGGGAGATTGTGATTAAGGCCAGCATCGGCAAGTTGGATGCGGACATCAAGATCCTGCGAGAGTCAGCAGCCCTAAGCGGGTTTCGCGATCTTCCGGTATTGGCAATACATACAGAAACGCTAGCCACCCTACCAATGCTGCACCGCGACCCATTTGACCGGCTCATCGTGGCACAAGCGATCACTGAACCGATGAAATTATTGACAAGCGATACGCAACTGGCCGCTTACAATGACCTCGTTCAGGTTGTGCAGTAGCCTTTTTAGTGAGCCATTCATTACAAGGAGCCCTCCACAATGCTAGTTCAACTCACGCTTGACCACGCTTCGCTCAAAAAACACACCTCAATGCCAATCTCTCGAACCGCGCGTAGCGCGAGCGGGATCGTGAAGGCGCTTTGCTCGGTCCTTGCGGCGGCAGCGCTTAGTGGGTGCGCCAAACACATCGATGACCAAGCCGAAGCCAACTTTCTCGTCTCGGCGCTGGACTTAGCTGACTCACTAAAAGATTTTTTACGTGGTGGGGCCGGGTGCCACTGCCCCAACCGGTGAATCAACTACCGCAACCGTCTTCGTCCTGAAGAATCGGTCCCCTGACAGAGTGTCGAAAGACGGTCAGCTCTTGACGGCTTATGGCCCTGCCAACGCAACGGCGCGTGATGGATCGTTTACCATCGTGGTGAACATCTCTGATACAAAGGACTGCGTTCGATTTTCCTCCGCCGTACTCAATCGCATGCGCGCTGGCGGAGCCCAGACACGATATGCCTTGCGCATCAACTCGATGTCACAACAGCTATGGCCGCAACCAAAGCCTGACGACGCGACAGCGGCATGCCAGCAAAATAAAATGGCGCTTGTTTCGGCTCACGCCGTTAGCCTATCGATCCCCAAACCGCAGACGGTAACGTCGAGGGCACTTATGGGGAACCGCGTCCTAATTGACGAATTCGACGTGCCTCTGGGCGGCGTCATTCGGGATCTCCCGAAGTGGCGCTGCGCGGACGGCGGAAGGCGTCGAATACAGGTCATCGATGTCAGCATCGAGGCGCCTTCCCCGACGATTGGTATGAATAGCGGGCGCGAGCTGACCCGAACGCCTTACGTCGCGCCTAACGCTCAAATCGCCCGAGTCTGGTGTGACTACGGTGACGTGACGGTGGCTCCAGCTACACAGCAAACAAGCGCCCAGCAGAATTCCTAACGGAGACCACAATGAATCAACTCGGCGAAAAAACAACGAATGCCGGTTACAAACGCCAAGCACTCGTCGCAATTCTTGCGTTAGTTGTTATTACGGTGGGGGCCGTCCTCGTGATGATGTTTTGCCAAGAGCCGAATAATAAAGTCTAGAACTAAACTGGCCGCCGACAGTAGTGTTTGAAAAAAGTAGCTCGCGGCCAACATTAGCAGTTGAAAAAACATTCGCCAGAATTTTCATTGGCGGAGTCGAGCAATCGCGAGCGAACGAGGTGGGCCGACGCGGATTCATGCGCTTTGCTCTTTTATGGTTATCGTATACAACGCAGCCCCAATCCTGTTTTTTATTGCGTTTTACGTATTGACGCCCACCATTTCACCCGCTATGCTGTTCACATCAACACCAACTTTTTGACCCAAACTTCATCATGAATTCGCTTCGCAACTTGCCAACCAAAACACTCATTGCATCGACCGCGATGACGGGTGTGGCCGCGCGCGTCGTCTGCATATCGACAGTGCTGACCGAGCGAATAAGGATGTTTGAAACAGGGTAGTTCTACCCCTCAAGTTTTCACATTACATCAACGCCCGGTCGCTTCTAGCCACCGGGCGTTTTTCATTTAGCGCTCTCGTTTCGCAGCCCGCCGCTCATCAGCGTTTAGAAAAGACTTTGATCATGAACACCAACTCGAATTTCAAAATCATCTCCGCCGGCCCCCCTTTGTCGCCGGCGTACGAACAGCGCCTGCTCGATCTGCAGTCAGTGCACCCGCAGATGTTCCTGTCAACGCTCGTCGTGCGCTTGCATGAAAGCGCTGACGTGGACCTCGACTTTTTCGAGAATGTCGTCTCCTCGTATGGTCTCGATCGCGATTTGGATGACCGACCGTCAGTCATCTACACACGCTTAGAAAGCCGTGTCGGCGAAGCGCCACAGGTCTGTGTGCTGCTACCGGACTATCTCAGCAACCGGTTCTTCGTCGAGATTAACTTCGGGAGATCCCTGAAGTCGCACGCGACGTGTTTTGATTTCAAACGCGACCGCGCGCAGGATGCGGCTCCCTCGAGTGCGCCGCCCGTTGTTGTCAAAACGGTTGGCGACGAACCACTCTCTGCGAACGATAGTGGCCAGAGTGATGTCGCCCCGCGCGTGGAAGTTGTTGACGAGGATGAGACGTTTGTCGTGCGCGACGAAATGGCACGACTCTTCGGGCTGGGCGCGCTTGAGGAAGCCATCAAGCGTGAGCTTCAGAAAACGAAGCGGGACCAGGTTCGCATCTCTGTATTTGAGACCATGCGCGCCCGCGGTCCAGACCGGAAATTGACCAAGGCCCCTGCGGCTTGGGTCCTCGAGGATCTGCGTGTTCAGTTCCCCAACTTCGCGCAACCGATCGACGTCATTATCGGTAACGCTGCGTTGTCACGACTGTCTGATGCCGCGTTCCAGTTTCAGCCGATGCTATTGCTCGGACCGCCAGGTATCGGCAAGACGTACTTTGCGTCCAAGCTTGCCAGCCGGGTGGGCGTATCCCACCTGCATGTGTCTATGGAGAACGTGCAAGCCGCCTGGGTTCTTACAGGCAGCTCAGCGGTCTGGTCATCGGCTGAAATTGGCCGCGTTGGTGATTGCCTGATTCGCGCGACGTCGATGAACCCGATCATCGTGTTGGATGAAGTGGACAAAGTGATGCGGGGTGCCTACAACCCGCTCGCACCGCTCTACTCACTGCTCGAAGCCGGTACCGCAAAGTCGTTCCACGAGGAGTTTTTGGCGCTCGACCTCAATGCTAGTCACGTCAACTGGATCCTGACGGCCAACTGTGCGCGCGATATCCCGGCGCCGTTGCTGACGCGCATGAACGTGTTTGAGGTTCCGGCGCCAACCCACGACGAATCGTTGGTGATCGCCCAACAGATCTATCGGGACGTCAAGAACGCAAGTTCTTGGGGTATCTACTTTGACGAGGAAGCGCACCCAGACGTTGTGGAGAAGTTGCTGGCCCACCCACCACGGCGGATGCGGAGTTTGGTGCATGACGCGTTTGGGCGTGCGGCGGTGGCTGGGCGGCGGTTTTTGGCATCGGTCGACGTGGTCGATGCCGCCGCTTCAACGCAGCACATCGGGTTTATGGGGCGCGCGTAGTCATGAACACGAGCGCGATCTGGATGAGCAGCACGGGCGACACAAACACTCATCAACAAATCAAATGAATTGGATTGGAACAGTTATGAGCAAGATCTTTTTTTGTGGCGACAACCACGGAAACTTCCGGCACATCGTGCAGGCGGTCGAAGAACATCGCCCTGACGCGATCGTTTTGCTGGGGGACATCCAAGCGCAGCGACCGCTTGAGGTGGAGCTCGCCCCGATTATTGGCAAGACCGAAATTCACTTCATCCATGGAAACCACGATACCGACGCCGAGGAGGACTACACCAACCTGTTTGAGTCAGAGCTGGCGCATCTGAACCTGCATGGGCGGGTAGCGGAGGTCGCTGGCGTGCGTATTGCGGGCCTGGGTGGCATCTTCCGCGGGAAGGTCTGGTATCCGCCCACGCCGGCCGACTGTCGAAGCTACGACGTGTTTACCAAGGAGCTTGGTCGTCGGCAGGCGTGGCAGAAGCTCCACCCCGATCACATAGGGGCGCAGCGACGCACGCACATGTCGACGATCTTCCCAGACGTCTATAACGCGTTGAGTGATCTATCAGCTGATGTACTGGTGACGCATGAAGCGCCGTCCTGCCATCGGCACGGGTTTGAAGCCATTGATCTGCTGGCACAGGCGATGGGGGCCAGTGTTGCGTTTCACGGCCATCACCACGATCGGCTGGACTACAGCGGTAAGTGGGAGTCGCTCGGATTTCGCGCATACGGCGTTGGCTTTTGCGGCATCACCGACTTGGACGGCAACGTCATCGCGCCGGGAGATTTTGACCACGAACGCCAGGTCAGGGAGATGAACCGCTTGCGCGACACGACATAGAAATGATGGGTACGACCATTAAAGGAACACCAACAATGAAACTACATATTCTTTCCGATCTTCACAATGAATTTTCCACATTCGTGCCACCAGACACGGATGCAGATGTGGTCGTCCTGGCCGGGGATATTGGTGTCGGCACCACCGGGATGACCTGGGCGAAGCAGTACGTCGATAAGCCGACGATCTACCTCGCGGGCAACCACGAGTATTACAACGGGAACATCGAATCTGATCTCGTCCGATTTCGCGCGGCGGCGGTAGAGCTGGGCATCCATTTCCTTGACTGCACAACGCTGGTGCTGGGCGGCGTGCGGTTTATTGGCGCCACGATGTGGACGGACTTCCGGCTGGGAACACGCAGTGATCAGGAGGTTGCCATGGCGATGAAGGCAGCGCATCGCGCATTGAATGACTTTAAGGCAATCGAACTTGGCAAGCGCCGGTTTCAACCGCTTGATGCTGTCGCCTTGTTTGAACAAGCCGTCGCCTTTATTGCGAGCGAACTCGCCAAGCCGTTCGATGGCAAGACCGTTGTTGTGACGCATCACTCGCCATCACCACAAAGCGTGCATCCGCGCTACATCGGGGATGCGATCAACGGCGCGTTCAGCTCAGACCTTGAGTACTTGATGCAGGCGCCGAATGCGCCAGCGCTCTGGATTCACGGTCACACGCACGACTCGTTTGATTACGTCGTGGATGGGTGCACGCGCGTCGTGGCCAACCCGCGGGGCTATACGAGTCGGTATGGCGCGAGCGGCCAAGAGAACGAGTTTTTTAATCCGGGGTTGATTATCGAGGTCTAGGCAGGCAAGTTTGCCAATCTTCGCGATGACGAATTTGAAGAACACAACTTTTACAAACCAAACTATTTGAGAGTCAAATATGAACATCACCACAAGAAAACAACTTCTAGCGGCAGTACCAGTACACGATCTGGATGGAAGGCCGTGCTACATCCGCATCTCGGAAATTCCGGAGCCGTGGCGTGCGCAGGTCATGGCAGAAATTATCGCGTGTGCAGCGCCTGTCGTCGACGGCGAAGGCGAGCTCCGTTACGCTTGGGACTGGAACAACTGGGTTTGGGGGCTATGGTGGGGTAAGCCGGGGCCGACTGGACTCAGATAATCCGGCAATACCTCGGTCGGCCACATTGAAAAACAGACAATGTTGCGTGTTGCGTTGCATCACCGCAACATTGTTTGCAACATCCCGCGCGGCGTTTCCCGCTTCCGTCTTCTTGCGTCAAATTGGGTTAATTACGTCAACGCTTGCCGACTCCCGCGATGACCGACCCAGAGAACGCAACTTATTCAAACAAACACGATTTCAGAGTCAATCATGATCATCACTACAAGGAAACAACTTTTAGCGGCAGTACCGGTGCACGAGCACAACGGAAAGCCCTACTTCGTCCGTCTCTCGGAAATCCCGGAGCCGTGGCGCACGCAAATGAAAAAAGAAGTCATCCTGTGCGCGCAGCCAGCTATTGGTAAGCGCTCCACCAACCCCAGCCTTGTTTGCCGCGACTAAATTCCGCATGCTTTCCCCATCCCAACACAGATGGAGCGAACATGAAATCGACCGCGCAGTTTTGGCAACAACACGCACTCGCCGCAGGGCGGAGTTCAGATTCAACCAGCGCCTATGCAAAACGGCACGGGCTCGTGCTGAGCACGCTCTACTACTGGCAGAGCAAACTGAAGGCAACGGCACCGACGGCTGAGATCAGTCGCCGTGCGGCTAAGTTTGTCGCCTTGCGGGTGGTTGACACCGCGCCCACGCCGCAACCGAACCACTGCACCCTCGTGCTTCCCGCCGGCATGCGCCTAGAAATGCCGGCATTGCCCGCGCCCGAATGGCTGGTGGCGGTTGGACGTGCCGCACAAGGAACACGCTGATGCACCCCGGCTGTCCCATTACCCAAGTCTACCTGTGCCGCGCACCGATTGGCTTTCGCAAAGCCATCAACGGCCTGAGCGTCATGGTCGAGCAGGAACTTGGCCTCGATCCCTTCAACGGCACGCTCACCGTCTTCATCAATCGGCATCGCACCAAGATCAAAGTACTGTACTGGCACCGCAATGGATTTTGTTTGTGGCAGAAGCGCTTGGAAGCCGAGAAATTCGCCTGGCCGGAGGCCGATGACGATGCCACACAGACCATCAATGCACAGGAATTTGAATGGCTTCTGGACGGCATTGATTTATGGCGAAATAAGCCACATAAAACACTCTTTTTTGCTTCCGTTTCATAGGAGAATTTGCTAAAATAACGCATGTCATTTGCACCCACTAATTCAGCCGTTTCGCCCCCCAAAACGGCGTCGCAAATAGCACCGCAAATGACATCGTCCGCGTTCACCTTGCCGACAGTTTTACCCGACGATACAAAATCCCTGAAGTCGCTGTTGCGTTCGCAGCGAGACGCCTATCAAACCGCCGTTGACACCATCCAAGCGACGCACGCTACCGCCGTCGATACCATTCAGGCCGCGCACGCAGCCGATGTCAACACCATCCAAGCCGCGCACGCCACCGCCGTCGACACCATCAAACGCGAAGCGCAAGAACAGCTGCTAACCGCCGTCGACACCATCAAGCGCGAAGCACAAGAACAGGTTCTGCGGCTGATCGAACAAATCACGCTCGCGCGTCAACGTCTGTTTGGCACCAGCTCCGAACAACTGTCGGCCCAAGGCCGCCTGTTCGATGAAGCCGAAGCCTTGGCCCAATCCAGCGCCGAGGCACAAGATATTGCACCGGTGCCACTTGCGAGTGCACCGACGGACCAAACGGCCGAGCAGAAATTAAACCCGCTAAACAAGCCGGCCCGCGGCAAACGCGGCCCCCTGCCGATCAACTTGCAACGCGTGGACGTGATCCACGACCTCCCCGCCGAGCAGCGCAGCTGTCCTTGCGGCACCCCGATGGTCGAAATCGGCCAAGACATCAGTGAACAACTCGACATCGTGCCGATGCAGGTGCGGGTGTTGCGTCACATCCGCAAGCGCTACGGCTGCCCCGGCAGCAGCCACGCCCCGGTGACGGCAGCACTGCCACCACAGCCGCTGCCCAAGAGCAATGCCAGTGCGGCCTTTCTGGCGATGCTGCTCACGGTCAAATTTGTTGACGGCCTGCCGTTGGCACGGTTTGAAGGCGTATTGGGCCGTCATGGCATGCCGGTGCCACGCCAGACACTGGCGCGCTGGGTGATTGGTGCCAGCCGTCTGTTGCAACCGCTGCACAATCTACTGCGCGACACACTCTTCGATGGTGATGTCATTCACATGGATGAGACGGTGGTGCAGGTGCTCAAAGAGCCGGACAAGAAGCCAACCGCCAATAGCTATATGTGGGTGCAGACGGGTGGGCTGCCGGACAAGCCGGTTGTCCTGTACGACTACGACCCGAGTCGCAGCGGGGAGGTGCCGGTGAGACTCTTGGCGGGCTATCGTGGTTATTTGATGACCGACGGCTATGACGGCTACAACCCGTTGATCCGCACCGGGGGCATTGAGCACCTTGCCTGCTGGGCGCATGTGCGTCGTCGGTTTGTCGATGCCACCCGGGTGCAGCCCAAAGGTCGTCGCGGCAAAGCCGACGAGGCGGTGGCCATGATCGGCAAGCTGTATGGCATTGAGCGCGATCATAAGGGTGCCAGCGACGAGGCGCGTCTCTTGGCGCGCCAGCAGTTCAGTGTGCCGGCATTGGCGACGGTGCAGGCGTGGATGGAAAAGACGATACCTGAGGTCGCGCCGCAAAGCGCGCTCGGGACGGCGCTGGCGTATTTGCAGAAATACTGGTCTCGCTTGATTCGCTATACCGAGCGCGGTGATCTGCCGATCGACAATAACCGCTGCGAGAATGCGATTCGCCCGTTTGTGATTGGCCGAAAGAATTGGTTGTTCTCCGATACCCCTGCCGGGGCGGACGCCAGCGCGGTGATCTACTCGTTGGTGCAGTCGGCAAAAGCGAATGGCGTCGA
>JBBRFJ010000038.1:0-24216 GCA_038224475.1 Burkholderiales bacterium
GAATCGACTGCAATTTCGATTTCTTTTAGGAGTTTAACCATGTATGCGGTCATAAAAACCGGCGGGAAGCAGTATCGCGTCCAAGTCGGCGAAAAAATTAAAGTAGAACAGATACCGGCAGACGTGGGCTCGCAAGTTGTCATTGATGAGGTGTTGATGGTTAGTAACGGCGAACTCGTTACCATCGGTACCCCGCTCGTGGCAGGTGCGACAGTCCAGGTTACTGTCATTGCGCAAGATCGTGCGGATAAAGTCCGCATTTTCAAAATGCGTCGTCGTAAGCATTATCAAAAGCGCCAAGGCCATCGTCAGAATTATTCCGAGATTTTTATCGGCTCGATTTTTGATGGCGCCAACGTGATCGCCGACGCAACTTTTGCCGCCCCCAAAGCAGCTGGCAAGACTGATGATCTGACGAAAATCGAAGGCATTGGCCCGAAGATTTCCGGTTTGTTCATCGCGGCAGGCATCACAACTTTCGCAGAATTGGCAAAGACGCCGGTTTCCACGCTGTCGGACATTCTTCATAAAGCCGGTTCACGTTACGCCTCGCACAATCCCGGCACATGGCCAGAGCAAGCCCAGTTGGCTGCAGATGGCAAATGGGATGAGCTGAAGGCGCTGCAAGTCGCGCTTGACGGCGGCATCAAGAAATAAACGGCGAAGTAACTGGAACCAAGGAGCTAGATCATGGCACACAAAAAAGCAGGCGGCAGTTCACGTAACGGCCGCGATTCAGAATCAAAACGGTTGGGCGTCAAAGCTTACGGCGGCGAATTAATCCCGGCAGGTTCAATCATCGTGCGTCAGCGCGGGACTGAATTCCACGCGGGTGAAAACGTCGGCATGGGCAAGGATCACACCTTGTTCGCGCTCAAAACCGGCAAAGTCGTTTTTGCAGTTAAAGGCGAGAAACGTCGCCGCACCATCACGATTGAAGCTGTTCAGCCGGCATAGTTTTTAAGGCTATTTGCAAGTCAAAAAGCCCCGAAGATTTTTCTTCGGGGCTTTTTTTTCGGCTCTGTTTTCAGGGTCGTTTTCTGCCCAGCACTGGGCAAGTAAAGTAAAAATATGAAATTTATCGACGAAGCACGAATTGAAGTCCATGCAGGCGACGGCGGCAACGGCTCCGCTTCCATGCGCCGTGAAAAATACATCGCCTTTGGCGGACCTGACGGCGGCGACGGCGGTCGCGGTGGCTCAATTTATGTCATCGCCGATTGCAATATCAATACGCTGGTGGATTACCGCTTTGCGCGTATTTTCCGCGCCAAAGATGGCGAAACCGGCCGCGGAGCAGATTGCAGCGGGCGGGGCGCAGATGATGTGACGTTGCGTGTTCCGGTTGGCACGTTGATTAAAGATTTGACCACGGATGTCATCATCGCCGACTTAACGCACGACAAGCAGCGGGTGCTGGTGGCCGAAGGTGGTCGTGGCGGCTTGGGCAATCTGCATTTCAAATCCAGCACCAACCGCGCGCCTAGACAAACCACCAAGGGCACCGAGGGTCAAACCAAGGATATCCATTTCGAGCTGAAAGTCTTGGCCGACGTCGGACTGTTGGGCATGCCCAACGCGGGCAAATCAACTTTCATCCGTGCGGTCTCTGCCGCAAAACCGAAAGTAGCGGATTATCCCTTCACCACGCTGCATCCGAACCTGGGGGTGGTTCGCGTGTCCGACAACAAGAGCTTCGTGATCGCCGACGTGCCCGGTTTGATCGAGGGCGCGGCTGAAGGGGCTGGGCTTGGGCATCAATTTTTGAAGCATCTGCAGCGCACGCATCTGCTGCTGCATCTTGTCGATATTGCGCCGTTTGACGAGACTACGGATACCGTCAAAGAAGCCAAGGCGATCGTCAACGAATTAAAAAAATACGATGATGAACTGTTTACAAAACCGCGCTGGCTGATTCTGAACAAAGCTGATTTGCTGGAGCCAGCCGAAGCAGAAAAACGCGTCAAGGCCATCATCAAAGGATTGAAATGGAAAGGGCCGCACTTCATGATTTCGGCGATGAAAAGCGATGGCTGTCCGGCGCTGACGTTTGCGATCATGGAGCATGTCGATGCGTTCAAAACGGTACAAATAAAAGCACAAAACGATGCGGTGGCAAGTCAGGAACCCGCGCGCGCCACGTTGGAAGAAAAATACAAACCCTAGCATTGGCAACCGCTTTGAGAACTTTTTGCTCTGTGATGGCCGTCCATTCTGGGGTTTGAAAAAATGAAGCCGCATAAACGCATCGTTATCAAAATCGGCTCAACCCTCATCACCAATCACGGTGCGGGTGTAGATCATGCCCTGATCCGTGAATGGGTCCGGCAAATTGCGGCACTTTCCCGCGCTGGCCATGAGGTGATTTTGGTGTCGAGCGGGGCGATTGCAGAAGGCATGAAACGGCTTGGCTGGACTACGCGTCCACATGAAGTAAATCGCCTGCAAGCCGCTGCTGCCGTGGGCCAAATGGGACTGGTGCAGGTCTACGAATCGGCATTTCGCGAACACGCGTTGGGCACCGCGCAAGTCCTGCTCACGCATGATGATCTCGCCGATCGCAAACGCTATTTAAACGCGCGCTCGACCTTGACCACATTGCTGGATCTGAAGATCATCCCGATCATCAACGAAAACGATACCGTCGTCACCGATGAAATCAAATTCGGCGACAACGATACCTTGGCCGCACTCGTCACCAATTTAATCGACGGCGACGAGCTCATCATTCTTACGGATCAACAAGGTTTATTCAGCGCAGATCCGCGCAAAGACGCGGGCGCGACACTGATTGCGAACGCCACGGCTGGAGATGCCGCGCTTGAGCAAATGGCGGGCGGCGCGGGTTCCGCACTGGGTCGCGGCGGTATGTTGACGAAAGTCCTCGCCGCAAAAAAAGCCGCTCTGTCCGGGGCCTCGACCGTGATTGCTCATGGACGAGAGGCAGATGTTTTGGTGCGGCTTATGAATCGCGAGGCAATCGGTACGCGACTCAGCACCGCAACCCTATCGCTGCAGGCCAAAAAGACCTGGATGGCTGGCCACCTCAAAACCAGCGGACGCTTGCAGCTGGATGCAGGCGCCGCACGCGCCCTCACCAGCGATCACAAAAGCCTCTTGCCAGTTGGCGTAACTGCGGTCGAGGGCACGTTTGAACGCGGCGAGGTCGTCAGCTGCGTGGCACCCGACGGTCGCGAAATAGCGCGCGGCCTCGTCAATTATTCCTCAGCTGAAGCCGCGCGAATTTCGAAAAAGCCGACCGCAGAAATCGAGCAGGCTCTGGGCTATATTGCGGAAGTGGAATTGATTCATCGCGACAATTTGGTCATGCTCTAGTAATCGCGCTCAAAGCCATAACAAGATATGCGGTGTTATTTTTTCGTACTAATAATCGAAAAATCTAGTACGCTCAGTGCCCTGAAACGTTGATCAACAAATTGGCGAAGTGGGTCAATATTTAAATGCCTACTTTGAAGTTGGTCCCAGACCGCACTTTCCAGATCGCTACCGCATATACCGTTTTGGCGGCACATCTGTAGATTTTGAAATCCATTTGGTCCACAGTCATCCCCCAGTCTGCAAAGTAGAATGGGAACAACGACGTTAGCTAGTACTCGAATTTGCTCATCCGAATACACTCCCGCAAGTGTCGCATAATCTAACTTCGCATATAAGACCGACTCAAGTGCTCCGTACATCGGCGTGGTAACAATCAGATCTAATGCTTTTTTCGTCTGTGAGCTTCGGATGTCAATGTTTTCTTCGCTGACTTGCCGCACCACTGTTTTCCAAACAAGCATTTGTGGCTGCTTTTTTTTGCTATCCCACTCTTCTCCCAAAATGGCGTTTCCATTTAAGACGGCATTACACAGGTCTTTAAATTTATTAAATGCGGAAATGCGCGTTTCATAACCAGCAGTACCTACTGTCAATAAAATAGGCCCAGATAAAGTGCTCTCATTATTTATTGCTTGCTTGAGAACGACATCGCTGTTTGTTGCCTTTATGGCAGCACCACATTGGGTCATTATTTTAAGCGCGGCGTAATCAATTTTGGTGGCTTCACTCGACTCTAAAAGTCGTCTCAAATTTGTGCCAAAAAGATTTGATGAGACTTTGCCATCGATCGGTGAGATCTCAAGTTCGCCTGCCGCGGACATCTTCAGTCTGCTCGACGATTCCGAACGCTTATCGATGTTGAATCCAGAAGAGTTTGCCCCCGCGCCTGCTTTTGGTGATGCGGGTAGCTCAGACTTCGAAGATTTATCCGCAATGACGCTTTTATCATCTAATCTCGGTGTGCCATCGGAATACCACACACCCGTTATCCCAAAGCAAATAACGGTTGTGCAGATGTATATCGCTGTTTTGCGTTGATGAGTAAACATTAACTTTTGATCATTTTGGTTCTAAAAACTTAAAACAACTACTGGGTAGCTAGCATGGATTAGTGTTGCGGCAGTCATTGGAAGTAGCTTCTACACCAACGGCACTATTGCAAGCCCCCTGGCTGCCAAGGAAAGCACCACAGACTGAGCCATCCCCCTTTACTGAAAACGTCATACGGCTTGACCAATCTGGGATGCACGCCTCGTCCTTTTTCTTACAGAATAGTTTATTCGTTTTGATCGCGTCGATAAAGTCGATTTTATCGGGAAATGGCCAAATTCCACTAACAGGAATAGTTGGTGGCGGGCCAGGTGGTGTTACATAGCAATTGCCAAAATCAATACACGTCGGCGGGGAAGTTATAACTATCACAGGTGGCAACTGGACAGGATCAGGCGGGGGAGGGGTACTCCCGCCTCCACCACCCCCACCACAACCCCCACCCACTACCAAATTAGTCGCATAACCCAAAGCCAATGCCGCTTGCTCGTCTATGGGATCAGGATCACCACATGAATTAGTCGTGGTAGGTGGCCGCGCTACCGCTGGTGCTGATCTTGTTGTTGAGGTTGCTTTCGCCTTGACCCCGACCCGAAGATTCGAGTTAACGACCTCTTTCACGGGAGGACTAGCGGCCGCCGCTGTAAAAGCCCCCGCATAACTGTGTTCAGACATCAGTAGTGTTGCACAATACAAAACTAAGCTTATAGCTAGCAAAGCAATTCTCATTTGATTCCCTTTTGTGAAAATCCGAAATATCGTGTGTGCAAATACCATCACAATTGAAGCATGGTGCATCGCCTTAAGTAGGATCTTTTTAACGTATTGTCCGACTTTTAGTATTTACGCAAACTTATTATTTTTCTTAACTAGCACTTAGACTATTCACCTTAATTATTTACGTGTCAATAGATATTTTGTAATAGTTTTATCATGGGTTAGCTCCGCGCCTTCGGATGCCCCGTGAAGTCTTAGTCGGCGAAAAATCGAGACGCATACTATCGAGCTGACTCGATGCTGGATGAAATACAGCCCTTAATAAAAGAGGCTGATTGCCGCCTTGCGCCTGAAAAATATCTGCCAGTGATTCAATTGAAACGGGAGGCGCAATTGAGTTAATAATATCCTTGGACGTAGCCTTTTGTGTTGCCCGCAGCACTGCCTAAAGAAAATCTCTAAGATATGTCAAATCCGACTGCCCTTCCCGCTTGGATAGCTCTTTCAAACCATGCCGAAAAGCCGCTAAAACAATCTGCTATTTCACCGATTTACGCGGCGGGTATTTATGCCGATTTTTCTCGACAGAATGTTGACGGTGCAGCAATATCGGCGCTGTTATCACTCGCTGAGGAAGCGGGGGTTCTCAATCAGCGCGCAGCCATGTTTGCCGGTGAAAATGTGAACACCACCGAGCATCGTCCCGCACTCCACACGGCGTTGCGCGCGCTTACCGGCGCAGATGCGAACGTCCCATTGATGATAAATGGCGTTGATGTGCGACCACAAATTCGCGTACAACTTGATCGCGTAAAAACGTTTAGTGAAGACATTCGCCGCGGGAAAATTCGCGGTGCATCGGACCAACAATTTACTGATGTGGTGAACCTGGGTATCGGCGGCTCCTTACTTGGGCCGGAATTCATCTGCTCCGCATTGACAAGATTTGCCGACGGTCCGCGCGTGCATTTCGTGTCAAATGTAGACGGCGCGCATCTTGAAGATACTCTGGCATCGCTCAATCCGGCCACCACGCTTTTCACCGTCACCTCCAAAACATTCACGACGGACGAAACGCTGACCAATGCGCGGTCCGCCATCGCATGGGTGACCGCTCATCTGGGCGCAGATGCCATCCCCAAACATTTTGTCGCCGTCACCGCGGCACCAAAACTTGCGATGCAGCACGGTTATCCGGCCACCCATATCTTCGAATTTAACGATTGGGTCGGCGGGCGATTTTCACTTTGGTCCAGCGTCGGGCTACCGATTGCGTTGGCCTGCGGGTTTGAGTGTTTTGCCACGCTGCTGCGCGGCGCTGAAGCGATGGACGAGCATTTTGTGCAAGCGCGTCCCGCCGACAATTTGCCGATCATGCTGGCGTTGGTAGGCATCTGGAATCGCAACTTTCAACACATTGGGTCACATGCGGTACTGCCCTATGCGCAGCGGCTATCGATCTTGCCAAGCCACTTGCAGCAACTTGAAATGGAATCCACCGGCAAATCCGTTGACCTCGACGGCAACCGTATTGATTACCACACCTGCCCGATTATTTTTGGCCAGGCGGGCACCAATGGTCAGCATTCGTTCCATCAGTTGCTGCACCAAGGCACTGATAAATCTTCAGCCGATATTGTGCTGATCGCGCGCCCGGAGAGCGCTCTTAAAGAGCATCACGAAAAGCTGCTGGCGAACGGGATTGCGCAGGCCGATGCGTTTTGGCAGGGAAAAACTTTTGAAACCATTTTTGCCGAACTGGAATCAAAGATCGCAGATGAGGCTGAGCGGCGGAAAATGGCCATGCATCGGGTGCATCCCGGCGGTCGTCCCGTCACTATGCTGGTAATGCCGACAGTTGATGCTTTCAGCCTCGGTGCTCTGGTCGCGCTTTATGAACACAAAGTATTCGTGCAGGGGGTGATCTGGAACATCAATCCATTTGATCAATGGGGTGTGGAGTTGGGAAAAAAAATCGCAGTGGCACTGCTTCCCGTTATCGTCGCATCTGAAACTGCTGCGGCAACAGATACCCCTGCCAGCGCGTCAACAGAGCATTTGCAAGGATTGCTGGGCCAACTTAAGCTCGCTGCAACGTCTGATTGACCGCGCGATTACTCATCCACGCACAATTTAGTATACGCTCAACTCATGCCGCACCCGGACATTCTTGCCAGCCTTAATCAGCCCATCTTCGAGCTGGATTTCACCGGCAAGATAATATATGCGAACCCCGCGCTGGCGCAGTGGACGGGTCGCGAATTTTCAACCGCGTCGGCCTACGATTTCGCAGAAGTGCTCAGCAGCAAAGACCGCGCCCGCTTCAACCAAGCATTCAAACGGCTGGTGAACGGCGAGGCGTCAACGGCATCAGTCGCACTACAACTTAAATCCAAAGGTGCCGCCGCGCAAGGCACGGTGGAGCTAACGCTGACGGCGCTAGCCAATACGCCGGTTGCTTCAAGCGACGTTCAGCCTTCAGTTGTGTCAAAAAATGGCACCTGCATTGCTGCGTTTCTGCGTGACACGCGTACCGAAAAAGCGGCCGAAGCGGCCGCTAATCTGCAAAGTACACATTTACTAGATCTCGTCGAAAACATTACCGATGGTTGCGTTGTTGAAACCGCGGACGGATCGGTAGAAATGGTGAATGCAGCATTTTGCGAGATGTTCGCCATTGATGTCGCGCCACAGTCATGGGTCGCCACCTCGTGTGCGAGCTTGTTTGAACTGGCGTCGATGGTGGTCGAGCGCAACGCCGGGCCCGTGTATTCATCGCAGATTGTCAACGTACCCCTGGTGACCACCTTGTCACTCGGTGAAAAGCAAATATCGCACACGGTTTTTGCGGCGGTACCCGACGCCGGTTCGCCAGCCGGTGCCGGAGTTGGCTCAGCAGGCCGCCTACACCTTTTTAAGCACGTCGCAGCACCCGCTGGTATCGCCGCGGGTATTGCCACCGTCGATGAAACCCATTACCGCGCCAATAAAAGCAGTGACAATCATGCAAGCGCGAGCTCGGCTACCCGCAATCGCATGCAGTTGCAATTTATTGAGGGTATTCGCGCGGACTTGGCAGCCACCATCGACGCCGCGTTCAGCGCGATTCATCACGCCAGACAAACGGAATTATCCGACCGCGCCCTGGAGCACTTCAGACGGGTTGAGGCCTCTGCCCATGCTGCGGTCAGCGCCATTGCCAGCTTGGTGGATCTGGCGGAAGCGGATGCCCATCCAATCACGCTGGAAACAGCGCCATTTCAGCTGCGCGAAAACATCGCGAATATCTTGAACATCTTGGTGCCGCGTGCTGCTGAACATGGTGTCGAGCTCACATTGCGGGTGGAACAAGACGTGCCGGAAACGCTAAGCGGAGATGGCGCCCGCCTGATGATGCTGCTACGCCACCTCATTGAAATTGGCTTGCATACCCAAGATATCAACGATGAAGGTGTGCAAAATCCAAATCGCACTGGCAATCAAGGCAGTAAACTTGGCGGCGCAAAAATTGCACTCACCGTTCAACCGGAATACACCGATAACGGTGCAATCTATTTAAGTTTTACGGTCGAGCATCAGTCACCGAAAGTAGGCCCGAGTGCGGATTCGCCGGACGATAAACGGGTTGCCGACATGCCGACCGACGTGTCGGACGTCAACAGCATGCAATTGGCACTCGCGCGACAAATTGCCCGCGCACTTGCAGCAGACGGCACAAGTCCGGTCGGCTCGACAAAAGCCGTCAAGCCAAAACCCGCCAACAACGCAAGCGCAAAAAGCGATATTGAAATCCACCAGCGGATTGACGCGCGCGTTCGAAAATCATCTGGCAAAAAGCCGGACACGCCCATCCAAATCACATCGTATAAATTTACCGCGCCGTTCTCGTTTGCAGCAACAGCGCCAGCCGCCCAGCGCCCCAGCTTCGTTACGCTTACCGGTTTGCAGGTGTTGCTGGTCAGCGCGGATAAGGACGAGCGCCAGCGCTTGGCCGAGCTGGCCCGCAACTGGCGCATGCTGCCGCGCGAGGCCGATGACGCCGCAATGGCGCTCCAGCTTCTGAATCGCATGGCCGACGAAAAAATTGAGATACCGCTTGTCATCACCTCAAATCACCTCGCGCTACAAGATGGTTTTTTATTGGCTTTCCGAATCAAGCATCATCCCAAACTCAAGGACACGCGCGTGATGATGCTGGCAAAAAACGGCAGACCGGGCGACGCCATTCAATGTCGCGAAAATGGCATCAGCGCCTATTTGCGTGACCCAATCAGCCCCGATCAACTCGTCGATGCGATTGGCGCGGTCATGGGCACCAAGGACGATGCTGAAGCCACTCAAACATTGATCACGCGCCACTCGCTACGCGAATCAAAGACCGGCACGGTGCTCTTGATTGACGGACATCATGATCAGGCCGCGATGGCCGCCAATTTTCTAAAACGACACGAGTTCAGGGTGGTGATTGTTGAAACCGCTGAAGGTGCCGCGGCCGCGCTCGCGCAAGACGTGTTTGACATGATCATTGTCGATGACCATGCGGCCGGATTTGAATCCGGCCTGAGTATGGCGGTTCAGCTTCGCTTGAATCTCCCAGACGGTGCAGATATTCCGATACTTTTGGCACTCAGCGACTATGCCAAAGTCGATGCCCGCGAATATCAAGGCGTGATTACCAAGCCGTATGAAAAAGATGCATTGCTGGAGAAAGTGGTGGCGGCTAGAAAAGGCACAAATGCTATTTCTGTGAAAACGCCGCCGCCAAAAATGCGCAGGTCAAGCGACTAATTTAGGGCTTGCCCGCTCGGACGCGTAGCGAATATTCTGCGGCGTAGGATTACATTCCATGGGCGTTGGTTAGCCTGGCGGCAATTAGCGCGTCTGCCAGTTCAATAAAGCCTTCGCCACAGCGCCCGACCGTGACATACGCGGGCAGGTGCATTATCCCCTCCGCAAAGTCGCTGACATTGGCGACGCCGACAGCATGCGGGAAATAGGAAAACATAGGCGCATCGTTGGGTGAATCGCCGATAAAAACGAATTCACGCTTGTGCTCATCCAAATTTATGTTGAAGATTTCCCGCATAAAAAGTTTCGTGGTCGAGAGTTTGTCGTGGCTACCAAACCAGCCATTGACGTGAATCGAACTGATTTTCGCGGTTAATCCCGCGGCCTCCATTAAATGCTTGATACGCTGAATTTCACTTGCCGGAAGCGGTGCAACATCTTCACAAAAATCAATCGCGATATCCCCCTCGCGATAGGCCTGATCGGATGCCAGCGCTGCGCCGGGAACTTCGCGCAAGATGTTCGTAGCAATTTCTAGGAGCTGTTTTTTTGTCGCGACGCGTTGTGCCTCGGGTATCAAAAAACGCTGCACCAATGGTTTCTGAGTATGGTCATGGCGAAAGTAAAACGCGCCGTTTTCGCCGACCACACCATCTACCGGCCACATTCGCGCAATATGGTCGCACCATCCCGCCGGCCGACCGGTAATCGGAACCAGCATAAAGCCCGCTGCGTTCAACCGCCCTAACGCCGAATATGCGGCAGGGGTAAGGTGCCCATGCGAGGTCAGCGTATCATCTATATCAAAAAACAAACCTCTAATACTGGTGCGGCTTTCCAGACTCAATTGGCTCAACGGGCTCATAGATATTAGGGTTTGCTAATTTTTAGCGGCCAGACGATTGACCGTATCAGCAATAAAGCTCGACGCCCGCCCGCGCTCGGCACTGTCCATATGCAGCCCGCATTTGCTACGCCGCCATAAAATATCCTCCGGCGTGAGGGCCCATTCTTCGCGAATAAAAAATTCTATTTCGCGTTCGCAGAGCGAATTGGCACCTTGACCAAAAGTCTTGCCCAAATCATTCAAGGTCCCCACTCCGCTGAATATCAAGTCAACACGAGATCCATGACGCATCACCAGCCGGCGTAGGAAATCTGCTGGCAGATATGGATATTTTTCCGCCAATATTTGCGTGGTCTTCGACACGCTGTCGATATTGCCCCCGGGCAGCGGCAGCTTGTCGGTCCACGGGTTTTTCATCGCCGGATAAAACGGTTTTAATTCCTGCAACGCATGTTCAGCAAGCCGTCGATAGGTCGTTATCTTGCCGCCAAATATCGATAGCAACGGCAGCGCCCCTTGGTCATGATCGACCTTCAGCACATAATCACGCGTGATCTCACTCGGGTTATCTGCGCCATCGTCATAAAGCGGTCTGACCCCTGCATAACTCCACACGATATCGCTTTCGCAAACCGGCTCGGCCACAAAGCGATTCACGGCGCGCAGTAAATACGCGGTTTCGGCAGCCGAGATTTTGGCGGCGTCCGCAATTGAAGCCACCTCTACATCGGTGGTGCCGATCAGGCTGAAATGTTCTTCATACGGAATAATAAACACCACGCGTTTGTCGTCGTTTTGCAGAATGTACGCATGCTGGTGGGTATGAATCCTCGGCACCACGATATGGCTGCCTTTAACGAGCTTCACGTTCGATGTCGTCGGCACCCGCAATGTGTCGTCCAGCAGATGCTTTACCCAAGGCCCGGCCGCGTTGACAATACCTTTGGCCAGCACCTCAGTAGATGCGCCCGAATCAACATCGCGCAGCGTGAGACGCCAATGGTCTGCGTCGCGCTTGCCCTCAACCAAACGTGTACGCACACGGATATCTGCACCATTTTCTCGCGCGGCGAGCGCATTCAGCACGGTCAGTCGCGCATCATCAACCTTCGCGTCTGAATAAAAAAAACCGCGCTGATGTGCGGGTGCCAAACCCGCGCTATACACCGCATCGGGAAACGTAATGGTGCGGGAGCCCGGTAGCGAAATCTTGCCGCCGATGTGGTCATACATAAACAAGCCCAAGCGCACCATCCAAGCGGGGCGCATGTGTTGATCATGCGGAAGAATAAATTCGAGCGGGTGAATGATATGCGGTGCAATGCGTAGCAAGACCTCGCGTTCTTGGAGCGCCTCACGCACGAGTCGAAACTCGTATTGCTCCAAATAACGCAGACCACCGTGAATGAGTTTCGAGCTCCATGAACTCGTCGCCGAGGCCAAGTCATCCTGCTCAACCAGCAACACCGTCAAACCGCGTCCTGCGGCGTCGCGGGCGATACCGCAACCGTTGACGCCGCCACCAATAATCGCGAGATCGTAAACGAGCCCGCTCATAAAACGGTCTGTTGAAAACGATCCAGCCACAGCAATGAAAACGCGGATTTCGTGTCAGTGATTTCGCCACGACCCACCATTTCCACCGCGTCAGCTAACTTCAAGGTAAATACCTCTAGGAATTCACCATCATCACGTTGATGACCTCGAAATTCCAGTCCGCGCGCCACGTACAACTGAATTTTTTCATTCGAATAACCGATACCCGCGTCTAGTGTTGCGGCGTGTTTCCAATCGGTGGCAACATAGCCGGTCTCTTCCAGCAGTTCGCGCTGCGCAGTGTCGAAATGCGGTTCACCTTCATCAATTTTGCCGGCGGGCAATTCAATAAAATGGCGGCGCGGCGCATAGCGATATTGATGCTCGAAAAGGAGTGTTTGCTCATCGACAAACGCCGCGATAATGACCGCACCGGGGTGCAACACGTATTCGCGATACGACTCCGACCCGTCGGGTAGGCGCACACGATCAGACTGAACTTTAATTAACTTGCCAGTAAGCAGGCGTTCGCTGGCGAGCGTGTGCTCGGTAAGGTCAGGGAACGTCTGATGCGGGTTAGAAGGACTTTTGAATGGCATTGAGGCATGCCGTCATTAAACCGCCTGGGACAATACCCAAAACCAGAATCGCGAGCGCATTTACTGACAGCACCGCACGCATTTCCAACGGTGCGGTAATCGGCAAAGTATCAGTCGGCGGATCGAAATACATCACCTTCACCACGCGTAAATAATAGAACGCGCCGATGACGCTCATTAACACCGCAAACACCACCAGCCATGTGTAGCCTGCATTGAGGACTGCTTCCAGCACCGACAGTTTCGCCCAGAAGCCCACAAATACGGGGATGCCCGCCATTGAAAACATGACGAATAACATCAGTACCGCGAAAAATGGCGAACGCTTGTTCAGGCCTTTCAGATCGTCAATATTTTCGGCTTCAAATCCATCCCGCGACAGCAGCAAAATAATGCCGAACGCGGCAAGCGTCGTCAGCACATAGGTCACGATATAAAACATGCTCGACGCATAACCATTCTTGGTACCCGCCAGAATGCCAAGCAGCAAAAAGCCCATATGCGAAATAGTTGAATACGCCAGCATGCGTTTCAAATTAGTTTGGGAGACCGCCACGATATTGCCAATCGCCATCGACAGCACTGCCAGTATCACCAGCATGCCTTGCCAATCCTGTACCGCGCCGCCGAGCGCGTCGGCTAAGATACGCATGATGAAACCGAATGCAGCGATCTTCGGCGCTGAAGCAACAAATAACGTAATGGCAGTCGGCGCGCCTTCGTAAACATCTGGAATCCACATGTGGAACGGCACCGCACCCAGCTTGAAGGCCAAGCCGGCAACAATAAACACGATACCAAATGTGAGCAGGGGATCGTTGGCGCGACTTCCCGCCACCACCGCAGCGACGCGGCTGACATCGAGCGTGCCGGTTGCCCCATACACCATTGAAATCCCGTAAAGCAGCAAACCCGATGCGAGCGCGCCGAGGATAAAATATTTCATCGCGGCTTCGGTGGATTTAGCGGAATCCCGATTGAATGCAACCAAGGCATAACTTGAGAGGGCGAGTAATTCGAGGCCCAGATATAGCGTCACAAAATGATTCGCCGACACCATCACCATCATGCCGAGCGTGCCGAACAAGATGAGACAAATGAATTCGCCGCTAAAAAGTTGGCGCGCAGCCAAATAGGCGCGGCTGTAAATGATCGTGATCGCGACGGCCAGCAATAACGATACTTTTAACAACGTCGCCATCGCGTCAACCACGAACATATTGGTGAAGGCGTATTGAACCGGCGTGATGTTGCTCGCCGCGATAACAGAACCCGTGGCTGGCGGCATCGCCACGCAAATGACCAGCCCTGCCGTAATCGCCAAGGTGACCAACGCCGACACCAGCAGGCGGCCCTCTTGCTTATCACGTGCCCAGAATAAATGCGCCACCATAATCAGGCAGAGCAACGCGAGCAGCGCGGCTTCCGGCGATGCGAGACCGATATTGAACGAGGCTAGATTAATTTGTTGGGGATTCATATTGTTATGTTTTCAATTCAGCTTGCCGGTTGCAACGTGCTTTATCAACGTATCGACCGTGACGTGCATCACATCCGTGAATGGCTTCGGATAAATGCCCATCGCCAGCACCAGCGCGGCAAGAATACTCAATATCAGCATCTCGCGACCGTCTATATCCGTCAGCGCCCGGACATTATCGTTTGCCACCGCGCCGAAAATAACCCGCTTGACCATCCACAAGGTATAAGCCGCGCCGAGAATGAGCGTGGTTGCGGCCGCGAACGCGATCCAGAAATTAATTTTCATCGCGGCCAGAATCACCAAAAATTCGCCGATAAAACCTGATGTGCCTGGCAAGCCCGCATTCGCCATACCAAACAAAACCGCGAAGAAAGCGAACTTTGGCATCGTGTTAACCACCCCGCCGTAGGCTGCAATCTCACGCGAATGTACCCGGTCATACAAGACGCCGATACACAAGAACATCGCGGCAGAAATGAAGCCGTGTGACACCATCTGCACCAGACTGCCTTCTATGCCGACCGCACTTCCCGTTTGCTGACCGCTGAACAGAAACATGCCCAAGGTGACAAAACCCATGTGCGAAATCGATGAATAGGCGACCAGCTTTTTCATGTCAGTTTGCGCAAGTGCGACAAAACCGATGTAGACGATGGCGATGAGTGATAACGCGATCATGAAGCCAGAAAGTGCTGCGCTCGCATCCGGCACAATCGGCAAATTGAATCGCAGGAATCCGTATGCGCCAATTTTCAGTGTGATCGCCGCGAGCACCACCGAACCACCGGTCGGCGCTTCGACGTGGGCATCGGGCAGCCAGGTGTGGACCGGCCACATGGGCACCTTTACGGCGAACGAGGCGAAGAACGCAAAGAACAAAACGGTTTGTGCGGCCATGCCGAGCGGCACTTTATGAAAGTCGAGAATACTGAAACTGCCGTTGGTGACGTTATACAAATAGATAAATGCAGCCAACATCAATAGCGAGCCGAGCAAGGTATACAAGAAAAACTTGAATGCAGCATAGACGCGGCGCGGGCCGCCCCAGATACCAATAATCAAGAACATCGGGATCAGCATCGCTTCGAAAAACAAATAAAACAAAATCGCATCCATGGCCGCAAAGACACCGTTCACGAGGC
Organism: Burkholderiales bacterium; assembly: GCA_038224475.1. Classification (GTDB taxonomy): domain Bacteria; phylum Pseudomonadota; class Gammaproteobacteria; order Burkholderiales; family Usitatibacteraceae; genus UKL13-2. The sequence continues at coordinate 15,502 of JBBRFJ010000038.1, forward strand.
CAGACATGATTAAAAACGCGGCAAGATACTGCGAGACTTTTTCTTCGATCACCTTCCAACCCGCGATCACCACCAGGATGGTGGTGAAGCTATTCAGAATAATCAGTAGCGTCGAAAACCCATCAACACCCAATGAATAGTTGATGTTGAAGCGCGAAATCCAGGGTAAGAATTCACTGAACTGCATGCCGCCCGCGGCGTTGTCAAAATGCACCCATAACGGTAACGAAACCAACAGCCCAAGCACACTGCCCACCAGCGCAGTCCATCGCGCGAGATTTTTTTGGGCATCACCACTCATGAAAAGTGTGAGCACGCCCGCCACAATCGGCACCCAAATAGCCAAGCTTAAAATATACGAATCGGAATGCATATTGTTATAAGTTTCAGAACGGGCGAAGCTTGAGGAAAAGAATGGTGAGCAGCCCGAACACACCAATGATCATCGTGAACGCATAGCTGTAAACAAAACCGGTTTGCAGTTTGCGGGTAACGCCGGAGAACCAGCCGATTAGCTTGGCAGTACCGTTAACGAAGAAGCCATCGATGATGGTCACATCTCCAAATTTCCACAATGCCCCACCGAGCTTGCGGGCGCCGCTGGCGAAGAAGAAGTCATTGAAGCGATCAAAGCCATATTTATCTTCCAAAATCTTGACTGGTAGCGCGAACGTAGCGCGAATTTTTGCCGGCAATTCCGGCTTCAGGATGTAGCAAACCCACGCCGTTAGCGCACCCGCGACCGCAAACCAGAACGGCAGTGAGGTGAGTCCATGCAACATCATGGCACCTGCACCATGGAATTCATCTTTGAGCTCACGCATGGTCTCGCTGACCTTGATCGCGCCATCAAAATAGCCGCCGTAAAGCATCGGCTCGATCAGCAATCCGCCGATTACAACCGACGGGATCGCCAGCAAAATCAACGGTAGCGTCACCACCCACGGCGTCTCATGCGGCTTTTCGCCCGGTGCCAGGCCATGATGTTCGTGATCGTCATGCGCATCGTGCTCATCATGCTTATCGTGCGCCTGATGATGATCTTGATTTTCACTGTGGTGAAATCGCTCTTTGCCATGGAAAGCGAAGAACACCAAGCGGAATGAATACAGCGCGCCGACATAGACGCCCAATAATGCTGCGATGTAAGCGATTCCCGCTCCCGGCGTATGCGAGGCGTGAATCGCTTCGATGATGGTGTCTTTGGAGAAAAATCCGGCGAAGGGTGGGAAGCCCGCATTGGCTAGTGCGCCAATCAACACCGTGAAATAAGTGATCGGCAGATATTTTCGCAGGCCACCCATTTTGCGCATGTCCTGTTCGTGGTGCATCGCGATAATCACCGAGCCTGCACCAAGGAACAACACCGCTTTGAAAAACGCATGCGTCATCAAATGAAACACACCCGCCGAATACGCGCCCGCACCCAGCGCCATCGTCATGTAGCCGAGCTGCGACAGCGTGGAGTAGGCGACGACCCGCTTGATATCGTATTGCACAATCGCGATCAGTCCCATGAAAAATGCGGTGATCGCGCCAATGGTCAACACGAATGAAAGCGCGGCCTCGGACATTTCAAACAGCGGGCTCATGCGCGCCACCATGAAAATACCGGCCGTCACCATTGTCGCGGCGTGAATCAGCGCGGAGATCGGTGTCGGACCTTCCATCGAATCGGGTAGCCACACATGCAACGGAAACTGCGCGGATTTGCCCATTGCGCCGATGAATAAACAAATACAGGTCACGGTAATCAACGACCACTGCCAGCCGGGAATCAGCGAGATCATTTGATCTTTCAACCCCGGTGCCAAGCGAAATGTTTCCGCGTAATCAAGCGTGCCCATGTACGAAAAAACCAGGCCGATGCCGAGCAAGAAACCAAAATCACCCACGCGGTTGACCAGAAATGCTTTCAGGTTCGCGTAAATCGCTGTCGGGCGCGTGTACCAAAAGCCGATCAGCAAATATGAGACCAAACCTACCGCTTCCCAGCCAAAAAATAGTTGCAGGAAGTTATTCGACATCACCAACATCAACATCGAAAAAGTGAACAGCGAAATATAGGCGAAGAAGCGCGTGTAGCCTTCGTCTTCGGCCATATAACCAATCGTATAGATATGCACCATCAGCGACACAAACGTGACCACCAACATCATCATCACGGTGAGGGAATCGACTAAAAAACCGACCTCAAGCTTGATACCACCTGTCACAAGCCAGGTATAGATTGAGCCGTTAAATGATTTCCCCGCGAGCACGTCCTGAAAGATAAAAAATGATAAAACCAAGGAGGCCGCAACCCCAAGAATCGTGACGGTGTGTGCAAATGCGCGGCCTAGCCGTGGGCCGAGGAAACCGGCCAACACTGCGCCCACCAGCGGCAGCAATGGAACGGCAAGCAGGGCTAATTTATTTTCGATCATGAATTCGTTATTTTTATAAAACGGAACAATTAACTTTTTTCAGCACATGCCCCAAACACTAATATCTGCGGGCATCCTGACGGCATATGCCTGAAGACGCCCGTGGATACTGCCTCTCCAGCCATGCCGCCAAATCAACCTTTTAATGTGGCAATATCATCCACATTGATGCTGCGCAAATTGCGGAACAGAATCACCAAAATTGCCAAGCCGATTGCCGACTCGGCAGCGGCCACGGTGAGAATAAAAAACACCATCACCTGCCCGCTCAAATTTCCCCAATGATGCGAAAACGCGATGAAATTCATGTTCACCGCGAGCAACATCAATTCAATAGCCATCAACAGCACGATAATATTTTTGCGATTCAAAAAAATACCGGCGACCGAAATCGCAAACAAGATCGCGGATAACACAAGGTAGTCTGAAAGGGTAATCATCGGGGTGTCGTTCAGTCAGTTGTTCAGGCGGAAGGCTTGGGCGCCACGGTAGGGACCGCCGCTGCGGGCGCGGAAGGAAGCTCTTTTTCTGCATCCATCTTGACAATTTTCAAGCGATCACTGGCTTTCACGCGCACCTGATCGCCAACGATTTGTGATTTCGCCTCTTTGCGCGGGCGCAGCGTGAGCGCAATCGCCGCCACAATCGCGACCAGCAAAATCACGGCGGCCAGTTCGAACGGCAACAGATAATCGGTGTAAAGCACACGACCCAATTCTTTGCTATTCGAAAACCCTGCGGCGGGCGGCACACCGAACGCTTTATTGGCGAGCGCGAAATTTTTGCTGGTGATCAACAGCACCATTTCCACCACCATCGCAATCGCGACCGTGGCGGCCACCGGCAAATATTTCCAAAAGCCTTCGCGCAGCTTGTCGAAATTAATGTCCAGCATCATCACGACGAACAAGAACAGCACCATCACCGCACCGACGTAAACGAGAATCAGCGTGATCGCCAAAAACTCTGCATACAGCAACAGCCACAAGCCCGATGCCGTGAAAAACGCGAGCACCAAAAACAATACTGCGTGCACCGGGTTTCGCGCCGTGATGACACGCAATCCTGAGACGATCAGAATCGCGGCAAAAATATAAAAAATAATCGATTGGAAATTCATTGTTGTTTTAATTTAGAACATCTATTTGATAGCGCGGCTCGTTGCTCAATAGCTTATTCTCGCGGCAATCGATTAACGATATTTCGCATCTTCCGCGCGCCGACTGGCAATTTCATCCTCGTATTTATCGCCAATCGCGAGCAACATGGGCTTCGTGTAATAAAGATCGCCTCGTTTTTCGCCGTGATATTCGAGCAAATGGGTCTCGACAATCGAGTCTACCGGACACGACTCCTCGCAGAAACCGCAGAAAATACACTTCGTCAGATCAATGTCATAGCGCGTGGTGCGACGGCTGCCGTCATCACGCTGCTCGGACTCAATCGTAATCGCCAGCGCCGGACACACCGCTTCGCACAGCTTGCAGGCGATACAACGTTCTTCACCATTCGGGTAGCGACGCAGCGCATGCAAGCCACGGAAACGGGGGCTCTGCGGGGTTTTTTCTTCCGGAAACTGCACAGTAATTTTGCGCGCGAACAAATGCCGCCCGGTCAGTTTCAGGCCTTGCAGCAGCTCGCCCAACATCATGCTGCTCATCAATTCTTTGGTTCTATCCCACATGATTACTTTCCAAACCAAATAGAAAACGGTGCCCAATGGCGCACGGGATCCAGCATCATCACGCCGACCGCGATGATCCACACAATCGTTATCGGGATAAATACTTTCCAGCCGAGTCGCATAATCTGGTCATAGCGATAGCGCGGAAACGAGGCACGTATCCAGACAAACATGAGCATGATGAACATCATCTTTGCGAACATCCACAAGATGCTTGACTCGCCCAATATCGGAACAGCTTTGGGGAACGGCGATAGCCACCCGCCTAGAAACATGATGGTCGAAATGGTCGCCACCAGCAGCATATTCGCGTATTCAGCCAGAAAAAACAGCGACCACGTCATGCCGGAATACTCGACCAATGGCCCCGCAACAATTTCGGATTCGCCCTCGGCCACATCGAACGGATGTCGATTCGTCTCGGCCACGCCGGCAATAAAATGCACGATAAAGAGCGGGAATAAAGGAATGAAAAACCATCCACCCAAACCAAACGCACTGTCTTGCTTCGCCACCATTTCACTCAAATTCATGGTTTGCGCCGCCATCAATCCACCTACCAGCGCAAAGCCCATCGCGATTTCGTAGCTAACGACCTGTGCGGCCGAACGCATCGCGCCCAAAAATGCGTATTTCGAATTCGAGGCCCAACCCGCGATGATGACGCCGTAAACACCCATCGAGGTCAATGCCAGTACCACCAGCAAACCCGCATCCGCATTCGCGATCACCCAGCCCGGCATAAACGGCACCACCGCCCACACCGCCATCGCCGGCGCAACGGACAGCGCCGGGGCCAGTAAAAATAGCCAGCGATTCGCGCCGGTCGGCACGATCTGTTCTTTGAGCAATAATTTCAGCGCATCGGCAATCGGTTGTGCAAAACCGCCGAGCCATTTGATGCCAAAAAACGTGACGCGATTCGGGCCACGACGCACCTGCATCCAGCCGATCACCCAACGCTCGACCAATTGAAAATACAAAACAAAAACCAGCAGCGGGACTACCACGGCCACCACTTTTGCCAGCGCCCACGCAGTCGCAAAAGCGGGCGGCCCCATTGCGGGGCCTAGTGCGCTGACGAAACTGGAATCAAGTGTTGAATAGAGAGTTTCGAGCATGGCTTAATCCGCCGCCGCTGCCAGAGAGATCTTCACAACCACCACTGCGCCAAACGAATCATCCAGAGCCGATGTTTCGGCTATTGCCGCTGCCACACGCGCACAACCTGACGGCAGGGTTGAATCGCATTTTGCTTTTAATATCGCCACGCCGGCACCCTGAACGATTCGCACATCTGCGCCATCCACCAAGCCAAGGTTTGCAAATATATCACCGGATAAAAATGCAATTTTTGCGTTCTTGGCGTCTGCTGATTTTTGCAACGATGCAGCGCGACGTACCAGCGCATCAGTGGCATATATCGGCACTTCTGCGATACGTTCAATTCCCGTTGACGCGATTGGCAGCGTGATCACCACGTTGTGAATTTCATTACTCAATTTAGCGTTTACGAATGCCTGCAAGTCCGGCGCAATCTCGTTGCGAATCGCATCAACGTTTTCCTGATCGAAGCCATCCAGCCCCAGCATATTGCCGAGCACACGAATAATTTTCCACGCAGGACGTGCTTCACCGAGCGGCTTCACGACACCATTAAATTTTTGCACCGTGCCTTCGGTGTTGACGAAGGTTCCGGCTGTTTCTGTAAATGGCGCAATCGGCAAAATCACATGTGCATAATTAAGCGCCGAATTCTGAAATGCTGACAAAGCGACCACAAACTCAGCCGACTTCAATGCGTTCGTCGTTGTTACCGGCGCTGCGCAGTCCAGCTCAGGCTCTACACCTAGCAAGATGCAAGCTTGGAGCGGATCTCGAACCGTTTTTACGCTGGAAAGCGCACCCACGCTAGGGTTTGAGCATATGATCTCAGCGCCCACAGTGTTCGCGGCCTCGCCCAGGAAACCCAAGGTCGCGCCTGAAAGCCTGGCGATTTCCTGGCACAAGACATGCAGCGTTGAGGCATCTGGATGATGTTGCGCAAAATTACCAAGCAGCACCGCGGACTTCTCTTTGCCAATCAAACTCGCGGCAATCGCATTTGATTGATCCGAAACGGTCACACCATTAATCGCCGTCGCAATCTCTGCCGACAAAGCTGAACCTTGGAGGTCGGCCATCGATTTCGCAATCGCCGCCAATGCCTGCGCCATCGCGCTCGGACGAATGATCGCTTTGTTGGCAACCTTCATCAGCAAATCATCATCAGTGCTGTGCACCAGATTTATCTGCAAACCTTTTTTCGCGGCTTGGCGGAAACGGTTTGCGATCAGCGGATGATCCTTGCGCAAGGTAGAACCGACGATCAAGACGCTTTTCAACGCGGCAATATCGGCGATCTTCATGCCGAGCCAGGACGCACCAGACGTTTTTCCGGCGGCGCTTCGGTCGACGTGGCGCAAGCGTGTATCAATATTGTTCGAACCCAAGGCGCGAATCATCTTGTTCAACAAATACAATTCTTCGAGTGTTTGGTGTGGCGAGGCCAACGCATCAACTGCCGCGGCGCCGTGTTTTGCGCTCACCTTTTCTAACCCGTCCACGACTGCCTGCAGGGCGTCTGGCCACTCGGCCTCAGCCCAAGTGCCGTTTATCTTCACCATCGGCTTGGTGAGACGCTCAGGCGAATTTAACCCTTCGTACGAAAAACGATCCTTGTCAGATAACCAGCATTCGTTTATCGATTCGTTTTCCAGCGGCAACACACGCATCACGCGGTCCTGCTTCACTTGCACAATCAAATTCGAGCCCAGACCATCATGCGGCGATACCGATTTGCGACGCGACAATTCCCAAGTGCGGGCGGAGTAGCGAAATGGCTTCGACGTTAGCGCGCCGACCGGGCATAGATCGATCATGTTTCCGGACAATTCCGAATCCACCGTGTTGCCAACGAAGGCGAGAATTTCCGAATGCTCACCCCGACCCGCCTGACCCAACTCCATCACCCCGGCGATCTCTTGGCCGAATCTCACGCAGCGCGTGCAATGAATGCAGCGGGTCATATCAGTCGAAATCAGCGGGCCTAAATTTTTGTTGACCACGACGCGCTTTTCTTCTTGATAACGCGATGCGCCGTTGCCATAACCGACGGCCAAATCCTGTAGCTGACATTCGCCGCCCTGATCGCAAATCGGGCAATCGAGTGGATGGTTAATCAGCAAAAATTCCATCACCCCTTCTTGCGCTTTTTTGGCGTATTCCGATGAGGTTTGCACCTTCATGCCTTCCGTCGCAGGCGTGGCGCAAGCAGGCAAAGGCTTTGGTGCCTTTTCAACCTGCACCAGACACATGCGGCAATTGGCCGCGATGCTTAATTTTTTGTGATAACAAAAATGCGGTACAAACACCCCGAGTTTATTCGCGGCTTCCATCACGGTGGAGCCGTTTTCAACTTGAACTTGTTTGCCGTCGATTTCTAGATTGATCATTTCTCTTTGGTTTCTTATTCAGCAGCCATGGCCAGCGCCTCATGCACGACGGCTGACGAATAACCGCCCGCCTTCACCATGCAGCGCTTATTCGCGATATGGTATTCAAATTCTTCGCGGAAATTTTTTACGAATGCTCTGACCGGCATTGCCGCGGCATCGCCCAACGCGCAAATGGTACGGCCTTGAATTTGATCCGATAAATTCAGCAGCAAGTCGAGATCTTCGACACGGCCTTGGCCGTGCTCAATACGGCTGATAATGCGATACAGCCAGCCAGTGCCTTCGCGGCACGGCGTGCATTGTCCACACGACTCTTCATAGTAAAAATAGGCCAGCCGCTCGGCCGCTTTGACCATACAGGTATCTTCGTCCATCACGATCACCGCACCGGAGCCGAGCATCGATCCGGCTTTGGCAATTGAGTCGTAATCCATGTCGGTGGCCATCATCAAATCTGCCTTGATGACGGGCATTGATGAGCCGCCGGGAATCACCGCCTTAAGCTTTTTGCCACCGCGCATACCGCCGACCATTTCAAGCAATTTCGCGAACGGGGTACCGAGTTTGACTTCGTAATTGCCGGGACGAACAACATGGCCGGTGACGGAAAACAGCTTGGTGCCGCCATTGTTGGGCTTACCCAAATTCAGGAATGCTTCGCCGCCTTCGCGAATGATGAACGGCACGGCAGCGAAGGTTTCGGTGTTGTTAATCGTCGTCGGTTTGCCGTACACGCCGAAAGAAGCGGGAAATGGCGGTTTGAAACGCGGCTGACCTTTTTTGCCTTCGAGCGATTCGAGCAGCGCAGTTTCTTCACCGCAAATGTAGGCACCATAACCATGAAAGGCGTGTAGTTGGAACGAAAATTCCGAACCCAAAATATTGTTGCCCAAATAACCCGCGGCGCGCGCTTCTTCCAGCGCCTCTTCAAAACGCTCGTACTCAGCCCAAATCTCGCCATGAATATAGTTATAGCCAACCGGAATGCCCATCGCGTAGGCACCAATAATCATGCCTTCAATCAGCTGATGCGGGTTATAGCGGTGAATGTCGCGATCCTTGCAAGTGCCGGGCTCGCCTTCGTCAGAATTGCACACCAGATACTTCG
>JBBRFJ010000039.1:0-23966 GCA_038224475.1 Burkholderiales bacterium
TTTTGACCTTGTTGTCGATTATTTTGACAGTCTCCGCGATACGATTGAGGAGGGGATCAGGGAATGTAAGAACGTGCAGGATGGCCATAATTGCTTGCGAATTGAATAAATTAAGTGCAGAATCTTCAGAGAATACTTTAAGTTTGAGGCGTATCACTAGCTTTCAAGTCTAGTGGAAGTCGTCGAAACTAGCAAATCCGCGAGCAAATCTGAAAATAATCCTGCGGGTACTTTGGGGGGCTATGTGAGGCAGCAAGCTACAGATCGTAATGGTCATGTTGCTCCTCTTGTACCTTGTTAAGTAGCCGTATTGAGCGAGACCGGCCATGAAAAATACCAAGACCCTTCTCTTAGTCCTGACTTTATCGGGATTTGTTCCCCAAATTTTGCTGGCTCAGGGTGTTCCCTCAGCCGCAGCCGAGTCAAAAGCAGCGGCCAAGGCAACGACAGCGCCCGTGATCATCCCAGTTGCCCAAACGACGGCGACCGCTGCCGTCGCAGCTCAACCAAGCCCAACAGCGCCTGCAGTAGCCCCGTCAGCCCCGGCGCCCGCCAAGCGGGCGATGACGCGTGCCACCAAGCGTCCGTTGGCGATAGCAGACAATGCGCCCAACACTTACACGGTGGTGAGGGGCGATACCTTGTGGGGTATTTCGGCTAAATTTTTAAAGGAACCATGGCGTTGGCCCGAAATCTGGAATATGAATCGCAGCCAGATTCGCGATCCTCATTGGATTTATCCGGGCGACGTTATCAAGCTGACCTTTGACGCTGATGGCAACCCGCGTCTTTCACTCGGTAACAACGGCGGAACTGGTGGCATCGTCAAGCTATCGCCGCAAATCCGCGTCGAAAAAATAGCGCAGGCCATTCCATCGATCCCGGCAAAAGTCATCGGCCCGTTCCTGACTGTACCGCTGGTGATTGAGGAGGGCGCATTGCAGGATGCCCCTCGTATTATTGCGACCGAAGACGAACGTGTCATCGTTGGTGCGGGCAATCGCGCCTATGCCGCCGGCATTCGCGAGGATCAAGGCATCAAGTGGCAAGTTTTCCGTCCGGGCAAGGCGTTGAAGGACCCCGTGACGCAAGAGGTTTTGGGCTATGAAGCCGTATATCTAGGCGATGCACGCGTCAGCCGATTCGGCAAAACAACACAAGTTGATGGCGCGCCCATTCCCGAAGGCACATCCATCGAGATTATTAAATCGACCCAAGAAATTGGCCGCGGCGACCGCTTAACGCCAACTGTGGAAGCGCCGGTACCGTCCTACAGCCCGCGTAGTCCGGATAAGCAAGTAAAGGGTTCGATTGTTTCAATCCTTGGCGGCGTTGCAGAAAGCGCGCAATACTCAATCGTAGTCGTAGGCTTGGGCAAACGCGATGGTATAGAAGTCGGTCACGTGTTGGCCACTTCACAGCTCGGCGATGTGGTCGCGACGGGTGATTCAGACGCAGGCAGACACGAATCCGCTGTTACTACGTTCTTTAACCAAGTAGGGGATGATTTGGCGAATCTTGACCGGGAATATCGTAAAGGCGATGCGTCGAAAAGCAACATGCCTGCGCTAGTAAAACTGCCTGACGAACGCAACGGGCTGGTATTCATATTCCGAACTTTCGACAAAGTCTCGTATGCGCTGGTGATGAGCAGCAAGCGTTCGCTCAAGGTCGGTGACGTCGTGCAGACGCCTTAAATGGCAAGCCTGTAGACGACGCGCGCGATCCCAAAAGCCTTTTCCCGATAGCTGTGCCGATTCCGAATGCTGGCGATGAGCCAGAAGCATGGCTTGCGCTTGACCTCATTCCCGGCTTGGGTGGTGAAGGCTTGCGGCGGCTACTCGCTGAGTTTGGCTCCCCCGCCGCTGTGCTGGCACAGTCGCCGTCATCGCTAACCCGTGTGGTGAGCGCGAAAGCGGCGGATGCCATTGCTATTGGTCCCGCAGTGGATCAACTCGAAGCCGCCAAAAAATGGTTGGAGGGAGAAGCCAATCACTTGCTCACCTTGGCTGACGCGGACTATCCCCCATCGCTGCTGCAGATCAGTGATCCGCCGCCAATTTTATATCTGAAGGGCAATCGTGCCCTGTTGGCCAGCCATGGCGTGGCAGTCGTGGGAAGTCGTAACGCCACTCCCGTAGGTTTGCAAAATGCAGAAGTGTTCTCACGCGCGCTATCGACTGCCGGACTCACGATCATTTCAGGTATGGCGCTGGGCATAGATGCTGCCGCGCATCGTGGTGGATTGGACGGCGGTGCATCTTCAATAGCGGTAGTTGGAACCGGGCTTGATCTGGTCTACCCGGCGCGCAACAAGGCGCTGGCGCGAGAATTGGTCGAAAAAGGCTTGATTATTTCCGAGTTCTCGCTAGGCACACCTGCGCTGGCGCAAAATTTCCCGCGTCGTAACCGCATCATCAGCGGTCTATCGCGAGGTGTATTGGTGGTCGAAGCGGCACTTGCGTCGGGCTCTTTGATCACAGCGCGGCAGGCGGCTGAGCAGGGGCGTGAAGTATTCGCGATTCCCGGAACGATCCATTCGCCCTTCTCCAAAGGTTGCCACCAGCTGATTAAGCAGGGCGCGAAATTAGTGGATGACGCCAACGATATTTTGGTTGAACTACAGTGGCGCAACACGGTGGCTCGCGCCAACAAGGCTACCCAAGTTGAAGGGGAGCTGGATGAAGAAAACGATGCTGACCTCGATCCGCTGTTAGCCGCGATGGGTTACGACCCCGCCTCAATTGACGCGTTGATGGAACGAGTTGAGCTGCCGGCTGACCAAGTGATGTTAAGAATCACTGAGCTGGAGATCGAAGGCGTTATTACCTCGTTGCCCGGTGGCAGATACCAGCGAATGCGGTAGTGCGTCCACAGGGCGTGCGATGGTGCACCGGCGGCGCATGAGGTACTACTTCGCCAGCGAATGCTCTAGTGTGACGACCCACGCTGCACAAGCCGCATCCATCTGCATTGCTGGTTGCAAAATCATGATTGCATGCCATTTATCGCGTACGCTAAAAGCGCGCCGAATTGCACGACGCTTGTAAAAACCTTTGAATCCTGTCTATCATTTGTTCCGTTTTGCCTTTGTTTTGCCGTTTTGTCATTAACAAACTAGCAGCGTGACAACCCCAGTTTGACCAAAAAGAAAACGAAACCCGCCGTGACCAAACGCCTCATCATTGCCGAAAAACCTTCAGTTGCCAACGATATTGCCAAAGCGTTGGGAGGGTTTTCAAAACAAGCTGACTATTTCGAAAGTGACGATTTTGTATTGTCGTCTGCGGTCGGCCACCTGGTCGAAATTGCCATGCCCGAGGAGGAGGAGGTCAAACGCGGCAAGTGGACATTTGCGCATTTGCCGGCGATTCCGACCCACTTCGCGCTACGACCGATTGAGAAAACCGAGCCGCGATTAAAGATGCTGTTAAAGCTCTTGAAACGCAAAGACATTTCCGGTCTTATCAATGCCTGTGACGCCGGGCGCGAAGGTGAGCTAATATTCCGCTACATTGCGCAATACGCAAAATCAAAGCATCCGATACAGCGCTTGTGGCTGCAATCAATGACTCAATCTGCCATCACCAGCGGCTTTAAAAAATTGGCCGATGGAGAAGCGTATGAGCCGCTGGCCGATGCGGCGGTCTGCCGCAGCGAATCCGATTGGTTGGTCGGCATCAACGGCACCCGCGCGATGACGGCGTTTAATTCGCGCTCCGGTGGTTTTCAACTCACTACGGTGGGCCGCGTTCAAACGCCGACGCTAGCGATCATGGTCGAGCGCGAAGCAAAAATTAAAGCCTTCAAATCACGTGACTATTGGGAAGTGATTGGTAATTTTTCGGCGAGCGGTGGAGACTATAGCGGCCGCTGGTTTGATGAAAAATTCAAAAAATCTGACGACGAGGGCCTGCGCCCGGAACGCATCTGGGACGAAAAATCGGCGCAGGCGCTGGTCACCAAATGCATGGGTAAGCCCGGCATTGTCGAAGAAGAATCAAAGCCCACGACCCAGGCGCCGCCGATGTTGTTTGATCTAACTTCGCTGCAACGCGAGGCCAATTCGCGTTTCGGTTTTAGCGCAAAGACCACCCTCGGTTTGGCGCAGGCGCTGTATGAGAAGCACAAAGTTTTGACTTATCCGCGAACGGATGCGCGGGCGCTGCCGGAAGATTACATTCCGACCGTGAACGAAACCCTGACTATGTTGAAAGAAGGCCCGTACAACACGTTTGCCAAGAAAATTCTCGATGAAAAATGGGTGAAGCCGAACAAGCGGATTTTTGACAACACAAAAATTTCGGATCACTTCGCGATTATCCCGACCACGCAAGCACCAAAATCGCTGAACGAGATTGAAACCAAGCTCTATGATTTCGTGGTCAAACGTTTTCTGGCCGTGTTTCATCCCAGCGCCGAATTTTTACAGACTACGCGTATTACTCGCGTTGAATCAGAGCCGTTCAAATCTGAGGGCAAAGTATTGGTCAACGCCGGTTGGCTCGCTGTTTATGGCCGCGAGATTGACGATGAAAACGCGACCAGTAATTTATCCGCGGTCAAGCAGGGCGAGACGGTGAAAGCCGAAATGATCGAGGCGAAAGCGAACCAGACCAAACCACCCGCGCGCTTTTCTGAAGCTACTCTCCTGTCCGCGATGGAAGGCGCGGGCAAGTTGATTGACGACGATGAGCTACGTGCCGCGATGAAAGAAAAGGGCCTTGGCACGCCGGCTACCCGTGCCGCGACCATTGAAGGCCTGCTCTACGAAAAATATATTTTGCGTGAAGGTCGTGAGCTTATTCCGACTGCGAAAGCATTTTCGCTGATCACCTTATTGCACGGTCTTGGCGTGCCGGAATTGTTCTCGCCCGAGATGACCGCCGAGTGGGAATACAAGCTTTCGCAAATGCAACAAGGTAAATTATCGCGCCCCAAATTTATGGCCGAAATTACCGAGATGACGAAACATATCGTCGGGCAGGCAAAAAACTTTGAGGCCGATACGATCCCTGGGGATTTTGGTGTGCTCAAAACACCGTGCCCGAAATGCGGTGGTGCGGTGCATGAAAATTATAAAAAATTCCAGTGCCAAAAATGCGATTTTGGGTTCTGGAAAATTTTAGCGGGACGTCAGCTCGAAGTGGCCGAAGCTGAAACGCTGATTGAGAAACGCGATGTCGGCCCGCTGGACGGATTCCGCAGCCGCTTGGGCCGCGCGTTCTCGGCAAACATCATCATGAACAAAGAATTCGGCATCGAATTTTCATGGGGTGATAAAGAAAGCGAAGACGGTGAGCCGCCCGATTTCACCGGCCAGGAGCCCCTCGGCGCGTGCCCGAAATGCAACGCGCGCGTATTCGAAATGCCCAACGCTTATAGCTGCGAAAAAGCCCTGGGCGCTGCCAAGACCTGCGATTTCCGCTCCGGCAGAATCATCTTGCAGCGTGCGATTGAGCGTGAGCAAATGGTGAAGCTGCTCGATGCAGGCAAAACAGATTTGATCGATAAATTCATCTCGAAAAAAGGTCGCCCGTTTTCAGCGTTTCTGGTGCGCCAACCCGACGGCAAAATTGGTTTCGAGTTCGAGCCGCGCGAACCGAAAGCCGGGGCTAAAGGCAAAGCCGCCTCAGCAGGCCCTGCGGGTGCGTTGCGCATTCTCGGTAAACATCCCGAAGATGATCAGGTCATCTCAGTCTATTCAGGTCGCTACGGACCGTATGTGAAGCACGGCACTACTAACGCCACCATTCCCGATAAAGATCAGGCCGATACGATTACCTTGGCCGAAGCAGTTGCGTTAATCGAAGAACGAACGGGTGGCATCATCACCAAGAAAAAGGTTGCGAAAAAGCCGGCGGCAAAATTGGCCGAAGTTGAGCCGGCGAAGGTGGCTACCAAGAAAGTTGCAACCAAACCTGCGGCTAAGTCCGCCACCAAAACGGCGGCTAAAAAGAAAAAGGCCGCTTAGTCAGCTGCATATTCAACCATCAGCAGCCATTGAAAGCCGGCCGAGCCGTGGTTGTTTTAAAACACAAACCCTTTAGCGGGCGGGCGGTTCAGGGCAAAACTGCTCGGTGACGTCCGCCCTTATTGGGTTTTGTATTTTGCGATGTCCGCAGTTATCGGTGCTCCTGTGCTTCTACAAATCGATAGGCGATTATGAAAAACGATCAGCAAGAATTATCGATGTTGATTCGCTCGCACTTTCCGATCGTGATCGTTGAAACGCCGGAAGAAATTCGCTTTTTGCGTTTGATAGAGCAGGTCGGCAATCTTGAATCATTCGCGGTATTCGTATGGAGTATCACCAACGGCATTCGCCGCAATAACCGCACGGATGGCGTGGTGCAAACCAATGATTTGTTGGATGCGCTAAAACACATTCATAAAACCCGGCAGAATGGGGTTTATGTGCTTCTCGATGCGCAGCCGTTTCTCGACAACCCGATTAATGAACGCTTGATCCGCGAGATAGCGCTCGATTATTACGATGTCAATCGCACCTTAATCTTTGTCGGCTCGCGCGTTAAATTGCCCGCAGATTTACAGCGCGTAAGCGCCACCTTCCGGCTCACCTTGCCCAACGCCCAAGAGCTCGCGGTTGTGATTCGCGAAGAGGCCGCGTATTGGTCGCAACAGAATGACGGCAAACTTCCGCAGGGCGAGCAAGATGTGTTGCGCATGCTGTGCCAGCATTTGATCGGCTTCACCAAAGACGATGCGCGGCGCGTGGTGCGTCAGTGTATGGAGCACGATGGCATCATCAACATGGAAGACATCGCCCGCGTGCTGCGGCATAAGCATGAGTCCTTTGGGTCTGGCGGAACGCTCACGCTGTCGACAGATCTGGCGAAATTCAGTGATGTGGGCGGACAAAATAATTTGAAGAAATGGCTGGAGCGTCGCCGTCCCGTGTTCGCCGGCGAAGCCGACACCGCCAAACTCGACGCACCCAAGGGTGTACTGCTGTTGGGCGTCCAAGGTGGCGGTAAAAGTCTGGCGGCGAAAGCGATTGCCGGCTCTTGGTCGGCCCCATTACTGCGCCTCGACATCGGCGCGCTCTACAATAAATTCCAAGGCGAAACCGAGCGCAATCTGCGCGACGCGCTGGACACGGCCGAGGCCATGACCCCATGCGTACTGTGGCTTGATGAAATTGAAAAAGGCTTATCGGTAGGCAATGATTCGGCCGATGGCGGCGTGTCACGGCGCATTCTAGGTGCGCTGTTGACATGGATGAGTGATCGTAAAAGCCGCGTATTTATGGTCGCGACTGCCAACGATATTTCGCGCCTGCCGCCGGAGCTATTGCGCAAGGGCCGCTTCGATGAAATATTTTTTGTTGATCTCCCGAGTGCTGCCGTGCGCGCTGATATTTTCCGAATTCACTTGGGCAAACGCGGCGAAGATGTTGCCCGCTTTGATTTGGCCGTCTTAGCCGACATGGCTGCAGGATTCTCCGGCGCAGAGATTGAGCAGGTGGTCATCGCGGGGCTCTATGAAGCATTCGCCAGCAAGACGGCACTTACGCCGGATATGCTCAAAACAGAAATCCGCAATACCCGTCCGCTGTCGGTGATACGCGCTGAGGAAATAGACGCTCTGCGCGCTTGGGCGGCCGAGCGCACGGTGATGGCCGATTAGTCTGGGTTTCGTAAAATTCGGTCGCCGTGTTGCACTCCGGAAAACAGCTGATCCCTGCAAAAAGTAGGTTCGGGTAAACCCCAATCGCGGTGAGGTGCCACGCGAGATGAAGCGCCCATTCGTCCGGTTGGCGCTTAGATTAAAATTGACCGCGAGATTTTGAAATCTTCATCATGGTTCGCCAGAAAGTTCCCTATGTTTCGCGTTTTTGAAAACTTAGTTCGCCCTTACCCCGACGCTACACCCACGCCGCCACCAAAAGGCTTTTTTGCGTTCATGTGGTCGTGCACGCGTGGCTTGCGGCCTTACATTCTGGCGATGACCTTATTGACCGCCACCATTGGTGCGTTTGAGGCATTGCTGTTCAGCATGTTGGGCAATGTGGTGGATTGGTTGTCGAAAATTGCCCCTGCGCAATTGTGGACGGAGCAGCGCACGCATCTTTTGTTGCTTGCGCTGATTTTGTTTTTGAGTCCGCTCGTCGTCGCGTTGCAGGCGCTGTTCAAACATCAGGCCATGGCGGGCAATTTCCCGATGCTGCTGCGCTGGAATTTTCACCGCTTGATGTTGAGCCAATCATTGAGTTTTTATCAGGACGAATTCGCCGGCCGCGTCGCGACCAAGGTCATGCAAACCGCGCTCGCCGTGCGTGATGTGTGGATGATCTTGGCTGACATCATGGTGTTTGTGATTATTTATTTCGTGACCATGGTCGCGGTGGTCGGCGGCTTTGACGCCTGGCTATTGGTGCCATTTTTAGCGTGGCTGGGCTTGTACATTTGCGCGCTGTGTTTTTTCGTGCCGCGGCTGGGAAAAGTCGCGCAGGCGCAGGCAGATGCACGCTCGCTCATGACCGGCCGCATCACCGATGCGTACACCAATATCGCCACCGTGAAATTGTTCTCGCACACCAATCGCGAAGCCGGTTTTGCGCGTTCCGCCATGCAAGATTTCATGTTGACTGTCCATCAACAATGGCGCTTGATTACCAGCTTCGAAATCGTCAATCACATCTTGAGCATGCTGCTGATTGCCAGCACCGCCGGTGCGACCTTGTATCTGTGGACGCAAGGCAGCGTGGGGGTGGGCGCGGTGGCGGCGGCGACGGCGATGGCGCTGCGGCTCAACGGCATTTCGCATTGGGTGATGTGGGAATTCGCCTCGCTCTTTGAACACATCGGCACGGTGCGTGATGGTATGTCGATACTCTCGCGTCCCCATACGGTACTTGATCTGCCAGACGCCAAAGCGCTGGAAGTCACGCGTGGCGAAATCCGTTTTGAGCACGTTTGCTTCGCTTATGGTGGCGAAAAAAATGTGCTTGATGAGCTAAATCTGGTGATTCGCCCCGGCGAGAAAATCGGCCTGGTCGGTCGCTCGGGCGCGGGTAAATCCACCATCGTCAATCTGCTGCTGCGGTTTTACGACGTCCGCTCCGGCCGCATTCTGATTGACGGTCAAGACATCTCTCGCGTCACCCAAGACACATTGCGCGCCCAAGTCGGCATGGTCACGCAAGATACCTCTTTGCTGCATCGCTCGGTCCGCGACAACATCATGTATGGCAGGCCGGACGCGAACGACGCGCAAATGATCGCCGCCGCCAAACGTGCCGAGGCACACGATTTTATTCAAACCCTGACCGATCCGAGCGGGCGCGTTGCTTATGACGCGCACGTCGGTGAGCGCGGCGTGAAATTATCAGGCGGACAACGCCAGCGCATCGCGATTGCGCGCGTTAAATTAAAAGATGCACCGATTTTGCTGCTTGATGAGGCTACCAGTGCGCTCGATTCTGAAGTCGAAGCCGCGATTCAAGCCAGCCTCTATAAATTAATGGAGGGCAAAACCGTCGTCGCCATCGCCCACCGCCTATCGACGATCGCTGCGATGGATCGCCTGATCGTTTTGGATCGCGGGCGCATTGTCGAAGAAGGTGACCACCACAGCCTGCTCGTCCTCAACGGACTCTACGCGCGATTGTGGGAACATCAGAGTGGCGGATTTTTGGGTGAGGAAATCGAGGATCAACGGGCGACGGCTGAATAGTTTGATGAGTGATAAACACTAGCGCAGGAAAGCCTTTTGGGGCATTAGTAGTTCGAAAAGCGCGCTAGGCTTAGCTTTACGCTTTTATTTCTAGCGGCATTGTGGAAAATCTGCTTCTTTGCGTACCACCAACAAGAACGGTGATGCAGCGCGACCACGGTCACGGCGAAAGTTTGAAGCGGGCTCAAAACAGTGGCGATTCCCCACCATAATTTCGCCACATTCATGCCCCGCTTTTGTCTTTCCTTTCCGCTAAAGTTAGGATGTGAGCTGGCATGGGATGCCGGTCATATTTCGCTTGGCCCAAAGTTGGGCAAGCTAGGGAAAAATAAAAATGAAATCGCTTCAGTCCGTGTTCGCCTTCATCGTTGGTACAGGCCGTTTTGTGGGCCGTGCTATTGGCTGGTTCCTGTCCAAACTCTTCGGCTCAGTAGCGTGGCAATCACCGCCTTGGTTCACTTGGCTGGGCGGGAAATTTAAACAGGCGGGCGGCTATGTGGGCGCGAGGCCCAAGCAAAGTGCGATTGCGGGCACAGTCACCGTGGCCCTGCTGGCCGCAATGGCGGGCGGCTGGTGGTGGTGGGAGCAGCAGCCGAAGCCGGTCGAATCCAAATACACCGTGACCGCGCCCGAGCGCACGCCCATCGAGGAGAAAGATTGGAAGCCGCTGCCGCTCAGAGTCGCGTTTGAGTTGTCGGTGGCGCCGCTCGCCAATACCGGCAAGGTGATCACTAGCGGCATTGAAATCGAGCCGAAGCTGGATGGCGTCTGGACGTGGGACGACGATAAAAATATGTCGTTTATGCCGAAAATAGACTGGCCGATTGGGCAGGACATAAATGTGACGTTTGCTAAAAAAGGTTTTTTAGCTGACAACGTTCGCGTCGCGAAGTATAAATTTGATTTTCAAAGCGCACCATTTGTGGCGAAAGTGACGCAAGGTGAGTTCTACCAGGACCCGACCGATCCGCAGCTTAAAAAAGTCGTGAACACGGTCAATTTCAGTCATCCCGTCGATTCGGCCGAGTTTGAGAAGCGCGTGAATTTGAAATTCACCGGGCCTGATGCCGCCAATAACAGCGAGCCAAAATTTAGTGTCACGTACGACAAGCTCAAACTAAACGCCTACATTCATTCCGCCACGTTGCCGGTGCCCAAAGATGACAGCGGAGTGACCATGACCATCGATAAAGGCTTGGTCGCCGCCCGCGGCAGCAACAAGACCACCGAGCCGCTGACGCGCACCGTGGCGGTGCCGAGCATTTATTCCCTGCGCGTCGCGGCGATAAAACCGACGCTGGTCAATAACGATAAATTTGAGCCGGAACAAGTGCTGGTGTTGGAAACCACCGCGACAGTGCATGAAAAAGATTTCGCAAAAAATGTGACAGCGTATGTGCTGCCTATTTTCCATCCCGACACCAAACCCGAAGATCGCAAGTACGCTTACCAGTGGAACGATCCGAGCAAAATTGGCCCGGAAATTTTGAAGTTGGGCGAGCCGCTGAAGTTGGAGCCGATTCCGGCAGAACGCGAATTTGTGCAGCTCCACAGCTTCAAATTTACCGCCGATGTGGGGCGCTATATCTTTGTAAAGGTGAATAAAGATTTCAAAGCCTTTGGCGGCTACGCGATGCGCAACGCTGTCGAACAAACCATGCGCGTGCCCGAATTTCCGAAAGAGCTGCGCATCCTGCATTCGGGCTCATTACTGGCCATGAGTGGAGAGAAAAAAGTGTCGGTGATGACGCGTGATATTCCCGCGCTGCGCTATGAGGTGGGTCGCTTGCTGCCGCAGCAAATTCAGCATTTGGTGACCCTGAGCAATGGCAATTTTTCCAAGCCCGATTTCATGAATGATTTCGACGCCAATAATCTGACCGAACGCTTTGAGGAAATCAACGAACTGACCAAGCTCCCACCGGGCAAATCGCAGTACAGCGCGTTTGACTTGGGCAAGTATTTGGATAAATCAGCGGACAACAAGCGCGGCGTATTTTTCCTGAACATCGAAGGGATTGAGCAGAATAAATCCACCAGGAAAATTAGAAGTGTAGGCGGCAAAGACTCGCGCTTGTTGGTGGTGACCGATCTTGGTTTACTCGTCAAAAAGAACGTCGACACCAGCCAGGATGTATTTGTGCAGTCGATTGCCTCGGGCGATCCGGTGGCGGGTGCCACCGTGGAGATCATCGGTAAAAACGGCATTGCAATTCTTACCCAAACCTCCGATGCTGAAGGCCATGTGCGGTTCGGCAGCTTGAAAGCATTCAAGCGCGAGCAGCAACCGATTTTGTATATCGTGAAAAAAGCCGGTGATTTGTCGTTCATGCCGATGAACCGTGCGGATCGTGATCTCGATATGTCGCGTTTTGACGTTGGTGGTGTTGCAAATACTGCGCAAAGTGACAAATTGACTGCCTACCTTTTTTCCGACCGAGGCATCTATCGTCCAGGCGACGAAATCCGCGTCGGCATGATTGTGAAGGCGAGCGACTGGACGAAAAAGCTCGCCGGGATTCCGCTGGAAGCGATCATCACTGATGCGCGCGGCTTGACCGTGAAGCGCGAGAAGATAAAGCTCTCATCATCGGGATTTGAAGAGATTCGACACACCACGCAAGAAACCTCGCCGACCGGTAATTACACGATTAATTTGCACACGGTAAAAGATGGCGAAGCCGCCAGTTTGTTGGGCTCAGTTGAGGTCAAGGTGCGCGAATTTTTGCCGGACCGTTTAAAGATGACGGCGAATTTGTCTGCGGAATCCTTCGATGGCTGGGTGTCGCCTGATGATCTGAAAGCGCGCGTCAATTTGCAAAATCTATTCGGCACGCCTGCCGCTGATCGCCGCATCACCGGTGCGCTGACCTTGTCGCCTTCATACCCCGCATTCGCGAGCTATAAAGACTTTACGTTCTACGATCCGCAGCGTAGCAAGGAGCCGGTAAACGAGAAACTGAACGACACTAAAACCGACGAAAAAGGTGAGGCGGAATTTGATCTGAATTTGAAGCGCTTCACGCGCGCGACGTATCGCTTATTGGTGGTCGCACAAGGCTTTGAGGCCGAGGGCGGGCGTAGCGTATCAGCCGAAACCGGCGTGCTGGTATCGTCAATGCCGTATTTGGTGGGCTACAAAGCGGATGGCGATCTGGGCTATGTCACCAAAGGCGCTGCACGCAGCGTGGAATTTATCGGCATCAATCCGATGGCCAAGAAAACCGCCATTGCCGATTTGAAAATGCAGTTTGTCGAACGCAAATTTGTGTCGGTGCTAACCAAGCAGGATAGCGGCACCTATAAATATGAGAGCGTGGAAAAGAAAACCGTGCTGAGTGAAACGCCGCTGCAAATCGCTGCCGCCGGACTCAAATATCCCTTGCCCACCAAAGATCCAGGCACCTATTCACTGGTGGTGCGCGATGGATCCGGACAAGAGCTTTCGAAGGTCGAATACAACGTCGCAGGCTCCGCCAACCTTACCCGCTCGCTGGAGAAAAATGCAGAATTACAGATCGTATTGAACAAATCCGATTACACGCCGGGTGAAGAAATTGAATTGCAAATCAAGGCACCTTATGTGGGCGCAGGTTTGATCACCATCGAGCGCGACAAGGTGCATGCATCGCACTGGTTCAAGACTACGACCACCAGCTCGGTGCAGAAAATTAAAATTCCGGCGGGCTTCGAAGGGAATGGCTATGTGTCGGTCGCGTTTGTCCGCGATGCGGCGTCAGATGAAATATTTTCGTCGCCCTTATCGGTCGGGGTGATGCCATTCCAAGTCAATCTGGATCAGCGTAAAGCCAAGCTCACGCTGGATGCGCCTGCACTCGTAAAGCCGGGCGAAATATTGAAAATGAAAGTGAAGTCCGACAAACCGACCCGCGCGGTATTGTTCGTGGTCGACGAGGGCATCTTGCAAGTGGCGAGCTATAAAACCGCGAATCCACTCGGTTTCTTTTTCCAGAAGCGCGCGCTCGATGTGAAGACCTCGCAGATTCTGGATTTGATTCTGCCGGAGTTCAAACGCTTGATGGCGCAAGCGGCACCGGGCGGCGATCAGGCCGGTGCAATTGGCAAAAACCTGAATCCGTTTAAACGTAAACGCGATAAGCCGGTCACATATTGGAGCGGCTTGATTGATATCGGCCCGACCGAGAAAGAGCTTTCTTACACGGTACCGAATTATTTCAATGGCACCATGCGCGTGATGATGGTAGCGGTGTCAGATGATGCGATTGGCGTCGCTGAGAAAAAGACCACCGCGCGCGGGGATTTTGTATTGTCACCGAATGTGCCGGTGGTGGTCGCACCGGGCGATGAGTTTGATGTCAGCGTGGGCATTGCCAACAATTTGGTGGGTTCAGGTAAAACCGCGACGGTGGCAGCAGCGCTTGTGAGTTCGGCGCATTTTGAAATTATCGGTGAGGCAAAACAGAATTTGTCGATTGCCGAATTGCGCGAGGGTGTAGCGAAATATCGGGTGCGCGCCAAAGACAAATTGGGTTCAGGCACGCTCACCTTCAGCGCCGGCATTGGCACTAAGAGCAGCAAGTACGGCGAGGACATTAGCGTGCGGCCAGCTGTGCCGTACATGACGAGCCTGATCGCGGGTGACTTCAAAGACAAGAAAATTGAGGTGCCAGTCACGCGCAGCCTTTACGCCGAATACCGCACACTGGACGCGGGCATTTCGCATGTTCCCTTGTCGCTCGCGGGTGGACTGTCGTCGTATCTGGGCAGTTTTCCGTATAGCTGCACCGAGCAGTTGGTGAGCATGGCCGTGCCCGCAGTCGTGTTGGGCAACCGGCCTGAATTTGGCAAGCTCAAGCAGCAAAAGGAAACAGATAATTTGGCGGCCTTGATTGCCACGCTACGTTCACGTCAGAACGCGGAAGGTGGCTTTGGCATGTGGGCCGCGAACGCGCAGGTCAACGAATTCGCGAGTGTATACGCCACGCTGTTTTTGATTGAAGCACGTGAACGCGGCCAGGTTGTTCCGGCAGACATGTTGAAGGCAGCGGAAGGCTATTTGGAACAATTGGCTGCCACCGACGGCAAGACCCTGGCGGATGAGCGCATCCGGGCGTTTGCGATTTACCTGCTCACGCGTGAGGGCAAAGTCACGTCCAACTACGCGGCGGCACTGCAGGCGCGGCTGGAGGCGGTGTATGCCAAAACTTGGCGGCAGGATTTGGCGGCTGCGTATTTGGCAGCCGCGTATCAGCAAATGAAGCAGGCCAAAACCGCTGAGTCGCTGATGGCAGGCGTGAAGTTTGTGTCGCCCGAGCAATTGCGTTATGCGTATTTTTACGACAGCCTGATTCATAACGCGCAGCTGGTGTATTTGACCGCAAAACATTTCCCGGAGCGCATGAAAAAATTGCCGCCGGAAGCGCTGCCATCGATGCTGAAATCGATTCAGCTGGGCTACTACAACACACTGAGCTCGAGCTATGCGATCTTGGCGCTGGATGCCTACGCCAGCGCGTCGGTCAATATGCCCAATCCAAAATTCTCGATTGCTGAAGTATTGAAGGACGGCAAATTGAATCCGCTGACATTGTCTGCAGGCTTGATGCCGCGCGCCAATTTGACCGATGCTGCGGCGAAAGTGCAGTTTGCGGCTGAAGGCGATTTGACGGCGTATTACTTGATAAACCAATCCGGTTTTGATCGCGCGTTACCAACGACTGACATCAAAAATGGCATCGAAGTGTTGCGTGAATATACCGATCTTGCCGGTAAGCCGATCACCAAAGTAAAGCTGGGCGAGGAGATCGAAGTCGTGGTGAAAATGCGTGCTCTGAAGGGGGATGGATTCGGCGACATCGCCATTGTTGATCTGCTGCCCGGCGGATTCGAAATTGTCGCGGAGCCGCGCGCTGCGCCTGCAAAGCCGACCAATGATGCCGCTTCTGCAGACGGTGAGCAGTCGGCTGAAAGCGCCGAAACGACGGAAGGTGCAGATCGTTATGTGCCACCGATCGGATCAAGGAAATCGACTTTTACGCCGGACTATGTAGACATTCGCGAAGACCGCATTGTGCTCTATGGCTATATAGAAGCTGGCGTGAAGACGTTTATCTATCGTATCAAAGCTACCAACACTGGCAATTTCATTGTGCCACCCACGTTTGCCGAATCCATGTACGACCGCAGCATTCAAGCGCGGTCATTGGGTGGGCGGATCGCGGTTGAGAAACCGTAATAGCGATTCATTAATACTCTTTACAAGAGGGTGACTAGCGATGCGCTATCTTTCCGCTCGTTCATTTGCCAAATTCACACTTGGTTTGGTTATGTTGGCTTTTTTGCATGGAAACGCTAGCGCCGAGATTCATCCAAAGTCGGGAATGACTAATGAGGAGGCTCAATCGTTTTTCAACAAGATTAAGGCTGCAAATGCTGCGGGCGATGCGCGAGCGATGGCAAAGTTGGTTGCGTTTCCCCTAACCGTAAATGGCAAAGCTTCCGTCAAAACTGAAATTATTTTTATTGCACGGTACAACGAAATTTTTAATACCACTGTTAGAAAGGCGGTTGAACAACAGCAATATGAAACGCTGTTCAGCAATTACAAGGGTGCGATGTTTGGACAAGGGCGGGTGTGGTTCTCGGCGTTGTGTGACCAGCGAACTTGCGAGGCCTACAAATTGCGCATTGTCGCGATAAACAACATGGACATCTCACGCTAATGCGCCCGCCAAGTCGATTGCACCAATTATTCTTTCATTGGAAAGTCCGGCTGTTTCTTGCGGTTGGATTGGCGGCGCTGCTCACGGTGGCCACAGTTCGCCTGTGGCCGCGTGCGCCCCTTTCACAATCCTTCGCGTCATCGACTGCGATTTACGACACCAATGGCCGCCTGCTGCGTCTTACGCTCTCAGACGACGATAAATTTCGTCTGTGGACGCCGCTCAAGGAAATCTCGCCGACGCTGGTCGAGGCCACTTTGCTGCATGAGGATCGGCATTTCAAATATCACCCCGGCATCAATCCGTTTGCGCTCGGGCGCGGTGCGTGGCGCACCTATTTCACGGATGAGCGCAGGCAAGGCGGCTCGACGATCAGCATGCAATTGGCGCGGCTGAAATACCGACTTAATTCGCGATCTGTTGGCGGGAAATTAAAACAAATTGCGCGCGCGCTTCAGCTTGAAATGTCGTACAGCAAGAGCGATATTTTGGAGGCGTATTTAAATCTGGTGCCGTATGGCGCAAACATTGAAGGCGTGGGCGCGGCAAGTCTGATTTATTTTTCCAAGCGCGCCGAAAAACTGACCCTGTCGGAAGCGCTCGCGATGACGGTGATCCCACAAAGCCCGGCGCGCCGCGGTGGACTTGGTTCAGTAAGCGGGGCGGGTGACAATAAAGCCGCACCGCTGGTGGCAGCCCGCGAGGCACTGTTTAAAGAGTGGATCGAGGTTCATCCCGCGGACGCTGACAAAAGCGCGCAAATTGCCACACCGTTTAAGTTGGGTGCAATTGACGAGCTACCGTTTTTTGCGCCGCATGCGGTCGAGGGTCTGCTCGCCAGCGCTCGAACCGCGAAGGCAATTGCGGCAAAAAACCAATCGGCGTCGGAGATTCGCTCCACCATTGATTTGCGTCAGCAAAAGTTGCTGGAGCGCCATCTGCGCGCCTATGTGACGGCCAATAATCGCCTCGGTATTCGCAACGCCTCGGCCATGTTGCTGGATACGAGGACGATGGCAGTCAAAGCGGTGGTGGGTTCAGCCGATTTCTTCAATGCGGATATTGACGGGCAAGTAAACGGCACGCTGGCAAAACGTTCGCCCGGGTCTACCCTAAAACCATTTGTATACGCGCTCGGCATCGATCAAGGTGTACTGCATCCGGCGACGGTATTACGGGATTTACCGTCGAGTTTTGGCCCGTTCAGCCCGGAGAATTTTGATGGGCAATTTGTCGGGCCGATTACGGCACACGATGCGCTGATAAAAAGCCGCAATATTCCGGCGGTGCAAGTCGCCTCAAAATTATCCAAGCCATCGCTTTACGATTTTCTGAAAACTGCGGGTATTTCGCGCATGAAGCCGGAGGCGCATTACGGTTTGGCGCTGGTGCTGGGCGGCGGCGAAGTGACGATGGAAGAGCTGGTCACGTTGTATGCCGCACTGGCTAATCGTGGTGAGCTAAAACCGATTCAATATTCTGCGGCGACCGCTGTGCCAACCGATGTGCCGAAGGCTGGCGTGCGTCTGATGAGTGAAGAAGCGGCCTTCATCACTCTCGATATGTTGAAAGACAATCCGCGCCCGAGTGAAAGCACATTCGCGACCAAGCGCTTTCCGGTGGCCTGGAAGACTGGCACATCGTACGGATTTCGCGATGCGTGGAGCGTGGGTGTATTTGGGCCTTATGTGCTCGCGGTGTGGATCGGCAATTTTGATGGGGAGGCGAACCCGGCATTCATCGGTGCCACCGCCGCAGCCCCGTTATTTTTTCAAATTGTGGATAGTATCGGCGCGGATTCACGCAATATGGCCGACGCCGCCCAACGCCTATCGGGACCGTTGCCAAAACGCTTAACCAAGATCGATGTTTGTACCGCGAGCGGCGATCTACCCAATGCCGCATGCCCTCAAACCACATCAACATGGTTTATTCCAGGCGTGTCGCCGATTCGGGTATCCACGCTACATCGCCGGATCGCGGTGGATATTGGCAGTGGTTTGCAAGCGTGCCCGACCGTAGCGGATGTACAAAATATACGCTATGAAACCTATGAATATTGGTCGAGCGATATGCAAAAACTGTTTCGCGATGCCGGCCTGCCGCGTCGCACACCGCCTGCGTTTATGCCGCAATGTCACGAGGTCGAAGAGACGGGAAGTCCGCCGAAAATTACCTCGCCGTTGCGTGGCGTGACGTACGCCTTACGCGAATTTCAACATTCAGCGGCAGACGGAAGCGTTAATTTGCGTGCCACTACCGACGCCGATGCCCGTGAGGTTTTCTGGTTTGCGGATCAGACGTTTATTGGTCGCGCGAAAGCGGGTGCTGGCTTTGCATGGCGGCCTAGCGCGGCTGGAAACTACACACTCCGCGCGGTTGATGATCATGGTCGCGCGGATAGTCGGGAATTGCGGGTAACGGTGGTGCAGTGAAAAAGATTCAGTTGCGCGATAGCATTTTCGCTCACTAGACGACCCTAAGCTTGTCATTTGTTGTAAAAAGTGTGCAGGGAATCATTGCGCCGAAAACTTGATTCTGCTACTTTCTAAAGTTAACCCTGTTGCGTAATGCCATTTATTAATTGCATGACAGTTTTCCGAAATTTCACCAAAATGGTAAAGCGCAAACGCGAAATGTTGTTTAGAGCTGGTGCGCTCTAAATTTAGACAGGTTCTACTTGCATGAGTAAGATTCGTACCCATTACGACAACCTAAAAGTAGCCCGTGACGCACCACCTGAAGTAATACGTGCGGCGTATAGGACGCTGTCGCAGAAATTTCATCCAGATAGGAATCCAAGTAGTGCCGAGGCCCCGCGAATCATGGCAATCCTCAACACCTCATATGACGTGTTGTCAGACCCTAACAAACGCGAAAGGCATGATCAGTGGGTCGCTGAACAAGAACAAGCGGGCGGAGAAGTTGCTAAGCCCGATGGACGAGCGCAACCACTGCGAGACATTCCGACGACGCCATCTCCTCCAGTGGCAAACTCTGGCGGAGGTTTTACGCATGTTGTCAAATACTGGTATCTTTATACATTAGTAGTGATCGTCATTTATACATGGGTGTTTGACGACCCAGTCCCTCCTCAAAAATCTAAGCCATATCAAGCAAGTCCGGCAACACCAGCGAAACTCCAATACGTTAGACCGAACGCTGCACCAAATGGTCAGCCTTGGCCTGCCTATGCCGGCTACGTTAGGGGCTATCGTCAGCTGCATATCAATGGACTGTCAACCGTTAGAGTAGATAACAGCCAAAACGATTCGGATGTTTTCGTTAAATTAGTATCTCTGGATGGCGCTCAAGTTTATCCAGTCCGAAATTTTTATATCCCGGCATTTGGGAGCTTTACCCTAGACAAAGTTACAGCAGGAAGCTACGACATTCGCTATCGTGATCTTGGCAACGGCGGTCTGTCCCGTTCCGAAGCATTTAATCTTGAGGAAATACCAACGTATGAAGGTACGCAGTTCAGCAATTTGACGATGACTTTATATAAAGTTAAGAACGGAAATATGCAGACCTACGGACTCGGCGAAGCCGAATTTTGACTCACGCGCGACGATCAAAGATACGAATCGCAACAAAATCTTACTCAGCATAGCCCGATTGAGCAAATTTGACCCGCTAGGATTTGCTGTTGATTTTGGAGATGATGTTAGGCGAACGACGACGTTTTTCAGGCGATTTATATGCAACCGTATAGTTTTCAGTTCCATCTGAATGTAAGGGCTCAACGAGCAATCAGTTTCGAGCGTGGTGCGTCTGAATTGAATTTGGCCTTCGGAGTGCTTATGAAGCGAATTTTACTAACCATCCTTATTTCCGTTATTGGCGCAATGAGCTTGACAGTCGCAAGTTGCTCGAAGTCGCGGCCGCCGATTGTGGCGACGGCAGTGGAGAATCCTTATCAAGAGGTTGTTCGAAATGGCGAAGTTACACCGCTCGCATCTGGCGGCGCTTATCTTTTTTCAACATCAAATATCTATTATGTTTTAGGAGAAAAGGCCGTTGCTGTTTCAGGCCTTCCAGCGGGTCTCCTCTTTGTTGAGGTAGAGCCTCTGGCTGATGGAACCGCTATTCTAAAAAGCCAGCTTAGCAACCCACCAACGCTCTATCTTCTACGCGCCTCCAAAGCGATAGTCATCTCGGAAACAACCGAGCAACTCACAGGTCAGGCAATCTCAAGCAATGCAGGCTTCCTATTTGTAACAAACCAACGTCTCCGTCGTTCACTAAAGGTTGCCAATACCCAAGCTATTGGAGCAACAGGCGACATTCGCTTTGACTACGATTCTGAGAATTGAAATTCCAATCTCAATTTTTAAGATTTGCACTGACTACTAAGGTCACCTCGTTCAAAGGTACATCGTTCTGATCGCGGCTGAAACATAGTGCCGAAAGACTTAAGCGCAAACGCCCCATCGAGCCCGACAAGGAGGTTGCGCGATAAGGCGGCGCAGCGCTCTTAAAACAAACGCTAGCGGCACGGAGTCGCGAAAGCGCGTAAGTTGGGTAGGTTTCACCTGCCCAACATCGGCGGCGGTCTTGATGCCAATGTTGGGCAAACGATGGAGCTCTTCACCCAACCTACGAGTTGCCAATCAGCTTAAATCCCACTTCCCCAAAATAAAATCAATTCCGCGCACCCGAATAAACCGCATCGATCTGACATCCGCCTGAATTGGCAACGACTTTCATCGAGAACGCTTCATCGCTAAACTGGCCATCGGTCGCCCGCCAAGTGCCGGTGGTGCCGGTGGTGCAGGTGTAGTTCCCGTTTGCCTCGACGCTGGTGCCGAATTGGGTGAAATTGCCCGAGAGTGTGCAGCTTGTCGAGCCCGTCGATGCGCCGGTTTCTTGGATAATTTTGATCGGGCCGCCGTTTGAGTTGGGCGCAAAACTGGCCGCGATGGAGAACAGTGAGAACGCAAAATACCGGCCGTTATTGCTGCAATTGGTGGGCGTGCCGAGTTCTGCGCCATAGAAATCACCCGAAATGTTTTGCGCGGCGTAAGTGAAGCGCGTAAGCGTTTTGCTAACCGTGGTGCCGGCGGATGAATACACCAGTCGCAACGATTTTTTATCATTGAATGTGAAGGTGGCGGTACCGGTTGACGTCGTCGATACCGCGGCCGGATTCCACGCGCTGCCAAACCAGGGTCCCCTTGTGATGCTTAACGTGCCACTAAAAATGCTTTGTCCCGCCACCAATGTCGGTGATCTGGTGGCCGCGGCGGTAAACCAAGTGGGAGCTTGATCCTGCCCCTGCACAAACCATGATGCGAACAAAACATCGCCTTGCTGTGTAATGTTGAGCCCCCAGCCTTCTTCGCCGGGGGTGTACCAGATATCCTGAAAGCTGGCCGCATGCGCGCTCAACGAGAGTGTGGACAAAAACACGGTGATGATGACAATAACGGCGGACAAGGCCCGCCGTGTAAGGCGATGAAGCGGGGACATTCGTGAATTCTGGAACATAGTGTGTCCCTTTCAATAACAGGTTGAAAATGGTAAAACGCGGCAAATCACGAATAAACAAGCTGCAAGCAAACAACAAGTCTATGCCAAGCAGTGCATCAGACAGCTTAATCGCCAACAGGTGCCGCAAAGATACTTTAAAGATCTCATAAAAATGCCTGAGAGATACCGATCCCCATGCAAGCTAAAATGACGGCATCCGGTTCGTCGATTTAGTTTTGGCGTAACTTAATTCAACGATTTCAAAGGTTATCGCGTGCACAACCAGGCTGAGCTGCTGCAAAAAAAATGGTTTTATCCGTTTCAACTCAATGACGGTACGGTTCTCTCGACCTATGTGCCGAGCGACATTACCAGCATCCACGCCACCCGCTGGGAAATGTTGGACGCATTGGTCAAGCGAGAATTTAAAAGTGCCGCGGAAATCGAGCGAGCCGATGTGCTCGATATTGCCTGTCATCAGGGCTATTTCTCCACGCAACTTGCCAAGCTCGGCTTTCAGCATGTGCGTGCCGTCGATGCGCGCGCAGAGCATGTCGCCGATACGCTGCTGATTTCGAAGGCAATGGAATTGGGTAATGTTTCGGCGGCAGTGGGCGACGTATTTGATCTGGCTAAAACCGAAACTCCGCGCGATCTGGTGCTGCAATTCGGCTTGCTTTACCACCTCGAAAACCCGATTGGCGCATTGCGCGTAGCCCGCGCGCTGACCAAGCGTGTGTGCGTGATCGAAACTCAAGTGGTGCCGAATATGGGCGGTCCGGTCGATTGGGGCAGCTATCGCTTCGTGCGACCCTTGAAGGGCGTGTTCGGCATCATCGACG
Organism: Burkholderiales bacterium; assembly: GCA_038224475.1. Taxonomy (GTDB): domain Bacteria; phylum Pseudomonadota; class Gammaproteobacteria; order Burkholderiales; family Usitatibacteraceae; genus UKL13-2. The sequence continues at coordinate 22,718 of JBBRFJ010000039.1, forward strand.
AGATGGAAGAAGTCCACGCGCCCGAAGCCAGCGTAACCGGCATTTGCCTCGCGCCGAGTGTGGAAGGCCTGCTGTGGATTTTGCATGCCGTCGGATTCGCCCGGGCAGAACTGCTGCCCGTGCCGGACGACGGCTACGAGCAGCTTAAATACGGGAAACGAGTGATGGTCGCGGCCTACGTGTAGTTTCAAGACAAAACACTAGCATTGGCGCAGGTATTGAAGACGTTATGCCCTGAAAGCCGCGCCGATGCTCGACATTTAATACTTAATGAAAAAGGCCGATATGTTGTTCTAGCGGCAATGTACGCTTGAAACATCCCTGTGAAAGCCGCCGCAAATGCGGCCATGGCAAGGCAGAGCGCGGTAATTCGGAATACGGCACGAGTTCGAAAGAGAAAAATGAGATGAAGATTTTGGTGGTGGACGATTCGCGGACGATCCGTGCCGCCATGTGCGCGTTGATTGATCGCATGGGGCCTACGACGGTCGAAGCCGAGAATGGGCAGGAAGCGTTGCTCCGATATGAGCAATCACGTCCCGATCTGGTGATGATTGACGTCTCCATGCCGGTCATGGACGGATACACGGCCGCGCGCGAGATTCGCAAACTCAATGCAGATGATTGGACGCCGATCATTTTTTTGAGCTCGATGGAAGCGGATCAGGATTTAGAACGCGCGATCGAGGCGGGCGGTGATGATTATCTGGTCAAGCCCGTCAGTTTTGTGGTGCTGAATGCAAAAATCCGCGCGCTGTCACGGCTCGAAGCGATGCGACGCAAAGCGCAGGAGCTATCGATGCAGCTCGCCAAAGCCAATAGCGAATTGGAAAAACTGTCGCGACAAGACGGACTGACAGGAATCGATAACCGACGCTTATTCGATACCCGATTGCAGACTGAATTACAGCGCGCCATCCGCACCGGCACTCCGCTTTCGCTGATTCTGGCCGACGTTGATTATTTCAAATTGTTCAACGACAACTATGGCCATCAGGCAGGAGACGATTGCCTGCGTCGTGTGGCGCAGGCGCTGCGCAACGCGGCCCAGCGGCCCGGCGATCTGGTGGCGCGCTATGGCGGTGAGGAGTTTGTATTGGTGCTGCCCGAAACGCCGCCAGAAGGCGCAGTCGTCGTCGCCAATTCAATCATGGAACATGTCCAGCAGCTGGCAATCCCTCACGGCCGCTCGGGCGTCTCGTCCAAGGTGACGCTCAGCCTAGGTTTGGTCACGCAGATTCCGGTTCAA
>JBBRFJ010000040.1:0-23282 GCA_038224475.1 Burkholderiales bacterium
CTTTGACGTGCGCAGATTAGTCGCCACCAAAATGCCTAGCACGCTCAACACCTTGTTGGGAATATCCACCAACAGTTTTTTCGCATCATCCACGCCAACGACCACACCCTTGTCGTTCTTGCCGATCACCAGCACACCGCCCTCGGCATTGGCGAAGCCCGAGATCCATTTCAGATACTCGTCGCGCCAACTCTCCTTCCATTCGATGTGCTGGGTTTCTTTCATACGAGGCGAATCCTGCCGGTGAGGAGTTCTTGCATCATGCCTTGCTTGAGGTGGCGGGCTTTGGTGAGTTTGGTTTCTAGTGCGGTGATTTCGGCGTCCATGTCGCTGAGGATGGTGGCGATGGCGGTTTGCTCATTACCCTGCGGGATCATGATCTCAATATGCTCAATGGTTCTCGCGTTGAGACTGGGAACTCCAGAAGCCTCGTTAAATCTTTTCCAGTCAATCAGACAAAAACGGTAATAGAGAAACTTGGCGCTATTCGGTTCATGAACAACAGAATAGAAAAGAGTATCTACAGTCCAGAATGGCGTGTCCATGAATTGGGGTTTGTCGATTGTTCCCTTTCGACCAATGAGCACCGAGGGCCTGTTGTGCAGAAACTGATTGGTGGTGCCAATCTGTCCGCCAGTTGCAAGAATTGGGTATTCGCCATTTCTATCCTCAATCGCATTTTGACTTCTGCCATGCGCAATCGTCAGCACATCGCCAATCCGCTTGGGCTCCCACTCCTCACCGAAACTCGGCAGGCGCTTCTTGCCGGTGAGCAATTCCTGCATGGCACCTTGTTTGAGGTTGCGTTTTTTGGTGATGAGTTGCCCTAGCGATTCGATGAGTGCATCCGCATCGCTCAACGCCTCGGCGATGGCTTCTTGTTCAAATTTGGTTGGAGGAAGCGGAACAACAGTTTCAGAGAATTGTGTTTTGTTAACTATCGGAACTGCTTGCTCCCCGGCTTGTGACTTGACCCTAGGCGCAGCAGCCGAGAGGGCGTAATAGATGTAATCGGACGACAATCTGGTCGACGGCAAGACCGCGTTGATTTGTTGGTTCGATGTAAGTGCCTCTGCCGCAATTCCACACTTTCCTATCGTTGACCCAATGCAAACAAACAAGACTGATCCAGTGGGAAAGGCTCGCGAAATTGCGAAACCTTTTTTTGAAAGTCTTTTCTCTGTTTGCGAAATGTACTTGCTGTAACCCATATCCACGGGACTTACAAAAAGATATTCATCGCCGTAGTATGAATAGTCATGGGGAGCAGGCGTGTTACCGGTGGCTATCTGAGCAATGCTATTTAAAGTGGATAGGTTCCAATCCTCTGGAATCACTCCAACATCTGTCAGCTTGTAACCTCGCTGAACCAAGTAGCGAGCGCTTGGCTCCCTCACCTCCATGCGAACCCCATTGTTTCCAAATGGCGATTCACGTTCATCTCCAGTTCAGCCACGCGGTCAACCATTTGTGGCAGCGGCGCTTCATAACGTTCAGCCAATTCCTTCACCCGCTGGGTCAGCGTTTGGCTGATGCGACTCATCTCACCGTGAGTCCTCGCGTCCATTGCCGCGAGCCATTTGTCATCGACCACCAGCGTCTTGATCTCGGCCTCTGTTAGCTTGGGATATTTCGCCAACGCCTTGGCATCCAGCGCGGCCTCGGCTTCTCTGAGCATCTTTTTATTGTCGGCTTCTTCATCTGCAAGTTTGAGCCACGCAGTAAGTGTCGCAATTTCGTCTTTGGCTTCCTTGTCGTGTCGGATTTCCTTTATCCGTGCGGCGACATTGGCTTTGTTGATTTTGTCGAGCTCAGCGTACAGCCCTTCCTCGCCGCCGTGCTCTTCTTCCAGTTCAGTCAACTGCGCGGCGAGGCTTTCGGCTTCGGCTTCAAGCGCAGTGATCGCCGCTTGCTCCTTGGCGAAGTAACGCGCGACGATCAACGATTTTGGAATGAGATCGCAGGCCCAGCCTTTGTCTTTTTCTTTGCCTTTTTTGTCCGTCTCAATCACGCGGTAAGGCTCGGCCTTCCAGCCGTCGGTGGCAATCAGATAGCAATCGTCCTGCATGGTCGCGGCCCAGTAATCGAGCAGGTGCTGATAGACATCGTATTGATCGATCAGCGGCTTGCCAGCGTAGTGAGTGAGCAGCACTTCGGATAAATCGTGAATCAAGGTCTTGGGATGAAAGCCGGGCTTGAGTTGCTTGAGGTCTGCCGCGACATGGCTTTGCCATTTGCCGAACCAAGCGTTCATCTCATTGATAAAACCCGCGAACTCTTTGTGTTCGTAGATGGTGGTCTTGATGGCGGCTTTATCGACTACAAGGTCGAGATAGCCGGTGCGCGTGGTGTCCGCGACTGGCTTGAACAAGGCTTTGCGCAGGCCGGGGCACACATCCCAGTAGGGTTGCAGGGCATCGATATCGGCTTTGGGAATGCCGCCGCGCAGATGGCCTTCGATATCTTGCGCATCTTCCGGCTCTTGGCTGTCGATATAGCGCGGCAGGTTGAGGTTGAATTCGTTTTTCTCGATTTCCTCAATGCCGACCATGCGCGCGTATTTCGGCACATCGAGCTTCTTGGCAAACACATCAACGATGCGGTGCAGGTCCATATCGCGCAGGCGGTTCTTCGGGCCGTCCTTGATGAAGCCGCGGCTGGCGTCGATCATGAAGATTCCCTTGCGGGTGTGGGCGTCTTGCTTGTCGATCACCACAATGCAAGCGGGAATGCCGGTGCCGTAAAACAGATTGGCAGGCAAGCCGATGATGCCCTTGATGTAGCCCTTGCGAATGAGGTTCTTGCGGATATCCGCCTCGGCATTGCCGCGAAACAACACGCCATGCGGCAGGATGCAGGCACCCTTGCCGGTGCTTTTCAGCGAACGGACGATGTGCAAGAGATAGGCGTAGTCGCCCTGCTTGGCCGGTGGCGTGCCGTAGGGTTGGAAGCGATCAAACGGATCGGCGCTGGGGATGATGCCGGTGCTCCAACGCTTGTCGCTGAAGGGGGGATTGGCGACGACGAAGTCGAAGGTCTTGAGCGTGCCGTTGTCGATGAACTTGGGGTCGGCCAGCGTATTGCCCTGCACGATGAGCGCGGTGGGGTTGTTGTGCAGGATCATGTTCATGCGGGCGAGGCCACTGGTGGCAGCGTCTTTCTCCTGGCCGTACAGCGTTACCTTGGCACCAGACTCATCTCCCACTTTCAGCAGCAGCGAACCCGAGCCGCAGGTCGGGTCGTACACGGTCGTCATATTGCTGGTCTTGGCGTCGTGAATGCCGATCACTTTCGCCATGATGCGGCTGACTTCGGATGGCGTGTAGAACTGCCCCTTGCTCTTGCCGCTCTCGGTGGCGAAGTGGCGCATCAGGTATTCGTATGCGTCACCGAGAATGTCATCGCCGTCAGCGCGGTTCTTCGAAAAATCCAGCGCCTTGTTTTCAAAAATGCCGATGAGGTTGGTAAGCCGATCCACCATCTCCTTGCCGGTACCGAGCTTCGTGGCGTCGTTGAAGTCCGGCATGTCGGAGAGCTTGTTGGCATTGGCCAGCGGCGCGATGATTTTTTTGTTGATGTCATCGCCAATGGTCGGCTTACCCTTGAGCGCGACCATGTCCTTGAAGCTGGCGCCCTCGGGCACGGTGATGGCCGCAAACGGCTGGCCGTCATATTTGTCGCTGACGTATTTGATGAACAACATCACCAGCACGTAATCTTTGTACTGGCTGGCGTCCATGCCGCCGCGCAGTTCGTCGCAGCTGGACCAGAGGGAGCCATAGAGTTCAGATTTCTTGATTGCCATTTATTTACTTTTGAATTTGACGAGGACCCAGATGATGTTGCCAGCGCAACCACGGGATTCACGTACTTTAATCAAGAACGCGAGGTAAAGGCGAGTTTGTGCGGTTTAGCTCGAAGAAACTTGTGTAAATAAATGAACCCTGCGGCTAGAGAGCATCTTCAGTGCTTTTTGCCTTGAAACGCCCGTCTATATTGGGGTTTTGAATTTCAACGCGAGCAATTTTACCGATCTGCTTCCGTCGAGCTTTTCATTGATCCAAAAATCAGTGAAATTCAACATGGCCGCGATGCAATCGAACGCACGATTTAATCAAAAGCTAAATTTATAAGCGTCGTGCGGCTAGGCACGTCGTGACTGGCGTTAAGCCCGGAACGTAAACATTGTTCGGTTCCACAAGACGATTATTGTTGTCGTCCACTATCCGCGTGTCATCTAGCGCTTCACCATAAAAAAACCCTCACCAACGTTATATCGGTGAGGGCTTTATGGGGTGTTGTTACTTACATTTTGTAGCTCAAACCAAACAAGATCGTGCGGCCATATTTGATGTACTCGTAGGGCTTATCTTTGGTACCGGCGTAGGTTTGATACGGTGCGTTATTCAGGTTATTGGCTTGTAACAACAGGCTCAAGCCTTTGAATGTGCCGCTCTCAAACGAGTAGCCAATTTGCATATCGGTAATGCGTTCACCCACCACATAACGCAACGTGCGGTCGTTTGCAAAGTTGGCAATTTCACCGACGAAATCATCGCGTTTGCGCTGGCTGACGCGGGTCGAAAAGCCGTTCTTCTCGTAATAGAGCGTGACGTTTTGCACATTACGCGACAGGCCCGGCAGCGGGATTTTCGAGCCGATATTGCTGTTTGGATCTTCAATATTAATTTTGCTGTCGTTGTAGCTGGCGCTAGCCACCACACCGAATCCATCTAGGATCGGTGTCGCCATATTAAGCGGCAACGATATGGATACCTCGGCACCCTGCAGCTTGCCGCCTTTGCCGTTGTACGGCGCTGAATATTGACCAATATTCGTCTGCGCGATGGTGCCTGGCGTGAAGCGTGAAAAGTCATACGGCAGCGATTGCGTGTAGATGTAGGTTTTCAAATCTTTGTAAAAACCCGCCACCGCAACGTACGCTTTGGTACCGAAATACTTCTCGTATGAAATATCAAACGCATTGGCGCGCCATGGGTCAAGCTTTGCATTTCCGCCACCCCCGCCCGGTACAAACGTTGCTCTATCCACACCAAAATCAAGCGCTGAACGCAGTTGGTCAATACGTGCACGGGCCAACTGCTTCGCCAGCGCCACACGCAGGGTTTGGTCATCGCCCAAGTTGAAAGCGAGATTCAAGCTCGGCAATGTGTCGGTGAACTTCTTGCCATCCGAAACCGGTTTTACTTGCTGGCCGGCGGGTGCGGTGCCGTCGTAATAATTGGAGTCTGACGACTGATCGGTATTCTGAATTTGCACGCCGATATTGCCACGGACCGGGATGCCACCCAACTGCGTATCGATATTGGCTTTCACAAAGCCGGTGGTAATTTTCTCTTTTACGTTCCAGCCTTTCGAGATCAGGTAGCTCAACGTATCGGTCGGCGCGAACACCATGTAGCGGGCAACCACGCCGGGCACATTCCACGACGGAATGATGCCGGTGCCGGAGAAATTCAAATTAACCGGCGAATATTGCAGATCAGGGGCAATCGTGGTCGGGCCATTGGCGAGGGTAATGGCACCTTCTGGCTGGCGTTTAGTTTTAGTGCGGTCTGCGTAATTCAGGCCCACGTCGACTGCTGAAAATACACCGGACATGCTTGCCGGCATCGCGAATGTTCCCACCAGCTTGTAGCCCTTCAATTCATCTTCGACTTTCGGGGTCTTGCCGTAGCCTGAGCCATAGATCGTGTTGTCTACAAACAAGCGCGTGGCATCGCTGTAATTTAAGCCCGGCCGCAGGGTCGGGAAACCGCCCGTGGCGTAGTTAAGCGTGACCGTATCGAGTGGTGCGCTAGACTGAGAAAAGCGAGGAAATTGCAAATTGTTTTCCAAGCTTAGCTCGTCTTTTTTCGCTTTGGAAAAATTTACATCGGCAACGACGCTGAAGCCATCAAATTGAAATTTATTATTCCAACCAAATGCACTTATCGTGTTTTCATCTTTCGTGTAAATGCCGCGCACCAATGGGTAAACATTTGTTGCAACGCCCCCTGTTAAAACCCCATTACCATTAACAGTGGTGGATGTGTAATTTAATCTTGGTGCAGGCGGACCAACGGAAGGATCATTCAAGCCATTGTAGTTACCGAGATTGACTTCAAACTGGTTTGAAGTGTCTTCTTTCTTAAATTTGGAATAGAACACATCCAGCGTCGACGACCATTCTTTGCTCGGGCGGAATTCTAAAACGCCCATAAAACCATCACGCTTGTTAATACCGCTACGCGCTAATGATTTAATCCCATCGACCTCAAAAGTGCCGCCTGGCAAGCCAGGACGGCCGTCGGTTTTCCATGGTTCATATAGGCCGACTTGGTTTTCAAGAATGGGGGACTCTAAGTGCGCAAATCCGAACGCCACACCGATGGTGCGGTCAGCGAATTGGTCAATATAAGTGGCACTGAAACGATTGCCGGTGGCTTTCGCGTTTGAGATGGAGCCAAGCGAATTTTTTTCGCCGCGTACGTTCGCCGTCAATACACGTTGACTAAATGCAAGCGGGCGAACGGTTTGCAAATCGATAGTGCCGGACAGGCCTTGGCCCACCAGCGCCGCATCGGGGGTTTTGTATACGGTGACGCTCGACAACAGCTCGGAAGGGTACTGATCGAATTCCACGCTGCGGTTATCGCCGGTGCTGACTTGCTCACGGCCATTGAGTAGGGTGGTCGCAAAGTCAGGCGACAAACCGCGCACTGAAATAACTTGTGCACGACCCGCGACGCGTTGAGCAGCGAGGCCAGGCAAGCGCGCAATAGATTCAGCGATACTGGTATCCGGCAATTTGCCGATATCTTCAGCCGAAACCGACTCGACAATCGAATCCGAATCGCGCTTGGTGGCAATCGCGGATTCAATACCCCGACGGATACCGGTTACAACCACGGTATCAAGGGTATTGGCGGCCTTGGCCGCCTTTAATCTGGCGGCTTCCGCTTTCGCCGCGTCTTCCTTGGCAGCTTCTTGTTTACTTGTGTCGGACTTGGTCGCCGGATCGGTTTGTTGAGCACTGACGTTGCTGTTAACAGCAAACATCATAATGACCGCGGCAGCAATGGGGCTTAGCGATAGCGCCGAACGCGTTGCAGATTGTCCGCGCAAAACTGGGCCACGAGCAGGCCTTGTATTCGAAGTACTCATCAAATTTCTCCTCAAGTTAAGTAACAAAATGCGGCCCCTGTATCGGTGCTCGAATGTTTTAAGGCGCGCGCAAACACGAACGCCAAACCTTACATGAGGCTAATTTTGTAATAAAACTATATTGTTGTCAACAGCGCATTACTAAGCTGTGGTATTTACGCACATATTTATATTATTGTTTTTAATCATATAGTTAAGTTGATTTATTGTGCGCTCATCCATGTTCCTGTTCAACAAGCTAATTTTGTCGCACCGCACAAATGTAGCGATACTACATTTTTAATCGCAAAGCTTGCCGACTGCTGGGCGATCGTGTGAACAATCTCCTACTTCGCAAGCGGCGATTTTGGGATGCGGCTCGATATAAAACGCTTAATTCGAAAGAAAGCGACTCCACGTTGAATCACGTTGAACCGAACATAGCAGCATCTACCGCGCCTTTCTTGAGCGCCGGTGCCAGCAATTCGATTAACGCGTACGTGTAGCCGCGCAAAAACGCATTCCGCTTCAACGCGATCTTGGTGACGCTTTCAGCAAATAAATGCTTGGCGGAAATGATGCCTAACGTCGTATCCGTTTTCGGGTCAAACGCCATTTCAGCAAGCAAACCAATGCCGATGCCCAGCTCGACATAGGTTTTAATAACATCCGAATCCATTGCCGACAGCACAAAAGTTGGTGTCAGCCCTTGCGCCGTAAACGCTGCATTCATCGCGCCACGCCCGGTCATGGAAATATCATAGGAAACGAGTGGATAGGCAGCAATATCGGCCAGCGTCAGCTTTCGCTTATCTAATATGGCGTGTCCTTTTTGCGCGACCACGACGCGATTCCACGCGTATAGCGGGAGCGTCACTAGTTCAGGCACAGTATCTAGATATTCCGTAGCGATACCCAGATCAGCGCGACCTGCCGCCACCTCAGCGGCCACCTGAATCGGGTTACCCTGATGTATAAATAAAGAAACCTTCGGGAAGCGTTTGAGGAATATCGGGATCACTTTAGGCAGCAGATAGCGCGCCTGCGTGTGCGTCGTGGCAATCACCATCTCTCCCGACACATCGTCCTGCAAATCGAGCGCCGCGCGCTTAAGATTATTGGCGTCTGCCAGCACCTGCTCGGCAATCGCCACCAGCTTTTTACCTGCGGGCGTAATATCGACTAAACGCTTGCCCCGGCGCACAAACACCTGGACGCCCAGCTCTTCCTCCAACGCCAGCACCTGCTTGCTGATGCCAGGCTGTGAAGTATGCAGCGCCACGGCGGCGTCAGAGACTGACAAACCACGGCGGGCAACTTCACATAGATAACGCAGCTGCTGCAACGTCATGCCGATTCCTTATATTCTATATTGATCTTTAATATTAACTTAATATTCTTTATAAATATATGCAATAACAAGTAATATCCAGATTCATTTTCCAAAAGCATCTCTATATGTATCGCTACGACCAGATTGATCAGCAGATCGTCAACGAACGCGTCACCCAATTTCGCGACCAAACCGAACGCTTTTTACGCGGCGAATTGGGTGAGGAGGAGTTCCGCGTGCTGCGCCTGCAAAACGGCTTGTATGTGCAAAAACACGCGCCCATGCTGCGGGTCGCCATTCCCTATGGGCATTTGTCATCCACCCAAGTGAGGATGCTGGCGCACATCGCCCGAACTTATGACCGGGGCTACGGGCATTTTACGACGCGGCAAAACATCCAGTACAACTGGCCGGAACTGGCACGGGTACCGGACATACTGGCCGATCTCGCCACGGTTGAAATGCATGCCATCCAGACCTCAGGCAACTGTATTCGTAACACCACATCAGATCAATTTGCCGGTGTGGCGCATGATGAAGTGATTGACCCCCGCCCGTATGCGGAATTGATTCGGCAGTGGTCAACATTCCACCCGGAATTCGCTTATCTGCCTCGCAAGTTCAAGATTGCGGTGAGTGGTTCGCTCGAAGACCGCGCGGGCACCTTGTTTCACGACATCGGTGCGCAAGCGGTTTTAAATGGTGCAGGCAAGGTGGTGTTTCGCGTGCTGGTCGGTGGTGGTCTCGGTCGCACGCCGATTCTGGGTCATGTGATTCATGACGAATTGCCACCTGAACATTTGCTCACCTATTTCGACGCAGTACTGCGGGTATACAACCGCTTTGGTCGCCGCGACAATATCTATAAAGCGCGCATCAAAATTCTGGTAAAGGAATTAGGCGTAGAAAAATTCCGCGCGGAAGTAGATGCCGAATGGGCGCATTTGAAGGATGGCCCCTCCACCATTACACAAGCCGAGATTGATCGCGTATCTGCATTTTTTGTAGATCCCACATATGAAACGCTGCCTGTCGTCAGCGCAGCGTTTGAGCGTGAGCAGGCTGAACAAAAAGGTTTTGCCAATTGGGTTAAACGTAACGTGTTCCGCCACAAGCAGCCCGGCTATGCGGCCGTCACGCTATCGCTCAAGAAAACCGGAATAGCGCCCGGCGACGCCACCGATAAGCAACTTGATGCGGTCGCTGATTTGGCGGACGAATACAGCTTCGGTGAAATACGGGTGTCGCATGAGCAAAATCTGATTCTGGCGGATGTGAAACAAGCCGATCTTCGCGCCGTATGGTTGCGCGCAAAATCAATCGGCTTTGCCACCCCGAATATCGGCTTGCTCACCGACATCATTGCCTGCCCGGGCGGTGATTTTTGCTCGCTGGCAAATGCAAAGTCGATCCCGGTCGCGGAGGCTATTCAGCGCCGCGTGGAAGATAAATTAGGTGACCTCGATTACCTGCATGATGTCGGCGATTTGCAACTCAATATTTCCGGCTGTATGAATGCTTGTGGCCATCATCATGTCGGCCACATCGGCATTTTGGGCGTAGACAAACACGGCGAAGAGTTTTATCAAGTTTCCATCGGCGGTTCACAAGGTTTGGGCGCGTCCCTCGGCAAAGTGATTGGCCCCTCTTTTGCGCAAGAAGATATGGCGGACGTGGTTGAGAAACTGGTCGGCACTTATGTCGATTTACGGATCGAGGATGAGCGTTTTATTGATACCGTAAAGCGCTTGGGCATTGAGCCGTTCAAGACCCGCGTCTATGGCCAAAAGAAAGAAAGCGCTGAGGTCGACAATGTCTAAAGTGATTCTCGATAATGTGATCGTCGATGATGATTGGGCGCGGGTGACCACTGCCGATAACGATCCGGGTCACAGCTTTACGTCCGCAACAAAAATTATTGTGCCACTGAAAATTTGGCAAGCGAGACCTGCCTCGCTAGAAGGCAAAGCCGTGGGTGTTTGGCTGGATGGCGCGGACGATCCCGCCTCATTGGAAGCCGATATAAAAACGCTGCCGCTAATCGCGGTGAATTTCCCCACCTTTAAGGATGGTCGCGGTTATTCGACGGCCTATTTGTTGCGTACACGCTACGGCTACACCGGAGAATTACGCGCGATCGGCGACATTCAGCGCGACCAGCTATTTTACTTGCATCGGGTGGGCTTTAATGCGCTTGCGGTTCGCGAGGATAAGGATATTGAAGCGGCGTTGAAATCGCTCAACGATTTTTCAAATGTCTACCAAGCGTCCGTGGTTCAATCCTCGCCCTTGTTTCGTCGTCGCGAGGCAGAACTCAGCGCAGCGAGCACACCATGAATCTTGAGATCAAAATCAGCCAGCTCAAAACCGCACTTGGTCAGATCGAGCGCGAGTTCTCGCCGGCGGCATTTGCGACCAGCTTCGGCGCAGAAGATATGGTGCTGCTGGATTTGATCGCGCGCGAATTTCGTGGCGTTGCAGTTTTCACGCTCAACACGGGCCGCCTGCCAAAAGAGACAGAAGCCCTGATGGCGCTCTGCCGCGCCCGCTACCCACATCCGATCCAGATATTTACGCCCAACAATGAAGCGGTTTTGCATTACGTGAATACGCTCGGCGCGAACGCGTTTTATGAATCGATTGAACATCGCAAAGCCTGCTGCCATATCCGCAAAGTTGAGCCGCTCGGTCGCGCCCTGCTGAAGAAAAAAGCATGGCTGACCGGTCTGCGCCGCGAGCAGGCTCAATCGCGCACGAACCTCGCCTATCAGGAGGCCGACACCACGCACGGCTTAATTAAATTCAACCCGCTGCTGGAATGGACGGATGAAGATGTGTGGGCCTACATCCGCGCCCATGATGTGCCCTACAACGCGCTGCATGATCGCGGCTATCCCAGTATCGGCTGCGAGCCCTGCACGCGCGCAGTGAAACCTGATGAAGACCCCAGGGCGGGTCGCTGGTGGTGGGAATCTGAAGCCGACAAAAAAGAATGTGGATTGCACGTCGCGGACTCGAAAGCCTCAGTCATTCCAAAATATTCAAACATTTCGATCAGGGTTACGACATGAGATTTGCTGACTTCACTCAAGCTCGGGAAACAGGCAAACACGCTGCTTATAAACCACCACGTGCGCCACTAAGCAAACATCTGCGCTGGCTCGAATCTGAAGCGATTCACATCATGCGCGAGACCGTCGCCGAGACCAAGAATCCCGCGCTGCTTTTTTCGGGTGGCAAGGATTCCATCGTCATGTTGCGTCTGGCCGAAAAAGCATTTCGCCCGGATAAATTTCCATTTCCGTTGGTGCATATCGACACCGAACACAATTTTCCTGAAGTGATTGAATTCCGCGATCGGCGCGTCAAGGAATTAAATGAGCGTCTGATCGTTCGCTCAGTCGGTGAGGCAATTCGCAGCGGGCGTGTCGTGTTGCGCCGCGCGGATGAAAGCCGCAATGTGCACCAGACCGTCACGTTGCTCGATACCATAAAAGAATTCGAATTCGATGCGCTTTTTGGCGGCGCAAGACGTGATGAAGAAAAGGCCCGCGCCAAGGAGCGCATCATTTCGCATCGCGATGAATGGGGCCAATGGGACCCAAAAAATCAACGTCCCGAATTATGGAGTTTGTACAACCTGCGCATCCATCCCGGCGAACACGTGCGCGTATTCCCGATCTCGAACTGGACCGAGCTGGATGTTTGGCAGTACATCGCGCACGAGAATCTGGAAGTGCCATCAATTTATTTTTCACATGAACGCGAGATTGTGGAGCGCAAGGGTTTACTGGTGCCCGTGACGGATTTAACCCCGCCGAAATCAGGCGAGATTGTCGTTAAAAAAGCAGTGCGCTTTCGCACCGTCGGCGACATTACCTGTACGGCGCCAGTGGCATCTAACGCAGCGACGGTAGATGAAATTGTCGAAGAAACGCTGATCGCTAGATTGACCGAGCGTGGCGCCACGCGATTGGATGATCAAACCTCGGATGCGTCAATGGAGCAGCGAAAAAAGGAAGGGTATTTTTGAATTCGGGGAAAAAGTACACCCCAACTTTTCCCCGACTTATTCAGATTTGAATTGCTGGCAGAGCCAGGCAATTCAACAGCGATAACGTAAAACCGCAAAACAGTAAAAGCAAAATACATGAAAACCATCGACACACTCCGCTTCACCACCGCCGGCTCGGTAGACGACGGCAAGAGCACGCTCATCGGGCGCTTGTTGTACGACTCGAAATCAATTCTTGAGGATCAGGTGGCGGCGATTGCGCGCAGCACCGAAAAGCGCGGGCAATCGGGGCTCGATCTATCGCTGTTGACTGACGGCTTGACCGCAGAGCGTGAGCAGGGCATTACCATTGATGTGGCGTATCGCTATTTCGCCACGCCCACCCGCCGTTTCATCATCGCCGATACGCCGGGACATGAACAGTACACACGTAATATGGTCACGGGTGCGTCGACCGCGAATGTGGCTATTGTGCTGATTGATGCGTCGCGCGGCATCCAGCCGCAATCGCGCCGCCATGCCGCACTGGCCGTGCTGCTGGATCTCCCGCATGTCGTGGTCGCGGTGAACAAAATGGATTTAGTGGGTTACGACGAAGCGGTTTTTACAAAAATAAAAACAGAGTTCACGGCGATCGTACAAGAGCTTGGCGTGCGTAATATTTCATTTATTCCGGTCTCTGCCTTGGCGGGCGATATGGTCGTGGCACGCGCCGTAGACGGTTCGACCAACATGCCGTGGTATGTCGGTCCGACGCTGCTGGAGTTCTTAGAAAGTGTTCCGGTTGAAAAGCAGGCCGAATCTGCGTTTCGGTTTCCGGTGCAACTCGTGTCGCGCGTTCGCTTTGGCGCGTCCAAAGAAAATCGCGGCTATCTCGGACGTGTGGAGTCCGGTCATATCGAGGTCGGCGCTGAAATCGTGGTGCTACCTTCTGGTAAAACTGCACGGGTCGCGGAAATTATTACGCTCGACGGCAATTCGGAAACCGCCAGCACGCTCGATTCGATCACGATGACGCTGGATCGCCAGCTTGATATTTCGCGCGGTGACATGATTGCCGGTGTGGCGCGTCCGCCACGCGTCACAGATGTGGTGCGGGCAAATGTGTGCTGGCTCGGTAGTGAGGCGCTCAACCTGAATCGCCGCTATCTATTGAAGATTGGCGCGCGCACCGTGCGTGCGCAGATCGCGGCAGTAAATTCGCGCTATGACGTACAAACCTTGACCGCAAACCCAGCGACGACGTTAAATACCAACGATATAGGCGAGCTTCTCATTCGCACGGTGCAGCCAATCATGGTGGACGCCTACTCGGTCAATCACGCCACCGGCGGATTGATTTTGATTGATGAAACCACCAATGCCACGGTCGCTGCAGGTACCGTGTTGGCGGACGACTGACATGCCGAAAGTCTATCTCGTTGGTGCAGGACCGGGTGCCCCGGATTTGCTCACGCTGCGTGCGGCGCGATTGCTTGAAAACGCCGACGTGGTTTTTTATGATGCGCTGGTGCATCCCGACACGATTGCACTGGCCGCGAAAGCCAAAAAAATCGCGGTGGGCAAGCGTAGCGGGCAGGTTTCCACGGACCAGCGTTTTATCAACCGTAGTCTGGTTGAAGCCGCAACGCGCTTTAACCATATTGTCCGACTAAAGGGCGGCGACCCGATGCTATTCGGCCGTGCGCAAGAAGAAATTAATGCCCTGCGCGAAGCCAATATTGATTTTGAAATTGTGCCCGGCATTACCGCTGCCCTAGCTGCCAGCGCCCAACTCGGCATCTCCCTCACCCGTCGCGGAGTCGCGCGCAGCGTGACGTTTGCGACGCCGCGCATTGGGCCAAATGAATTGTCGAGCGAATGGTCGGCGAGCGCGTTGAGCGCCGATACAGTGGTGCTTTACATGGCCGCGGGCCAGGCACCGCAGATTGCCGCAACGCTCATTGCACAGGGAAAGCCCGCCTCCACACCGGTCGCCATTGTTGAATCTGCTACGCTAGAAGACGAGCGGAGAATCTTCACAACGCTGGCTGGTTTGACCGCATCCGCGCTTAATTTAAGCGGACCCGCCGTGTTGTGTATTGGCGAGGTTTTTGATGCCGCTGCAAGCACTAACTTTACAAACGCCAATATTTACGAGCGTTTTGAAGCAAAAATACCTCAAACCGCCCGTCCCGCTTAGTGATCTGATATGAAAAAATTATCAGTTCCCTTTATAATTGC
This sequence comes from Burkholderiales bacterium, assembly GCA_038224475.1. Classification (GTDB taxonomy): domain Bacteria; phylum Pseudomonadota; class Gammaproteobacteria; order Burkholderiales; family Usitatibacteraceae; genus UKL13-2. The sequence goes on from JBBRFJ010000040.1 coordinate 14,718, forward strand.
TTCACTTCTGGCGCTTTCAGCATGCGGAAAACAAGAGGCCGCACGCGATTCCGCGACTTCTCAAGCGAGTGAGATCACGTTGCTCAATGTTTCCTACGATCCGACCCGCGAACTTTACCAAGCCGTCAACAAAGCATTTGCGGCGCAATGGGAAACTGCGAACAAGCAAAAGATAACGATTAAGCAATCGCATGGCGGTTCCGGCAAACAGGCACGCTCGGTGATCGATGGACTCGAAGCTGATGTGGTCACGCTAGCCCTCGCGCAGGATATTGACGAGATCGCCGCGCGCAGCAAATTGCTCAATGCAGGCTGGCAACAGACGCTGCCCAATAATTCATCGCCCTACACTTCGACGATTGTTTTTTTAGTGCGCAAAGGTAACCCAAAAGGTATCAAGGATTGGGATGATCTGATTAAGCCCGGTGTCGGCGTCATTACGCCCAACCCGAAGACTTCCGGGGGTGCGCGCTGGAATTATTTGGCCGCGTGGGGCTATGCAGCAAAGAAGTTTGGCGGTGATGAAAAGCAGACCCGCGAGTTCGTCAAAGCGGTATATAAAAATGTATTGGTGCTCGATTCCGGGGCGCGAGGCTCGACCACGACCTTCGTTGAACGCGGTGTCGGCGATGTATTTGTCTCTTGGGAAAACGAAGCTTTGCTTGCGCTGAAAGAACTCGGACCGGACAAATTTGATGTGGTCATTCCATCGCTCAGCATTTTGGCTGAGCCGCCGGTAGCAGTAGTTGATCGGGTGGTGGACAAACGCAATACGCGCAAAGTGGCCGAGGCGTATTTGCAATTTCTATATAGCGAGCAGGGCCAAGAGATCGCGGCGGCAAATTATTATCGTCCGCGCTCATCCGCTATCGCCAAAAAATATGAAAAGCAATTTCCTGCATTAAATTTGATTAGCGTCGATCAGGCGTTTGGCGGTTGGGCAAGTGCGACCGAGACCCACTTCGCCGATGGCGCGTCGTTTGATCAGATTTACCAGCCGGGCGCGAAATAAAATCACGATGTACGCGACGACCCGCAAAATTTTATGAAATCCATCGCCATCTCAGTGCCGGCCTCAAGGGCATACTTCACGCGCGCGCACAGCGTATTGCCAGGTTTTGGCATCGCGCTGGGATTTACCGTTTTCTATTTAAGTCTCATCGTCCTCATTCCGCTATCTGCAGCTTTCATCAAGTCGTTTACGCTTACTTGGGCCGAATTTTGGACCACCGTGAGCGCGCCGCGCGTGGTCGCGTCGTATCAACTGACGTTCGGCACGTCATTACTTGCGGCGTTAATTAACGCGGTATTCGGGCTGCTGGTCGCATGGGTATTGGTGCGCTACAAATTTCCCGGTCGCCGCATTATTGATGCGCTGGTGGATTTGCCATTTGCATTACCGACCGCCGTGGCGGGGATTGCCTTGACCGCCATTTATGCCCCGAACGGCTTGCTGGGCGCGCCTCTTGCTCAAGCGGGCATCAAGGTTGCATTCACGCCACTCGGCATTTTGGTGGCGCTCACTTTTATCGGTTTACCGTTCGTGGTGCGCACGGTGCAACCGGTGTTGGAAGACATGGAACGCGAATTGGAAGAGGCCGCCAAATCTCTCGGCGCGAGCAATTGGCAGACTGCATCGCGGGTGATTTTTCCGACTATTTTTCCGGCGGTGGTGACGGGTTTCACGCTCGCATTTGCGCGCGCGTTGGGTGAATACGGCTCGGTGATTTTCATTGCAGGCAATATGCCGATGGTGTCGGAGATCACGCCATTGATTATCATCACCAAGCTGGAGCAATACGATTACGCGGGGGCTACATCGATTGCGGTGGTGATGTTGGTGGCCTCATTTTTAATGCTGCTGCTGATTAATACTGCCCAATGGTGGGCACGCAAACGTCGCGCTGAGGAGAAAGTGTGAGCGCCATTGCCGTACCGCCAACGCTGGTTATCAACAAACGCCGCAAGCCATTCCCGTGGGTGACAGTCGCACTCTGCACGGTTGCATTCCTCTATCTCGCACTATTTTTATTTATTCCGCTCGCCACGGTTTTTTTTGAAGCCCTCAAAAAAGGCGTGGGGTTTTATTTCAATGCGGTCACCGAAGCCGACACACTTTCCGCGATTCGCCTCACACTGATTGCGGCAGCCATTTCGGTGCCGCTAAATTTGATTTTCGGTATCGCAGCCGCGTGGGCAATTGCGAAATTTGATTTCCGTGGCAAGAGCTTATTGATTACCTTGATCGATTTGCCGTTCTCGGTTTCACCAGTGATTTCAGGACTGATTTACGTGCTGGTATTTGGCCTGCAAGGCTGGCTGGGTCCGTGGCTTGCCGAGCACGACATCAAGATTATTTTCGCGGTACCCGGCATTGTCTTGGCGACTATTTTTGTGACCTTCCCGTTTGTCGCGCGTGAGTTGATTCCGCTGATGCAGGCACAGGGCCGCGATGAAGAAGAGGCCGCCGCGGTGCTTGGCGCTAGTGGCTGGCAAACGCTGTGGTACGTGACCCTGCCGAATGTGAAATGGGGACTGCTGTATGGCGTGATTCTTTGCAACGCGCGGGCGATGGGCGAATTTGGCGCGGTCTCGGTGGTTTCCGGCCATGTGCGCGGGCTGACCAATACGCTGCCTTTGCATGTCGAAATTTTATATAACGAATACGCCTTCGCCGCGGCCTTTGCAACCGCATCGCTATTGGCCGGATTGGCGGTGGTGACGTTGGTCGTGAAGGCGATCATTGAACATCGATTTTTGAAAGAAACCCAATGAAAGAATCACGATGACCATTCAAGTCGTGGACGTTTCAAAGCGCTTCGGCACATTTGATGCGCTCAATGGCGTGAGCCTCGATATCGCGCCCGGTGAATTAGTCGCGCTGTTGGGCCCATCCGGCTCGGGCAAAACGACATTGCTGCGGGTGATCGCCGGTCTTGAGCAACCCGATACTGGGCGGGTACTTTTCAACGGCGATGACACCACCGACACCCGCGTCCAGGAACGTGAAGTCGGCTTTGTGTTTCAGCATTACGCGCTGTTTCGGCATATGACCATTTTTGAAAACGTCGCGTTCGGCTTGCGGGTGCGACCACGTGCAACACGTCCGAATGAGAAAGAAATTCAGCGCAAAGTCCACGAGTTGTTGGGGCTGGTACAGCTTGATTGGCTGCATGATCGCTATCCGCATCAACTCTCTGGCGGACAACGCCAGCGCATCGCACTCGCGCGCGCGCTGGCGATTGAGCCAAAAGTTTTGCTGCTTGATGAGCCGTTCGGCGCGCTCGATGCGAAGGTGCGAAAGGAGCTGCGCCGGTGGCTGCGTCGCCTGCATGACGAGATCAATCTCACCAGCGTTTTTGTGACGCACGATCAAGAAGAGGCGCTGGAAGTCGCAGATCGCGTGGTGGTGGTAAATCACGGCAAAATTGAGCAGGTCGGCACGCCCGATCATGTCTACGATCATCCCGCGACGCCGTTCGTGTATCAATTTTTAGGCAACGTTAATCGCTTCGAAGGTCGCATCCACCGCGGCGTCGCACACATTGGCGGCGGCGAAGTATTGGCGCCCGACCATGCTGATGCACACGAAGCGCGCGGCACCGCCTATGTGCGTCCGCATGATATTGATATTGCCGATGCGCCTGATATATCGACGGTAGAGGCGACGCTGGATCACGCCGTGAAAATTGGCGCGATGGTGCGGCTGGAATTATCGCGGCGCGATAACGGTGATTTTGTTGAGGTCGAGCTCACGCGTGAACGCTACGAAAGTCTGCAGGTAACCGAAGGCGATGTGGTGTATCTGCGGCCACGGCGGGCGCGGGTTTTTATCGACGACAAACCGGCTGATGGCGCAGCCGTCAGGCTGAACAGCGATGTACTTGGCCCTAGCGATAGCAAGAGCGACGCCAAAACCGCGCACGCAGCGTAAGCAGGCGGGATTTGGGGACATTGAATCTGCTAGTCAGCGCCGTACGCAATACTTTTTTTGGTAGCCTTGGAAGCAACGATTGACTCAGATTGTCAACGTGGCAACCTAAACTGCTGGCGATAAACAACCAAGCACTTAACGCAAAGCTAGCGCTTGTTTCAGAGTGGGGGGGGTGGGGTGACTGATGGGGTTCGAACCCACGACAACCGGAATCACAATCCGGGACTCTACCGCTGAGCTACAGCCACCGTAGAAACCACAGTATAACTTGGTGCGCCCGACAGGACTCGAACCTGTTACCCCCGGCTTAGAAGGCCGGTGCTCTATCCAGATGAGCTACGGGCACGAATCAGATCGTTGCGTGTTACGGGATTAGAACAAAGCAAGCACGTCGGACAGATACAGTCGATGAACTTGAAAAATGGTCGGGGCGATAGGATTCGAACCTACGACATCCTGGTCCCAAACCAGGCGCGCTACCGGGCTGCGCTACGCCCCGACTGTCTTACAAGCGAATTGCGATTATACGCATGTCGCGCCGTTATAGGCAAGACGTGTACGGCTGACTTTTATGGTTCGTCAGGTATTCATTGAACTGACTAAGGTTTCGTTGCACATCCCGCCACTCCCATCGCCAGCAAGCGCGCAAGCATAGATCGCCGATCGGACGACCCACTTCGACAGCTATAAAAATAAAACCCCAGCACCAGTGGGACGTTCAAGCAAAATCTGCTCGGAACGCCGCACCCATGCTGGGGTTTATTTACTAATTACAGCAGCCAAGTTTACTGGCTCGTTACAACCACACGCACTATTTAGTGTGTTTCGTGCGGTGCGGCTTCTGGCTTGGCGGGCGCATCCAACAGCGCTTTCATGCTCAATCGCACGCGGCCTTTGTCATCGGCTTCCATCACTTTCACTTTGACGATCTGGCCTTCTTTCAGGTGGTCCGACACTGCATTCACACGTTCATGCGCGATCTGCGAAATGTGTAACAGACCGTCTTTACCCGGCATCAAGCTCACGATCGCACCAAAATCCAGCAGACGCAAAATCGGGCCTTCGTAAATCTTGCCGACTTCAACTTCTGCAGTGATGTCCTCAATGCGTTTCTTCGCTGCTGCACCCGCTTCAGCGGAAACACATGCAATCGAAATCGTACCGTCTTCAGCAATGTCAATCTCAGTTCCCGTCTCGCGCGTGATCGCCTGAATGACCGCGCCGCCCTTGCCGATGACATCACGAATCTTGTCCGGATTGATTTTGATTTTGATGATCTGCGGCGCGAACGATGACAGCTCCGCACGTGATGATGGCATGGCTTGTTTCATCAAGCCAAGGATATGTATGCGGCCTTCTTTCGCCTGCTTCAACGCCACATCCATGATCTCTTTGGTGATGCCGGTGATCTTGATATCCATTTGCAGCGCGGTGATACCTTTGTCGGTTCCGGCCACTTTGAAATCCATGTCGCCCAAATGATCCTCGTCACCCAAAATGTCGGTCAACACGGCGAAGCGGTTGCCGTCTTTAATCAAGCCCATCGCCACACCCGCCACATGCGCCTTGATCGGCACGCCAGCATCCATCAGTGCCAGGCAGCCGCCACAAACAGAAGCCATTGACGACGAGCCGTTTGATTCGGTGATTTCCGACACAACGCGCATCGAGTAGCCAAATTCCTCTTCTGATGGCAACACGGCGATGAGCGAGCGTTTCGCCAAGCGGCCATGACCGATTTCGCGGCGTTTTGGCGTACCCACGCGGCCGGTTTCACCAGTTGAGTACGGGGGAAAGTTGTAGTGGAACATGTAGCGATCTTTGTACTCGCCTTGTAGCGCGTCGATCATTTGTGATTCTTTTAACGTCCCAAGCGTCGCCACCACAATTGCTTGCGTCTCGCCGCGCGTGAACAGAACCGAGCCGTGGGTACGCGGCAACACCGAGGTGCGGATCGAGATCGGGCGCACGGTGCGGGTGTCGCGTCCGTCAATGCGTGGCTCGCCATTCAAAATCTGGCCGCGCACAATTTTTGATTCGATATTGAACAACAATGCGTTAACGGTATTTTTGTCCGGTGCGCCGTCGAGGCCGGTACAAAGTTCGCCTACCACACGCTTGTTGATTTCAGATAATTTCTCTGATCGGGCACCCTTAGCTTTGATGCGAAACGCTTCGTTCAAATCGTTCGCAGCCATCGAGCCGATCTGATCGATCAAGGCTTGTGGTGGCACTGGGGCGGTCCAGTCCCAATGATCTTTACCGGCTTCGTCGGCTAATTCCAGAATCGCGTTAATCACCGCTTGTTGTTGGGTATGGCCAAAAACAATACCGCCCAACATCACTTCTTCAGACAATTCCATGGCTTCCGATTCCACCATCAATACCGCGGTTTCAGTGCCGGCAACCACCAGATCCATGGCGGACGTTTCCAGCTCGGTCTTGCTGGGGTTCAGCACATATTCGCCGTTCAAATAACCCACGCGTGCCGCACCGATCGGGCCATCAAATGGCAGGCCTGCGAGCGTTACCGCGGCCGACGCACCGATCATGGCGCAGATGTCGGCATCGACTTCGGGGTTCGACGACAGCACGGTTGCGATGATTTGCACTTCGTTATAAAAACCATCCGGAAACAGGGGACGCAACGGGCGATCAATCAAGCGGCTGGTCAAAATTTCTTTTTCAGACGGACGACCTTCGCGCTTAAAAAATCCACCGGGAATTTTACCGGCGGCAAATGTCTTTTCTTGGTAATCAACCGTCAGCGGGAAAAAATCCTGGCCTTCTTTGGCATCGCGACGCGCGACACACGTGACCAGCACCACGGTGTCATCCATCGTCACCAGCACCGCGCCGTCGGCCTGGCGGGCGATTTCGCCGGTTTCAAGCGTTAGGGTATTGCGCCCGTATTGCAGTGTTTTTTTAATCGATTTCATTTCGATAATTCCTTCTCTTTGGTTTTCGCACATTCACAAATAATTTTCGCGCCGCACAACGCGACCCGAACATAAATTCAAATCAAATTACAAACTACACATCCGACGCGACCGCATTTTCAAAATTTCACGCCACAAAATGAAAAGCCCCGCTGAAGGAATTCAGAGGGGCTTTTTTATTTAAACGTTCAGGGCAATCGTAAATGGATTTCGATTATTTACGCAGGCCAAGCTGATCAATCAGCTTGCGATACGCTTCGAGTTTGGTGCGCTTTAAATAATCCAACAAGGTACGACGCTTGCTAACCATGCGCAATAATCCGCGACGGCCATGATGATCTTTCACGTGCTTCTTGAAATGATCCGTTAATTCGTTGATACGGTTGGTGAGCAACGCAACTTGAACTTCGGGGGAGCCCGTGTCACCTTTTGCGCGCTGATATTGCGCCAATACTTCTGCAGTTCTTGCGGTTGTGGTCATGATAAATCCTCATCTCAAATCAAACGTCTTTTCGCAGACGATTGCGGCTACCAGAGGTTTCCAATAGCGAAGCCGCGATTATAGTCGCTTCCAAGCAAATTCGCAACGGAATCAGTGACTTCGCATAGGCATGGTGGAACAAAATACTGACAACTCCAACAACCCCATCACCCCAATACGCGGCGTTGCCGCTCAGGGGCGAACCTAAGTTCTTAGCGCTATCAATAACTTAACCAAAACTGGCGGAGCGCATTTCAATGCGAACAACTCGATTCGGGATTTTTAGCAACAAAAGCGGCAAGCTGGGCGGACTTTTACAGCCATTTTTGGCTGAAACGCAGCGCTGAATATAGGGTTTCATTTTTCCAGCAGTGGGCACTAGTCATGAAAATCTTTAATTTCGTCGGGCTTTACAACATTGCATAAGTGCTTATATACTTTAAGCGTGAAACCAACACTCGGCACTCAACTACGACATTTACTGGAACTGCTGGACGGCGCGGTGGAGCAATCCTATCGGGATGCGGGGCTCGCCTATCGACCACGCTTCACGCCGGTAGTGCGCGTTTTAATGGAGCGTGACACGGCCACGATTGGCGAGATCGCCGGGGCCGCCCACATCACCCAACCCGCCGCCACGCAGACAATTGCCCTGATGATCAAAGAGGGCTTGGTTTCGGCTGAGGCCGGCAGCAAAGATGGTCGCCAGCGCTTGATTCGGCTGACAGACATGGGGCGCGAGCTGCTGCCGCGCATACAAGCGTGCTGGCAGGCAACGGCGCTTGCCGCCGCCGATTTTGACGCCGCGTTAACGCTGCCGCTTTCGCGTGCTGTTGAAGAGGCAATCGCCAATCTCGACGCAAAACCATTCAGCGAACGCATCGCAATCGCAAAAACCCAACTGGCCACAAATTTGGGCCAACCCACGACTGGAAAGAAGACTTCAACATGAATAAGAAAAAACTATTGATCTGGAGCGCGGTTGCCGTCAGTCTGATCATAGGGTCAGGCGGCGCAATATTGGGTGGTGTGGTTCCGTCGCCTTATTCGCTAGCGGCGTTGAGTAATGGCGGGCCACCGCAAAACGATATGGTGATCGATAAAACGATGCGCGATCAGGTGATTGAGGCCGCGATCAGCAAGCTGACTCAGCGTTATATCTTCCCGGAAAAGGCGGTTGAAAGCGTCAAACAACTGCGCAGTGAAATCGC
>JBBRFJ010000041.1:0-22946 GCA_038224475.1 Burkholderiales bacterium
CGTATAGACGGGGTGTCCAAATCCAATGACAACTTGTTTTTCAGCCACGCGCTTGACGATATCGGCTTCAGCTTCGTCGGCATCGTTGTAACGCGATTGGATTTCATACGCGGCCTCGTTGGCACCGCCGTGTTTTGGCCCTCGCAAGGCACCGATTGCGCCAGTGATGGCCGAATACATATCTGAGCCGGTGCCAGCGATAACGCGTGCCGCGAATGTAGACGCATTAAATTCATGCTCCGCATACAGTACCAGCGAAGTGTGCATGGCACGTACCCATTCTTCTGACGGTTTTACCCCGTGCAGCAAATGCAGAAAGTGGCCGCCGATGGAGTCGTCGTCTGTTTCAACGTCAATACGTTTACCATTCACTGCGAAGTGATACCAGTACAGCAGCATCGAACCAAACGACGCCATCATCCGGTCGGCAATATCGCGTGCACCTTGAATATTGTGATTATCTTTTTCCGGTAGCGTACAGCCGAGCGCCGAACAGCCGGTGCGCAATACATCCATTGGATGTGCGGAGGCAGGGAGCGATTCCAATACATCCTGCACGGCGAACGGGATGCCGCGCATTGATTTCAGTTTTGTTTTATACGCCGCCAATTCGGTTGCGTTGGGCAGTTTTTCGTGGACCAGCAAATAAGCAATTTCTTCGAACTCGCAAGCGTCGGCCACATCCAAAATATCGTAGCCGCGGTAGTGCAAATCATTGCCGGTGAGGCCCACCGTGCAGAGCGCGGTATTGCCTGCGGTGACGCCAGACAGTGCGACAGATTTTTTGGCTTTGGGTGCTGCGGGGACAATAGCTTCGCTCACAAAATGCTCCTTCAGTTTGATAAATAATAGTAATGCCATGCCGCCAAACACCAGCACTGGCGCGGCTCTTCGGGCGGTGCTTTACACGAGACGCGGCGGCTTTGGCGTATTGCGCGGTGCTCTAGCTTGGCGCGGTCAATTTAATCGTTGCATAAATTCAAGCCGATTTCCAAATGGATCCCATGCGGATGCGCGGATGTAGCCGTTGGGTCCGTTATCATGTCGAATGCGACATTGCGCTGTTTCAATTCTGGCCAGCAATGAATTCAAATCGCTTACACAAAATGCCGGATGAGCGTCACCATCAGTATTGAAATTAGCGCGTTCGCCGAGATGGATATTCAATCCCGAAGCGGTAAGCCATGCGCCGGAGGGTGATAACTCGGCAGGTTTCGGCACGCGTGTGAAGCCCAGTACATCGACGTAAAACGCGAGCACATCCGGCACGCATCCCGCCGGAATTGAAATTTGAATATGATCGAGGCCGGTAATCATTTTGCGGCGCTCATTTTTTGTCGGCGAACAGTTTATCGAGGCTGGATTCAAATGCGTGATAGCCGATACGGTCATAAAGCTCTTCGCGTGTCTGCATCAAACCGAGCACATTTTTTTGATGCCCGTCCTTGCGAATCGCGGTGTAAACCGCCTCGGCCGCTTTATTCATGGCGCGGAAAGCCGACAGAGGATAAAGCACCATCGCGACATCGGCACTGCGTAATTCTTCGACTGAAAAAAGTGGCGTCTGGCCAAATTCAGTAATGTTGGCAAGCACCGGTACTTTCACCGCGTCGACAAATTTTTTGTAGGTCGGCAAGTCGTATGCAGCCTCGGCAAAAATGCCATCTGCACCTGCTTCTACGCACGCAATGGCGCGCTCAATCGCCGAGTCTAGACCTTCCACTGCAATTGCATCCGTGCGCGCGATCAGAAAAAAATCGGCGTCGGTTTTCGCATCCGCAGCCGCCTTGACGCGGTCTGCCATTTCGGATTTTGAAACGATCTCTTTGCCCGGACGATGTCCGCAGCGTTTCGCGCCCACCTGATCTTCGATGTGGCAAGCCGCGGCACCAAATTTGATCAGCGATTTGACAGTGCGCGCGATGTTGAATGCAGACGGGCCAAAGCCGGTATCGATATCCACCATCAATGGCAAATCGCACACATCAGTAATGCGGCGAACGTCAGTCAACACATCGTCGAGCGTGTTGATGCCCAGATCAGGTAAGCCAAGTGAACCCGCGGCAACGCCGCCACCGGATAAATAAATTGCCTTGTAGCCCGCCCGCTTGGCCAGATGCGCGTGGTTCGCGTTAATGGTGCCGATGATTTGGAGCGGCTTTTCGTCAACCAGTGCCTGGCGGAATTTTTTACCTGCGGATAGGGTCATTGCCATTTCCTGTAGCGGTTAAACTTCAATATAGAATTAACTAAAATACAGAAACGAAACACTAGCATTAGCGAGCATCTCCAGGCATTTTTGCTCCAAAACGTAGGCCGGTTCTGGGGTTTCAATTATTTTCAAGCAAAAAATGCGCTATTTGCTTCATCCGATATTTTAACTTGGGTCACTTTCGCCTTTTGCAATAATTCCCAAAAGTAGCGATAGGTGGCGCGGTCATGCAGCTCGCCTTTGTACTGGATCGGGCCCCAGTCTACTGCCTGTGCGGCGAGCAGAATATTGGCTGCGTCTTCGACCTCAGACAAGTCCGGTTGCATTGCCTGCACAATCGCGGGAATTTGTGTGGGGTAGATAGACCACATGCGCAAAAATCCAAACTCATTGCGGGCTCGGCTGGCGTCAGCCAACACCACCTCGGCATTTTTCAAATCAAGACAAACATTGTGGCAAGGCACGATCCCGTTCGCGAGCGCGGCCGCGACAACTTCGGCTTTTGCCCGCACCAGCAATTTGTGCTCAAACTGACCTGGTGAGCGCATGGCAGAGGCGGGAATTGCGCCATGATGGCCGGATACAAAATCCATCAAGCCAAAATCGAGGACGTCGATGTTCGGCAATTGTGCGATGCGCTGAATGTCGCGCAGCGCGCCGTGGGTTTCGACCAGAATATGCACGGGAACTTCGCGGCCGAGGTTCGCTTTCAGCCCGACCACATGAATATGCGCAATCATCGCTTCGGCTTCTTCAAACTTGGTGCATTTCGGGATCGTGATGTAGCGCAATACCTTGCCCGCGCCGGCCACCAAAATATCAATGTCCGCCTTCCAGTGGGGATGCGAATAATCATGAATCCGCGCGCCAGCCATTTTGTATTTGTTGGCCGGGCTGTTCAACATGCGCACAATCATCTCGGCATGTGCCTTCTCCTGTCCGGCCTGAGCACCGTCTTCACAATCACAGGTGATGTCGAATACCGGCCCTAATTTATCCTGCAATTCGAGCGCTTTGCCGATCAGCTTTTCGCTGCCGGCAAAGTGTTCGCAAGTCGGAATAATCGGAAACGGCTTTTCGCCAGAGAATAGGGCGTCTTTAGGATGAACATTGGGCATGATTTTGACCTAGAGATTTAAATTTTGCGGGGCATTAGTACGGTTAAATCGAGCGACAAAACAAGCGACGCGCTTTTCTGCTCGGACGAAATATTTGCAAATTCAACGCTGTTTGGATCCATATTTTTGTAACCATCGAGCTGCACGCGAAGCGCCCCGACGTGATTGTTAAGCGGCCACTTCATCGTCGGTGTCGATACCGCGTACAGGGTGTCTACGGCAAACGTCGGATTGGTATGCGAACCTGCGTTAATCGCGGCAATCGTCAGTGCATTTTCCAAGCCATCAAAAGCGAGCGCGCGGCAGATTGATATGACTTGCCCGCCATAAATTAGACGCCGGCCGAAGCGACTGCCCATCATGTGATGCAAGTCAAAATGAACGCGAGCGTTATTTTGATAAAGTTTGGTGGCCAGTGTGTGATCGGTTTCGTCTATGGTCATGCCGGCAGGATGTTTGATCGGCACATTCAGCGCGACATCGTCCCAGAAAAGCTCGCTTCCTGTAGCGGCCGAAACAGTGTGGTTGGATTGATGCGCAAACGCGGCACGAAGATTTTCAGGGGCCACAAAACCATCAAATGCAGGAACAGACAATGCGCCAGAAGCCTCGTCAGTGTTCGTGTTTGGGGCATCCGCAGCATGAACCGCCCGATGAATCATCACCCAGCGTGCCCATGTCAGTACCAATTCGTTGCGCTGGTTGAAGCACATCGAGCGCACGTACACCACACCGGTTTTGCCGCTGCTGTTGGCTTTCAGTCCGATGACTTCAGTTTCTGCGCGCAGCGTATCGCCGACGAAAACGGGTTGCACAAAGCGACATTCCGCGTAGCCCAGATTGGCGACCGCGTTGTATGAAATATCAGCAACCGTTTTACCAAACGCAATATGAAAAACCAATAGGTCGTCAATCGGCGCTGATGAGTAGCCGAGTGATTGCGCAAACGGTTCGCCGCAATGAAGCGGATTCCGCGAACCCGCCAGCGCTTGATACATGGACACATCACCGGCGGTAATCGTGCGCGGCACGGCATGGACAAACTTTTGACCAAGCGCGTAATCGTCAAAAAAATAGCCGGATGCGGGTTTCACGACTCGCCCACCTGCCACAGTGGGCATCGTAGTAAACGCTCCGATACACGCCGCGCGTTCAAGCGGACTCCAATTCCTTGATCATTTCCGCCAGCGCCAACATACGTTTTGCCCCTGCCACATGATGCCGCTCGACCAGGCGACCGTTGAGCATGATGGTGCCACGGCCTTCGCGATGGGCTTGGTCGATGGCTTCAATGACCTCGTGCGCGTAGCTGATCTCGGTCGATTTTGGCGTGAATGCATCATTGCAATAAGCGAGCTGATTCGGGTGCACCAATGATTTTCCGTCAAAGCCCAAATCGCGGGTGAGACGGCACGCCATCTCAAAAGAATGCATGTCTTTTATGTCAATACTGATGCCGTCAATCACCGCGCGCTGATAAGCCCGACCCGCCAGTAGCACGTGCGAAAGTGAATATTGCAGCGGAATGCGGTCTGGCGTTTTGCGACCGTGAAGCTGGGTGATGAGATCACTGGTGGCCATGATCAGGCAGGCAATGCGGTTGGAGGCAGCCGCTATTTCTTCGGCTCTCAACACCGCAATCGGGCTCTCGATCATGACCATTATCGGCATGTCACCACCACCCGCTGCGTCCAGCACATCGAGCGCATCGTGAACGTCTTCTTTCGATTCAATATTGGGGAACAGCACAGCATCTGCGCCAATGTTGGCCACGGCCTTAACGTCCTCGATGCCCCAGTCGGAATCAAGGTCGTTCACCCGTACTACCCGCTCGCGACGGCCGTAACCGCCTGACAGTACCGCTTCGACGACCTGCTTCCTCGACATTTCTTTGTTATCCACCAGTACCGAATCGCCCAGATCAAAGATCACTGAATCGACCCGCAGCGTGCGCGCTTTGTTTAAAAAACGCTGAAAGCAGCCGGGGACATAAAGCATCGAGCGGCGAGGGCGGAGGAAGGGAGTCATGGTTGAACTAAAAGCCTTTGCGCTGTTTGTGGATCTGTCGACGACCAGTAAATTCAAAATAATTGTACGTTGCGGTGCAGCATAAAGTCAACAAGACTTATATCTTATATAAGACATAGGATATCATTGGTTTTTGATTATGCTGTGCTAGCATCGCGACTAATTTGCACATTTATTTTGCGGTTTGTTTCCCTGTTCCTTCGGATGCGCCCGCGTGTGCACTTGTTGCCCTGTATTTTGTCTTTCTTTTTTTGTTTTCCGTTTTGATTTGCCTTCAGTTCTTTTCTTATATTTTTGAAACAAAAAAACCATGGCCGCATCAGTAGACACCAGCATGTCACCCGAATCTGCGCAATCAGCATCTAGTCCGGTAAGTCCCGGGCCCAGCTTTCGACCGCTGTATGACCAAATCAAAATCCTGCTGACGCAGAGTCTGGTGGCCGGCGAATGGAAACCCGGCGAAGCGATTCCGTCTGAGATGGAGCTCGCAGCGCGGTTTCGCGTCAGTCAAGGGACGGTGCGAAAAGCCATTGATGCGCTCGCAGCGGAAAATATTCTGATCCGCCGTCAGGGCAAGGGCACGTATGTCGCGACTCATACCGAACCCAACCACCAGTATCGCTTTTTGCGCATCACCCCAAATGCGGGCGATATGGTGTACCCAACCAGTATGTTTCTCGACGTAAAACGTGGCAAAGCCAGTGCAGAAATCTCGCGCGGCCTCGAGCTCAAGGCCGGTGCGCCGGTGACTTCAATTCACCGCGTATTGCTGTTTTCTGGCAAGCCAGTCGTGCTCGACGAGGTGGTGGTCCCTTCCGCAAAATTTCCTTTGCTTAGCCTCGAAAAATTGGAAGGCTCGGGCGACGGGAAGAAAGGCTCGCTCTACAGTTTTTTTGAGACCACTTATGGTTTTCGCATGATCCGCGCAGAAGAGCGCATTCGAGCTATCGCGGCCGATGCATTCACCGCAAAAACATTGCGTGTTGCAAAAGGCACGCCGCTGCTCTGCGTTGATCGTATTGCGTTTACGTATGGCGATAAGCCGGTGGAATGGCGCCGTGGGTTATGCTTGACGGAAAATTACGCCTACTACAACGAACTCGCCTGAGACACTTTTTATATGAACGATTCGCATGAGGTTTCCACGCCGATCCCGACAACTTTCTCGCGCGCGCCCGCTGCATTAGCGATCAAGGGTTTGGTTAAACATTTCGGCGGCAAGTATGCGGTCGATAATCTTGATCTCACGATTCCGCAAGGTGAATTTCACGCCCTGCTGGGCCCGAATGGCGCGGGTAAGACAACTACTTTGCGTATTGTGGCAGGGCTGTTAAAGGCCGATGCTGGCAGCGCGGCGATTCTTGGCCACAACATTGCCACCGATGCGATTGCGGCAAAACGGCTGCTCGCATTTTTGCCGGATGATCCCTTGCTTTATGGCAAGTTAAAGCCTTTGGAGTATTTGGAATTCGTCGCCGGCCTGTGGAGTGTTGATGGCGATACGGCGGCGCCGCGCGCGGAAGAATTGCTGAAATGGCTCGATTTGTGGAACAACACGAATGAGTTGATTGAAGGTTTTTCGCGCGGGATGCGGCAAAAATTAGCCCTGGCGGGCGCGTTGATCCACGACCCGAAAGTATTGATTCTGGACGAGCCGCTGACCGGGCTCGATGCTGCCGCCGCGCGACAGGTTAAGGATCTGTTAATTGAGCGTGTTAAACAAGGCAATACGATTGTGCTCACGACGCATATTCTGGAAATGGCCGAGCGCCTGGCCGAGCGGATCAGCATTATCCAAAAAGGCAAGATCATTGCGCAAGGTACGCTCGATGAATTACGCGCATTGGCCTCCCCGCGCTCGACTGACGCGGCGCAAGCCGGCTCAAACAATGGCGGTACCCGCGACGCCACATTGGAAGATGTATTTCTCGGCCTGACCTCTACATCAACATGAGCAATATGATGCCGAGATTCAAAGTGGCCAGCTGGCCATGGCTGTTGCGGCACGAGCTGCGCCTGCAATGGCGGGGCATCGGTGGCGCGCGTCTATGGCTGGTTGCGGTGTTTGGTGGCTTGCTGTGGTTGGCTGCGCACGCTGCAGCATGGGGTCTGCTACGCGGCCTGGATATGGTGTCATTGCCATCTGCGGCCACCATTCTTTTTGGCGCAGGCACATGGCTGATTATTAGTCTGATGTTTTCGCAGGCCATCATCCTATCCGTTTCGGCACTGTTTGATCGCGGTGATCTCGATCTGCTTCTGTCCTCACCGCTTTCCCCGCGTACCGTGTTCACGATTCGCGGCCTAGGCATCGCCGTAAGTTGCATCACGATTTATTTCATGATGGTCACTCCGTTTGCGCATGTCGGCGTGTTTACCGGACACGCAAAGTTGCTTGCGATTTATCCGGCGATCATTTCCATCGGTTTATTGGTGGCCTCGTTGGGTATGTTGCTCACGCTTACACTGGTGCGGCTTATTGGCGCGCGTCGTGCGCGGGTGGCGGCTCAGCTGATCGGCGCACTGGTCGGCGCGACGATTTTTTTGATGAGTCAGATCCAAAATATGCTGGGCCGCGAGACGCGCGATCACATTATGGCAACGATGAAACATGCCGCGGAGCCGGGTGGCGTGCTGGCCGCCGATAGTTTCATTTGGTTCCCATTTCGTGCATTTCTGGGCGAGCCTGTTCCGTTGTTGAGCGTCTTGATACTGGGGGTGGGGGGATTTTTTCTGGTTACTCATCTCACCTACAAACGTTTTCTATCGGGCACCCAAGAATCAGTGACCGGGAGTGCGAATAAGCTGGCCGTTTTGCCTGCCACGACCGCATTGCATTTCCAGCGCGGGCGCGGCAGCTTCGCGCGTACGGTGCTGGTGAAAGAATGGCGTTTGATCTGGCGCGATCCGCAATTAATCGCGCAAACATTTTTGCAAATGCTCTATTTGCTGCCCTTGGTATTTTTGGTATTTCGAAATTCCGATGCGGTGGGCTATGTGTTGCCGGGTGCAATCTTGCTGGCATCAACTCTCGCCGGTAGCCTTGCGTGGATCACCGTTGCCGCTGAAGATGCGCCCGAATTGATTGGCTGTGCCCCGGTGAGTCTGTTGCGAATTCGCTGGCTGAAAGTGCTTGCCGCACTCATTCCCGTTTGGCTGTTTGTCTCGCCGATATTGCCTTTTCTTCTCACGAAAAATATTGCGTGGGCGGCGATATTTTTGTTTTGCCTCGCCGGTTGCACCATCAGCGCGGGCGTGATTCAAATCTGGTATCCGCGCACCGGTGATCGCAAAAATATGAAAAAGCGTGGGCAAGGCAGCATGTTGATTAATCTGGTCGAGGGTTTCAGCGCATTCGGCTGGTCAGGTGCCGCCTATGCGCTCATGCAGTGGCCATCACCGTGGGCATGGTTGGCGCTGGTCGCATTGTTGTTTGCATTGCTGGGTCCTGCCGGCGCTTGGTTGCTGGGGAAGTCGCGGCGGGAGCAGGGGGTTTTGGTTTAACCAATTGCTCCAACGGGCGGAGCCGCGACTAGATGAAGCCATGACATCCTAGTGATAGCCCCAATAATACGTGGCCTGCCTTGTCATTTCCTCGTGAAGAAGCACATATCCATCGAGGTTGTAGCCAGCCAAAAAAAATAATCCTTCGGACTTTCCGTCGCCATCGAAATCTCCAAACTCAATGAGTGCCAGCTTGCCGAACCCGATCTTATTTTTAAATAAATGAATCACAGCGCCGTGACCTCGGCTATGAGTTAACCAGAATTCGGGCCACATTGCCGGGATCTCTCCAGCATCGCCGCCATGCCGTTTGCAATCTTGGAAATACGCGCTAGACAACCGAGCTTGCAATAGTACTTGATTGTATTTATTGGTAAATCGATGCTGAAACTCAAGGTATGTGTTTTTTCAGCGGAAGGTTGCAACCTTACGCTTGTCGCTTTTTACAGCATTACAGAGCTGCAAGTCATTAACCGTGGATGATAGCAATTTCCAAATTTTGGGCTCCAATGTCTCTCGACGGCCCACTTCCTTCCAAGTTTCTGGATCGCCAATTCTTTCTGGCCGGTTGGTAAGGGCTTGTGGTTTAAACACGGGAACGTAATTCCAACCCCCGTATTTGAGCAAACGATCACCATGTTGCCCCACATATCCAAGCGCGGAGGTCTCCAGCCAGCCTGCGTCCAAGCAACAGTGCTCTCGCTTCAGAAGCCCAGTGGTCTTGATTTCATAGCGATACTGATCATGAAAAGCATATAACGTTGAGAAGAGCTTAGCGTTATTGATGGGGCACTCTTCCATCTTGCTATACGTGCCGGTGTTGCACATCGTTGCCCAACCATTTTGTTCCTTAAAGAAAACGCCGCGAACGCGGGGCTCATAAACAGTTCGAAGTCCAGATTGTCCAGTACTCAACGTGTCCGCGTAGTCTTCGAGAAGGGCGATGACAGGTCGGAAAGTATCGTTGGTTTGCGCGATGCAATTAATAGCTTGCCCTAACAACACGATAAAAAGTACGTGCTTAACCTTGGCGTATATTGACTGTCGAATCATTTCAACTGCCGCCAAACATCTAACAGCCCCAAATAAAACAGACGATGCGCTTTCACCACACCTGCTTTGGTCTTGAGGAAATTCATTTTTGCGCCGTCATAGGCGATCACGACTACCTTGTCGCGAAACAGTGATTTATCGAATTTACCGTCTAGCAATGCGGTGAAGGGCAGGGCGGCTGGCAAATTCACCGAGGTAATTTTTAGCGCCAATTGGTTGTCCTCCGTGAGTGCGAGCGATTGGCTGCCCAAGGTTAGCCGTGTACCACTCTCAATTTTTGCACTCTCTCCGGTCGCCAATTCCAGCGCCGCCAAGGTGAGCGACTTCACGGGCTTGTCCTGATAGCTTTCGATCATGGGTACGCTATCAGGCGAATCAATATCGACAAAGCCGATATCGTGCGCCGCCGCTGCAAACGGGGGCAGCGGTATCCAGCCGTTGCTTCCGGTCAGCGATGTATTGAAATTTCCCGTGACTACGTCCTTGAAGAACCGCGCTGGAAGGGGATTCCCAGCGAATTCGGCCTCGTCAAGTCGCGCTTGCAGCAGTGTTTTAATGCTGCCGATGGCGTCTGCCAAGGCTTTGTCGGCATCGGCCGATTTGCCGGGCTGATCGTGGAAAAACTTCAACACAACACCGCGAGCACCGGCATCTTTGAGCTGCGTAATCGCTTTCGCCACCAGCGCACGGTCAATCGGAAGTCCGCCCAGCTGTTTTTCGCTTGCGGCGTCGATCAGCACCAGCTCGAACGGTGATGCTGCGGCCTCCGCACGCGTTTGTGAGTGCGCAGCGCCGTTTGAGAACGTCAGGCCAAATGCCGACATCAGCAAAAATGTTAGTGGTGGCGCAGCGGCGGAACCACGCGTTTTTGTTATCAGCATGCTCAACATGCTAAGGGTTCTTGGTAAATTCCGAACTTTCAATATGTGCCAACGGGATTTCTCATCACGCCGATGCCTTCAATCTCGGTTTCCAGCAAATCGCCGGGCTTCATCCATTCCGGTGGTGTGCGCGCAAAACCAACGCCTTCCGGTGTTCCGGTAGAAATAATATCGCCGGCCTCCAAGGTCATGCCCTGCGATAAATCGTGGATTAATCGCGGAATTTTAAAATAAAGATGTTTGGTATTTGATTTTTGCTTTACGGCATTGGACACGCGACATTCAATATTCAAATTGGTAGGATCAATTTCGTCCGCCGTCACGATACATGGCCCCATCGGGCAGGTACCGTCCAGACTTTTCCCCTTCATCCATTGGCCGCCATGACGTCGCTGCACATCTCGCCAAGTGACGTCATTAATGACGGTATAGCCGAATATATGTTGCATCGCATCGGCTTCCGCGATGTTTTTTCCGTCGGTGCCAATGATGGCGCCCAGTTCAACTTCCCAATCGAGTTGCGTGGAGATACTTGCATCGAAGGGGATTACGTCATAGGGGCCATTCACGGAGGTCGGTGTTTTGGTAAAAAACACCGGATATTGAGGGAGCTCGCGGTCATCCTTGAGCATGTTCCCGCCTTCCTGAAAATGATCGAGGTAATTCCATCCGACGCAGAATATATTTTTAGACGGTCGCGGAATCGGCGCTTTCAACAGCGCCTTATTGAGCAAAATAGGAACGGTTTTGGGCGCAGCCAGAATCTCTCGCAGGAGTGCCATCGTGGCCTCGCCGCCGCGAATTATGTCGAGCATGGTGGCGACATTGACCACGCTGCCACGAGCACCAGTTTCAGCGACGATATCCAGAACCTGATCTTTGCTGATAAGGATGCCGGTCTTAAATTCGACCGTATTTAGCATTTGATAGGTGACTAGGCGCATGGTGGTTTCTATCGGAGTATTGGAGGGCTGTAGTGAATGCTTAGAGATGCTTTAAAGGATGTTGGCTTGCGGGCCACGGGCTTTCAAAAAAGTGCTTGATTGTCGCAGATTCAACGCCCGCCAGGTTTTGCGGCTGCCAATGCGGCGCGTGGTCTTTATCGATCAACAACGCGCGGATGCCTTCGATCACATCGCCGTGTTCAAAAGTGCGTTTAACCAGACCCAACTCCATCCTAAAGCATTGCGGGAGCGACATCGTCGCAGCCGCTTCGATCTGGTGCTTGGTAACTTCCAGCATGGTCGGTGATCGTTTCTTCAGAGTGGCAATTGTTTCGATTGCCCAATCAGAAGTTTCTGTTTCCAGAGAGTCAATAATCGCCCCCACGTTTTCCTTGTTGGCAAAATGCCGCTCAATAGATTGACGCAATGGTGGCAGGGTGGCGGGCTCAATCGGCACGCTTGAAAATTTTTTAACAATCTCGTTTATTGCCGGTACGGTGCCCAGTTCCCAGTCCACCAGGCTATCGAGGGCGTAATCAAACTCAAACGCAGTCTCGGTCGATACGTGGTGGCTGGCGAGGCCGGTGTAGAGCGCATCTGCGGCGTGAATCAGCTTTCCGGTGAGCCCCAAATACAGCCCGATTGCGCCAGAGCAGCGTGATAAAAAATAGCTTCCGCCAACGTCAGGAAATAAGCCAATCGCTGTTTCCGGCATGGCCATTTTGGTACGGCCGCCGACGATGCGAATCGGTGCGCCCTGTGCGATACCCATGCCCCCGCCCATCACAATGCCATCCATCCAAGCGATGATCGGTTTTCCGGTGTTCACAAGGTAGCGATGGATTTTGTAATTGAGCTCGTATTCGTGACGGAAGAATTCCTGCTCGGCACCGTCACCGCGTTTCGCTGCGTCGTAAAGTGCGCGAATATCGCCGCCTGCGCAAAACGCCTTTTCGCCCGCACCGCGAATGATGATGGCCCGAATATCGTCGTCCTTTGCCCAATTGTCCAGCCGCGACGATAGCTCGTGAATCATGTCGTGGGTCAGCGCATTGAGGGCTTGAGGGCGGTTGAGGCTAATGGTCGCGATGTGGTTGCGGACGTCGGTGAGGATGTGGTGCGTATGTTCTAGGGTCATGTGTTTTTTGCGGTGAGCGGATAACAGAAAAGCTGAATGAGTTGGGCATTCAGGCAAGGCTGGATGCGTGTCAAACAAATTGTAAAAAATGACACTCGTTTATTGGCGGGGATTTTAGCGACAAATGCCTTGGAGATGTCCGTCTATATTGGAGTTCGCTTTTTTTGCGGCGGGCAACCACATTAACCCGCGGCTTCCAATGAAAAATGCGGGTTTTCAATAATGCCGATGACATTGCCGAATGGGTCGATGACGGTCGCGGTCTTGATGCCTTCACCGACCTCCGTGATAGCGTCCCTGGCCACCGCGCCCGCTGTCAGCAATCGAGAATATTCCGCAACAATGTCGCTCGTCCCCCAATAGGTGCCCACCCCGTCTCCGTCCGGTAGCAGGCCAAGTTCATAGCCGCCGACCTTGAAGCCCACATAAAAAGGCTCGTTGAAGTACGGTGCTGCGCCGACCACATTGCTGTAAAAAGAAGTTGCGGTAGCCAGATCGTTAACCTGGTAGATCACGGTGCGTAAGCCTTGCAGCATGGATGGCTCCAAAAAAGTTAATGCGGCTGATGATTTTAATACCAACTGATGGATATCCACAGGTGGCGAGTGGTTTGTAATCAGGCGCAAGAAAGTGTGACGAAGTGTCAGAGAAAGCACGGGACGCAGCAGTTTGTTGCAACCGTGGCTATACTTGACCAAAATAGAGGTTCGAAATCCAATCTTGGGGGCTTGCGCATTTTCAAATCGTCTCGATGCGCATGGATAAGGGTGTTATGGATCGCAATGATTTATTAGCCGCGACGCGGGAGCATTTTCTCCGTTCTTTCACGGATTCACTTCAGCCCGCGATTGATCGTAGCGTTAGCGCGTTATTTACCAAAGCCGATCAGGCCAAGTCGTCGGCAGACGAGCGCCGATTTTTGGATGCTCGTTCAGTGCTGGCAACGCGCAATGCCCAGCTGAAGGCACTGGCAGTACGCAATCTTGAGCAATTGCTCAATCGCGGATTTCAAACCGCCTACAGCACGTTCCGTCAGTCGGGCGGCGCGAAGCCTAAGGCAGCCGCGCTTAGCCTGGTAGAAGTGTCGACGTTTGAAGATGAATTACGCATTGACAACATTACACAGCAATTCCGCGATGAAGCTGACGAGGAATTACGCGATCTGAATATTCGGGTGGCGTTATTGTTTGAGCAGGAAAATATCAAGGAACGTGAAAATCCGTTTCGCCCTTATGTGTTGTCGCGCAGTATCGGCAAATCTGCCGAAATGCTCGAAGTACAGGCCGACGTTACGCAGGCGTTGATCGATCAATTATGTGAAAGCCTGATTCATCGCGTTAGCGATATTTACAGCGGTCTCAACGAACTGCTTGCTCATCACGGTATTGCCGCCCAACTACAGCTCAAAATTCGTAAGAGCGCCGAACACGGACCGAACACCAGTTCCGGCGAGGATATGACGGGCCCTGACAGTGCCAGCGGTCAATTGAGGGATGAACGCGGGCAACCTGGCGGGCGCGGTTCGCAGGACGCCTTGTCCCAAGCCCAGGCCGCCATTCAGGCTCAGATTCAGGCGCAAGCGCAAGCCCAGGCCTATGCAAGCGCACAGGCCGCGCAGAAGGCTCACGCACAGCAAGTGCAGTCGCAGCGGCGTATTGATCGATTGATTGGCTGGGTTCGCGGCACCCGAACCGAAGGCGGAGCGGGTGATTCCAGCCTCTCGGGCGGGCCAGCCAGTGGCTTCGGTCGTGGTCCTGCAAGCGGATTTGGCAGGGCTGGCAACTCGGGTGGAATGACCGCGCCTGAGACCGGTGGAATGGGCGGCATGGGTGATTTTGGTGGCGGCGGCAACGTTGGTCAGCTCGCGAGCGGTCAGGATCATCCGGGCTCGCAGGCTTCAATGGCTCCCGCGTGGCTATCGTCAGGCGAGCGGGCGGGCGGTGTTTTACGCCGCGCATTTTTAACCGGTATCGATAGTGTTGCACCGCCACGCGAAGAACTGGCTGGATTTGACTCGGCTGCCGCAGCTACTGCCAGCGCGCGTTTAAACCGTTCAGTACACAGCTTGATGGTTGATGAGACACCTGCGGCAGAGCAGATGTTTCTCGAAGACGGCAGCATTCGCAATCTCATCATGGAGCAGCGCCAACAGCTGAGCGCGCTCACGGATGCAGTTCAAGAGCGGATGGCGATTGATATCGTCGCGATGCTGTTTGAATTTATTTTGCGCGATACCGAAGTCCCCGCCGAAGTCCGTGCACAGTTGGGGCGGCTGCAATTTTTGGTGCTCAAAACCGCGCTGCGTGACCCCACCTTCTTCACCCACAAAAGCCATCCTGCGCGGATGCTGGTGAACCGGATCGGCTCAATTTCTCTCAGTTTGCGGCAGGTCGACCCGAGCGGTAAACATCTGACCGCCGAAATTTGTCGAATCGTTGAAGCGCTACTGGCGGACACCGAAGAGCGGGTCGAAATATTTGCGCAAATGCTGGATGAATTCGACCAGTTTGTGGCGCGTGAATTGCGCACCTCTGACGAAGACGTCGAGCGTGCGGTGCTGGCGATGGAGAGTGTCGAAAGTCGCACCCTGCAATTCGCGCGTATCACGGCGATGATTGCAGACGGTTTGTCGATCCTTAAAATTGATCCCAAACTGCATCATTTTATCGTCCACACTTGGGCGCACGTGGTGGAGCGGGCGGGCCGCTCGGATGTGGCAGATTCAAAACATTTCCGGTCGATGGTGCCCGATCTCATTTGGAGCATAGCGCCCAAAGTGGCCGAAGTTGACCGTAAACAGTTGCTGAGCATGTTGCCGGGCATTTTGGCTACGATGCGCGAGGGCATGACCCTGCTCGAATGGGATATTCAACAACAACAGGATTTTCTAGGCTGGTTGATTGACAGTCATACCCGCGCGCTGAGGGCGATCAATTTGATCGGTAGCGTTCCGCCGCTGTCATTCATTCGCGACCGGTTTGCGGCATTCATGGATAACGCCGAATTTGACGTACGCACCCCCAGCGACGATGCTGAGGCTGACGGTGACGATACGAAGAAGATTCCCGAGTTCAGTGCCGCCTTGCTGGCAGACGCCATCCGCGAATTAAAAGTCGACATGAATGTTATTGATGACATGTTTGACACCGACTTCAATCCGATCAAGTCAGTTGCCGAGGTCACATCAGTAAGCGGTACAGGTATTTCGCAAGGCCCGGCAGCGAACGATGCCTACTCTGACATTGGCATCGATCAGTCCGAAGCCAACGACGCCACTGCCGCCGTACCCGAGGAGTCACCTACCGATAGAGCCGAGGTGATGGCGCGCCTTAAGAGCGGCGTCTCGATTGAAATCAACCTTTACGGGAAGCCTAGCTTCGCAAAATTAAATTGGGTAAGCCCGAATGAGGCAAGCCTGGTCTTAACGATCGTTGATCGGCCCAAGCCTTCCATCATCAGCGTGAAACTATTTCGCTGGCTGTTGCGCGTCGGTCGCGCGCGATTCTTGGAAGCAACACCGCTGTTCGAGCGTGCGGTCGGCTCATTATTGGAATCCGCGGACGAGATTGATGCCGCGAACGAAGGTGAGGCCGCGGCGTAGACGTATCATCGGCTGTGTTTGTCACGCGAATTGGCCGGTTCATCGCAATCTTCGTGCGTTTTTAAGCGTCTGAGCTAACATAGCGACGCCTACTAGCGTTGCATATCGTCTTAATTTCAATATCTGGAGCATTCCATGTCATCCCTTCCCCCCAACCAAGCTCCGGACAAACGTCCGTCGATGCTTTATCGGATTGTCAGCGGTTTCTGGTCGTTTCTCGATGCTTCCCGGCGAGCTCTTTTTAATCTGATTTTTCTATTCATCATCATCG
The DNA here is from genome assembly GCA_038224475.1 of Burkholderiales bacterium. Lineage (GTDB taxonomy): Bacteria > Pseudomonadota > Gammaproteobacteria > Burkholderiales > Usitatibacteraceae > UKL13-2. The sequence goes on from JBBRFJ010000041.1 coordinate 16,751, forward strand.
TTTTTATCGTTGCCTTGTTGAGCAGTGACAAACTGAAGCTGCAAGATAAAACGGCGCTGGTGCTGAATCTGAGCGGGCCAGTGGTGGAACAGCAATCGGGCAGCGTGCGCGACCGTATTACCGCGCAGGCCGCAGGTGGCGATGGTGGCGCGCAAACGCAATTGCGTGATGTGTTGATGGTTCTGGATGCAGCCGCAAAAGATAAGCGAATTGACCGCGTCCTGCTGATTCTCGATGATTTTTCCAATACCGGCCTCGCCAATCTGCGCGAAGTGGCTGCTGCGCTGGAGCGCTTCAAGGCCAGCGGCAAACAAGTGGTGGCATGGGGCTCTAATTTCGATCAAAAACAGTACTATCTTGCTGCGCATGCCAGCGAAGTGATGTTGCACCCGATGGGCATGGTGTACATGGATGGCTTTGGCCGCTACCGAAATTACTACCGCGACGCGCTGGATAAAATCGGCGTGACGGCGCACGTTATCCGCGTCGGCACCTACAAAAATTTTGGTGAGCCCTATTTTGCAAATGCGCCTTCAAAAGCGACCATGGAATCCGACGCGTACTTATACGACGCCTTGTGGAAAACCTATACCGATGGTGTGGAAACGGCGCGCAAATTGCCGGCGGGAAGCATTGCAAAAACCATCAATGCATTGCCGGAGCTTTTCACCGCTGCTGGCAACAATGCCGCCAAACTTGCGCTGCAAAACAAGTGGGTTGATAGTCTAAAAACACGTGATGAAATGCGTCAGATGATGATTGAGCGTGGTGCTAAAGATGACGAGCACGCGGATCAAAAAACATTCCGGCAGGTCTCGTTCGGTGCCTATCTGGACAGCATTAAACCCAAAGTGGCATTCGGCATGGGTGACGCCATTGGTGTGGTGGTGGCTGAGGGCGAAATCACGGATGGCGCAGCACCTGCGGGTAGCATCGGTGGGCGTTCCACTGCAGAGCTTATTCGACGTGCCCGCGATGACGACAAAATCAAGGCGATTGTGTTGCGGGTGAATTCGCCCGGCGGAAGCGCATTTGGCTCGGAACTTATCCGCCACGAATTGGAACTTACCCGGACCGCGGGAAAGCCTGTAGTGGTGTCGATGGGCAACGTTGCGGCATCTGGCGGCTACTGGATTTCGATGGCGGCAGACGAAGTGATTGCGGATGTCACCACCATTACCGGCTCGATCGGCGTATTCGCAATTTTACCCACCGCCGAAAAAGCGCTCGAAAAACTATCTGTTAACACCGGCGGCTACACCACGACTTGGCTGGGTGGCGGTTACGATCCGCGTCGCGCGCTCGATCCGCGCTTCGAGCAACTGATTCAAGGCTCGATCAGCAATATCTACAATGAATTCACGACCAAAGCCGCGACCGCCCGCAAAACTACCCCTGAGAAAATCGATGCCGTCGCGCAAGGCCGCGTCTGGACGGGTGCTCAAGCGCAAGAGCGCGGCTTGATTGACCGCACGGGCAGCTTTGCTGACGCGATTAAATCCGCCGCAGCCAAGGCGAAATTGCCGGAGGATGTGCGCGTAACGTACATCGAGCCCGAGCCCAGCAAATTTGAACGCATCCTCCAGCAGTTTGGTGTCGATGCATCGGCAACCATCAGCACTCTGGCCGCACAATTTAATTTGCGCCTGATCCCTGCGGGAATCCCGAATGGTGCGGTGAACGAAGCGCAAAAAGATTTGTTGTGGCTATCGGAAATGTCGGACAAGTCACGCACCGGCATGCCATTTATGGCGCTGACGCATTGTTTGTGCGGGCGGTGAGGGTGGTTTGCAGCCATGGCCGCAATTTCAATGTTTCCGTCAGAACGTAATTTGTTCTTTATCGCCGCTGTAGTTGCTGCTGTTGGCAGCTTTGTTGCCGTTAGTGAATTAGACGGGCTCTTCTTGTCTACGAAGCTTGCGTACGCACCATACGTCACTGTTATCACGCCCGCAATTTTTCTTTATTTGTATTTTAGCAAACGGCTTTTGGCGCAATTTAGTAGAATTTTCTCTTGGAAATTTTTGATCGCACTAGTCTGGTGGTCGTTTGGTTGCGTTTTAGGGTATGCGGCTGCTTTACTGGGATGTTTTGGATTGATGTATTTGGCCACCCGTTTCGGGTATCTCTCGTGGATATCGATAGGCCTTACGGTCCATAACATCTGTGTTGCTTCTTTGGCTTTAGCCGCAGCAGTGTGCGCAACCTTGATAGGGTTCTCAGTCGTAAAACATAGCGCCAAAACAAATCAAATATGGCAGCCGCGCACCTAGTTTTTGCGAGTTTCAGCTGCCCCAAACCGAAGCCCGCGGGCAGTGAATGTTGAACGACTTGCAGCAAGTATGAGTGGAGGAGAATTCGAATTAGCCCATCCGGCTGGTGTTCACATTTCTCGAACACTCACTGCCGCCGATCTTTTGGGGTCGCTGCCAAATCTATCGCCAAGTAATATGCACACCGGCTGGATTTGGTACCACCTGCCACTTATTCCCGACGCAGGCCTCACGATCGCTATCTCACTCGGCTTCAAATCAGGAAAGCTGGCGAACATTAATCTCACAGACGCGGACCCCAAATACGAAACAAGCTGGAACGATTGGTCCGAAGAGAAAGAACATCTGCGCAGTGAAAAAATAAGAAGCTGGTTGGTTGGCAAAGGCTTCCAAATAGGGTCTTATCCGTGGGGTACTGTGTGGGTGGGTTTCGATGCGAAAGGCGGGTTTGGGTCTGCAGCGGTCACGTTCGTGGACTGATGTTCAGTCGAATGGACAGCGTCACCGATTCGTCGTTTTTGCTCTATGTTATCTGCCGATAATGATCGAGCCAAATTTAAAAGTACGCAGAAAGACTTTGTGCAGCAGCTCAATTGAGAAATGCCTGCAGATGAGCTACCTTGACCCCACAGCAAGAATAAGCGCCAATATCTACACGGTATTAGCAGCGCTGTTGCACGAAAACGCATGCGAGCGGCAAATCTTTAGGACTTGTGAGGGTTCTCATTTCAAGAACTAAGAAGGTAGATAAAAGTTTAAGCAAAAATGGCTTTCAACGCCCGCTTTCACAACGCGATGAAACGCGCGGCATTGTCTGGTCGGCTATGAATGCATCCGGCAACGATGCGTTGCTCATGCTGCAATTAAAATAGGGTTTTTCATCGTGGCAAATGTGCATTCCCGCCAAAGTGGAGTGGGTTGGCATGCGAAGCGCCGAGAACCTACACAGCCACACCGTTGAATACGATTATGCTCTTATCAATTCATGCGGTACCAGCATGGCGACACGCTGTAGCTAGTGTTCGCAGGCATGGTCTGACACCGTTGTATCCGTTTGTACCGGAAGCAACACTTCGCAATGCAAAAATCTATGCGGTGCTCTCACTGATTAAGGCGCGACGTTCTGGTTAAGCGCGGGACGCAGTGCTGCGAAAGAGTTGTTAGAGAAATACTTTGCGTGCGGGCATTCCGGTGATGGCGCTGGTATTTGGCCATTTTGACCAGCTGATGGCGAGTGCATTTATTCCCTCAATTGCTGCCGGTTTCTTGGCAGCCGGGTTAGCATTTAAGGATTATGCCCGCGCCGGCCAATCCAATTATCGGACCGTACTCTTTTCGGGCGGAACATTCTTGGTGGCCCTGCTACTTGCCGTCGCGAACATTTTTGTCTGGAAAGTACCGCTCTATATTTGGGCTGTTCCCGCGGCAATTATTTTTGGAATATTCGCGATTTATCGCTATCGGCGGATGTTGGAAGCACCACGATCATTGCCATACGGCTGGCTCACCTAGACTTTCAGTGTTGATGGAGAAATTACGTGGCCTGATTAAAACTAAAACTAAAACTAAAACGCCGTCGCCGTATTTACTAAACCGCGACTACTAAATCGCGGCCGCGAGAGCATGGTTTTGACGCGCAGATTTTACAAAGCAAATCTTCGCATGTGCTGCATGTCAGTGATTAACAACGATGTGTGCTCATGCATCACTAAAATCACTCTTTAATACTAATTTCCGGCTTTCTAAAGTCACCGGAATGGCGCATGATATTCGAATCTAAAAAAATATAAAACGTGGCAATCGCCACGCACATAAAGAGCACTTATGTCCTTGTTAAGCCTCTTTTCAGTACGCGCTAAGCTCTTACTGCTGGTCGCGATGTTCGCGGCGTCGCTATCGGCGATTTTTGGTTGGAGTCTTTTTGTCGACAACAAGCGTGCGGAGGAATCGGCTTTTGCGGAAGTAAAGTACGTTTCCGAAGTCATGGCCGCCAACATCGAACTCGCGTTACGCGAGCGGCAGCTCGAGCTGGAACGTCTGGCTAGTCGACCACTGATTCGCGATGTCGCCCCCGGCGCGTGTGATCCATTCGTCGCTGAATTCGTGCAGATGCAACTCGAATATGCGACCTTCACGACGCGCGATCTCGATGGCAACATTGCGTGCTCGCTGACGGACCGGCCGTTTTCACCAGAACAAGCGCTCGGACTGGAGTGGTTCCAGAAGGCGCGTGGCAGCGACCAGCCGCTGATCGGTAACGCGTATGAAAGGATGGCCACCCACCGCTGGGCGATCGCGCTGACTTACCCGCTCAAAAGCGCCGCCGGCGAATTGCGCGGTGTGGCGATTCTGCCGATTGACCTAATTAAGTTCAACGAGCAAGTTCTGCGTACCGTGCGCAAAGACGTCCAGATCGTTGTCACCGATGCGACCGACCAGATTGTACTGCGCTCTACCGACCTTGAGAAGCGCATCGGGCGTCCGATCTTTACGGGCTTGCGAGAGAAAAGTGTTGGCAATTCGAATTCCTTATTTAAGGAGCAGGGCATTGCGATGCAGGAGCGGCTCTGGAGCCACGTTGCATTGCCAAACATCCGCTGGCACGTTTATGCCGGTATTCTAGAAGCACAGGTGCTGGCTCCAAGTCGGCAAAGTCTTTATCGAAATTTGTTGTTGGGGGTGTTCGCGCTGGCGTTGCTGCTGCTGATGTCATGGTGGATTGGATCGTCGGTGGTCAGCCCCATCGCCGGACTCGCTGCGGCCAGCAAGGCGATAGCCGAGGGAGGGCTCGCCACACCGGTCGCGGTGAGCGGACCGCCGGAAATTCGGGCGGTGGCCATGCAATTCAATCGCATGCTGGAGCGCCGCGGTCGCGACGAGGCGGAGCTTCGCGAGAGCGAAACCCGGTTTCGAATATTGACCGAGCTGTCCGCAGATTGGTATTGGGAGCAAGACGCTGAGTTCCGTTACACCAAAATGGAGGCGCTCGGTACTGGCGCGGCGATATCTAATTCGGATTTTTGGCTGGGCAAGACGCGCTGGGAGGGCAATGTACTCAACATGACAGAGGCGGACTGGGAGGCGCACTGCCGGTTGATAAACTGTCACCAGCCATACCGCGATTTGCGCTTCCAGTTCGACTACGGCAACGGTCATGTCCAGTGGGCCGCCGTGTCCGGGGCGCCGATATTTGGTGAGGATGGCAACTTTACCGGCTACCGCGGCGTGGGTCGTGATCTGACCCAACAGTACGCGGCAGAGGAATCGCTTCGTTTGCTAGAAGCCAGCGTATCGCAATTAAATGATATGGTGATCATTACTGAAGCCACGCAAGCCGGGCAGCCTGAATGGCGGATTGTGTTCGTGAATCCCGCCTTCGAGCGAATCACCGGCTACCCTGCCGCTGAGGCAATTGGCAAGTCTCCCTCCATGCTCCAGGGACCTAAAACGGATCGCGCCGGACTTGACCGTATTCGCCAGGCTCGTCTGCTGAATCAGGCGGTCACCGCCGAGCTGGTCAACTATTCGAAGTCTGGGCGCGAGTACTGGGTAGAAATTGCCATTGCGCCAGTGGTTGACGGAAGCGGCAAAGTATCTCATTTTGTCGGGGTTGAACGTGACATAACAGAACGTAAGAATGCGGAACTCGAGCGCGAATCGCTGGTGCAGCGGCTGCACCAGTCGCAAAAGATGGAAGCGATTGGCGTATTGGCTGGAGGCATTGCGCACGATTTCAATAACATCCTCGGCGCTATTTTGGGCAACGTAGAGCTCGCGCGGCAAGATTCAGCGGCCTGTCCGGCAGCGTTGGAGAGTCTCGATGAAATTCGAAAGGCGGGAATACGCGCGCGCGAATTGATTCAACAAATCCTTTCCTTCAGCCGCCGTCAGTCAACCGTACGCCAAGTGATCTCGCTACGCGA
>JBBRFJ010000042.1:0-22725 GCA_038224475.1 Burkholderiales bacterium
GACGGACGAGATTGTTACTTTGGTACGCGGCTCAAATCCCCATCCGGTGGAATTCACACAGAGCGTCGCACGCTATGGTGCGCTGGTGCGGGGAAACGCGACCGAACTACACCAACTCATCATGAATCTCGCCACCAACGGGCTGCAGGCGATGCCACCCGAAGGCACGCTGGAAATTGAAGTCGAAATACGCGATTTGCGCGACAATGCCGAGCCGAAAGTCATCCTTCAAGGCCAGCTTCCGCCTGCACGTTACGTGGTGGTGGTGGTGCGCGATCATGGCACTGGCGTAGATGCGGCGATACGTGAACGTATGTTTGAACCGTTTTTTACCACCAAGCCAACGGGGAAAGGCACCGGGCTTGGCTTATCGCTGGCGATGTCAATCGCGAAAGCGCACGGCGGCGGAATTGATCTGGAGAGCGAAGTCGGACTTGGCTGCACGTTCAGCGTTTATCTTCCGGCAGTGGGCGACCATGAACGGGATTCGCCTGGGCTGATGGAGCCTCCACACGGCAACGACGAGTGTATCTTGCTGGTCGACGATGAGGCACCGTTGCGAATCTTGGCCAGTGAAATGCTGGCCAGCCTGGGCTATCAAAGCGCCACTTATGCGACCAGTGAAGAGGCATTTGCTGCGTTTGAGCGGCAACCGGATCGATTTGATGCCGTGCTAAGCGACGAGGTGATGCCTAATCTTTCCGGCACCCAGCTCGCCACCCGCATTCATGCTATTGCGCCGCATATTCCGGTGGTGATCATTACCGGCTACGGCGGACCCGGATTTGAGTTGCGCGCACGCAATGCCGGGGTACTGCAAGTGCTCAAGAAGCCGTATGAAAAACGGCTGGTCGCGCTCGCACTTGCCGATGCGCTCTCGTCCTCAAAACGTAGCGCCGCCTTCAACACCAGATCCGATACCGCATCAAACACCGCGCCCAACACCACGAATACCTACCACGACTGATAACTCCAGCGCCACGGAATTGAGATCGCGACAGATTAGGATGAGGACCGCGATCCCATGCAAAACGTCGCTTAACTACATATTAATCAGAATTTATTGGCAAGATACAAACGTTGTCGTTTGTGAATTTTTTCACAATCTGGAAATGAAGTAAGCACTCAATATTCGTTAGCCCTCTTTCAGCAGGGTGTATCCGCACCTCCAAGTTTTTACATGATGCGCATGCTTCCCATACCCAGTATAAAAGCCGAACTTTAATTACAGCAGTAGCGCAAACAGCGGTGCCCGTAATTGACCGGTAACCGGCTTCGTTAAGAATCCGCTTCGTTCACACACCAACGCAGGGATTCAAGATGCAAGCCTTAGTCCGCAACCTCGCGACGCATGTTGCTAATGCCACCAGCGCCGATTCAGTCAATGCCAGAATGGCGTTGAGTGATCGCGCGACGCGAATTTTTTCCAATCTGCCCAAGGGTTTTGGCTGGGCAAGCGTTCCATTCAATACCTTGACGCTCAGCTCGCAATATCAACCGATCGTTAGCCTGCAAGACAAGCGCGCAATTGGCTATGAAGCACTGATGGTTGGCACCCATCTTTCTGGGCATGAATTCCGCGCTGACACCGTTTTTGCGATGTCTGCCAGCCATGATGAAGAATTATTTTTGGATTGGCTTAGTCGCGCGCTTCATCTACGCAATTTTTCCAACATGGGCAGCCAACGCGGCCTGCTGTTTTTGAATGTCTACCCTGCTGCCGCGGTTGAAGATCCGCATCATCCCGAAGTTTTCGCGCGTATGGTCGACTTCTATAATGTGGCCGCCGATGACGTCGTGATCGAAATTCTGGAAACTGGCGTGGCCGACGAAGCACAGCTGGCCGATGCGGCCCGGTTTTATCGCAAGCTGGGCTGCAAAATCGCGATTGATGACTTCGGTGTGGGCTATTCAAACTTTGATCGCATGTGGCGTTTGCGGCCCGATATCGTCAAGCTGGATGGCTCGTTCATTCGCGCCGCCGTGCGTGACAATCATGCGCGTCTGGTGTTGACTAATATGGTGAAACTGATCAAAGAGTGCGGAGCCAAAGTCGCCATTGAAGGCATAGAAGAAAGCGCCGAGGCAAGACTCGCGGTCGACGCAGGCGCGGATTATTTGCAAGGCTACTTTTTTGCCCGCCCCAGCGCGCATTCAATGCCGCAAGACCTTGCCGACAGAATCTTTAATGGCCTGCTCGGCATGGACGAAGCCGCACTGTCTGAAACTTAACCAAGCGCCTAACCAAGCACCAAACGTTTCACGAAACACTATCGCGCATACACCCAAGCCAGCAACGCATCCTGAGCGTCTTGCGTCAGCGGTGCGTTAGCATGATTAACCATCATGACGACCACCCATTCTTTACCCGAGCTATCCAATACATAGCCTGCTATCGCCCGCACATCGCTCAGTGTGCCGCCTTTAATATGCGCCTGACCGGCCACGGATTCGCCACGAGCGCGCTTTCTTAAGGTGCCGTCTACCCCCAGCAATGGCAGCGACGATATAAATTCCGGCATCACATTTGAACGCCAGGCGGCATCAAGCATTGCACCCAATGTCGCCGCGCTGGCGCGCTCGGTTCGTGACAGGCCCGAGCCGTTTTCAAGCACCAGCTCGGGTGCGGCGATATCTTTTTTTCGCAACCAGTCTTTTACGATTTCACCAGCCGCCTTGGGCGTTGCGGGAGGGGATGATTTTTCAGCCGCCAGGCTCAAAAATAATTGCCGCGCCATGGTGTTATTTGAAAATTTATTAATATCGCGAATCACCTCGGCCAGCGGTGGTGACTCGGCAGTAGCAATCAGTTTTGCATCCAGCGGCGTACCGGTAAGCTTGACCGCTCCTTTCCAATCGCCGCCGACGTCCTTCCATAGGCTCGCAAATACGCCGCCCACGAAACGCGCGTGATCGAGCAACGATACGTTCCATGTTTTTTCGCCGCAGCTGCGCGGATAGTTGCCGGCAAAAGAAATTTTGAGTTGCGTGGAGCTTACCGTCTGCACGTCTAGCGTGACCCGCTCACGCCAGTCGCCGCACGGTGCATCGATCAGCTTCACCCGATTTTTAATCTCGATCTGTGCCGGTTTTACATCCGGAGAAATCGAGACGGATTTCCCATCAACAGACTGCGCAAACGAAAAGCGCACCGTCTTAAAATTAAGCAACAGCGGGTCCGGTGAAACGTTGTAAGCACGCAACGGTTCGCCATCAAATTTTGCAGGGTCAAAAGCGACGTCCTCGAACAAGCTTCGATCCAACACCAGATCACCCTGAATGGATTGCAGCCCGCGCTCGCGCAATTGTTTAAGCAGCAGCCAAAAACGTTCAACCGTTAACTTGGGATCGCCACCGCCCTTCAAAATCAAGTCGCCCTTCAAGACGCCGTTGCGGATTTCGCCGCCCGCATAGACTTCGGTTTTCCACGCGTAGCCCGGCCCCAATAATTCAAGGCCGGCGAAAGTCGTAAAAAGCTTCATGACCGATGCCGGGTTCATTGACTTATCCGGATTGAGTGTCAACAACGGCTCGCGGGCGTTTACCTCTCTGATGAAAACCGCGACGTTTTCGAGCGGCACGTTGGCTTTTCTAAAAACCTCCATCACCGACGACGGCAACGATACAGTTTGCGGTAATGCGGGCGGCGGCACTAACTGCGCATGAGCAAATGCACTGATGGCAGAGAAAAACAGCGCTGAAAAAAGCGCGGCGGCTGGCTTGGACATCGCTAGTTTTGACCTCACGCTGCCATCGTCACGGTACAAATCTCATCTATGACCGCCAGCGTTTGCGTGACTAAATAACCAAACTCATCATCAGTAATAACGTATGGCGGCATGAAATAAATAGTACTAGCAATAGGCCGCAGCATCACCCCGCATCGCAAGCTAGCGGCGAATATTTTGCGCGCAAACGCGGGATCATCGGTTTCAACGTCAAATGCCCAGATCATGCCGAGGTGACGAAAATTTTTAACCCGTTGATGCGCCATCAGTGGCATTGCGAGCTGACTGAATCGAGCCGCCTTAAGACCATTATGTTCAAGCACGCGATCAGCCGAAAAAATATCCAGCGTGGCGAGCGCGGCGCGACATGCCAATGCGCTCCCGGTATACGAATGGGAATGCAAAAAGCCACGCGCTGTGTCGTCATCATAAAACGCGTCATAAATTTGGTCGGTCGACAGCACGCAAGATAACGGCAAATAGCCGCCGGTAATGCCTTTCGACAAGCACATCAAATCAGGCTGAATATTGGCCTGCTCGCAGGCGAACATCGTCCCCGTTCGTCCAAAGCCGGTCATGATTTCATCGGCAATCAAATGCACACCATATTTTGTGCACAATTCGCGCGCTTTTTTTAGATAGTCCGGGTGATACATCCGCATCCCGGCCGCGCCTTGCACCAGCGGCTCCAGAATCAGCGCAGCAATCTCATCTGCGCGAGCCTCGAACAAGCGTTCAAGTTGTAGGCCAGCGTCGACCACACATTCAGGGCAGCATGCCTCAAACGGCAAGGTGGAAGCGGAGCTTGGGGTGCCGTGGCTGGAGATGCTCGTGGATATTGGCGTTTGAGCCATACGGCCGGGGAAATCAACAATCAGATTATTGTTTAGCAGCGGCCCATACGCATCCCGAAAAATGGCCACATCCGTCACCGCCAGCGCACCGAGCGTTTCGCCGTGGTAGCTATTCTTCAGGCTGACAAACTTCTGTTTGGCGGGTTGTCCTTGGTTACGCCAAAAATGAAAACTCATTTTTAACGCGATCTCCACGGCACTTGCGCCATCGCTTGCGTAGAAGGCGTGGCCCAAGCCGGTGAGTTTGGCAAGTCGCTCGCCAAGCTCTATGGCAGGCTCATGGGTAAAACCGGCCAGCATGATGTGCTCGAGCGTCTCAAGCTGATTTTTTAGCGCGGCATTGATGCGCGGATTCGCGTGCCCGAACAAATTGACCCACCACGAACTGACGGCATCAAGATACCGATTGCCATCTGCATCAATCAGCCACACGCCGCGTCCGCTCACGATCGGTATCATCGGGCTGAACTCATGGTGCTTCATCTGCGAGCAGGGATGCCACACACTTGCCAGCGAACGCTTTACCAACAATGCATTTTTCGAGTTCTGATTCATCGCGGTGCAATTTAACACACCGCGCAAGACTGCCCCGCCGGAAAGAATTGTTAAGCCATGAATCCTAAATTTGAAGCTGAGAATCTATTCAAATTGGGGAACACCAGATTTAGCTCGCTCGATGGCACGCCAAACCAGGTTGCCAGTGTTGCCGCATATTGATCAACCGACGTAGTGGGAATCCACGAACCGTTGTTGGCGTCGTCCGGACCGTCGAGAATCTGAATTGGGAATTTTCCGTACATTGCGTTGCCTTTTACGGCGCCACCTACGACCATGTGATGACTTCCCCATGCGTGATCGGAGCCGCGCCCGTTGGTGGGGAAGTTGCGGTTGAAATCACTTGCCGTGAACGCGGTCACATTCTCGCCTAGGCCAAGCTCGGCAGTTGCGTTATAAAGCGCCACCATCGCGCCCGATACTTCGCCGAGCAACTCTTGCTGGCGCTGTGGCTGGTCTTCGCCATGCGTATCGAAACCGCCGATGCCCGCGAAAAACACCTGCCGCTTGGCACCAAATGTTTTGCGTACGGAAATCAAACGCGCCACCATTTTTAACGCGTCGCCGAGATTGCTGCCGGGGAATACAGTCTGAAACGCAGGGGCACCGCTCAAGCCCGCCGACAATTGCTTTTGATTGACAATTGCGCCGTTCAAAATTTCCAGCCAGACATTTTCCATGATGTTGGTGCGGGCATTTCCCAGCATGCGCGAAACACCTGCGGATAGTGCCGCCGTATCGCTGCCACCATCAAGAAAATCCAAGCCGAACCGTCCCGCCGGGGAAATCGGAAAAGGGCGAATCGTATCGCCACTTAAAAAGGTCGAATTACCCGCCACTGACAAACAGGTGGTCAGACTGCCCGACTGATTGCCCGACGCAAAACGATCGCCGACCCGACCTCCCCAGCCGGTACGGATAGTGTTGTCGGCGGCACTGGTATGCCATAACGATTGTTGATCGCTGTGCGAAAAAAGATTGGTAGGCCTGGGTGCCGACCCGCTCTGGTACTGGGCCTTCGTCAGCGGCTGGGCCAGCGTGCCGACGTTCGCGATGACGGCCGCCTTTCCCGTGTTGAACAAGGATTGGATTCCACCCATCGCAGGATGAAAGCCAAACTCCCTGCCCTGCACATTGGTTGGCTTGATAGAGAGCAAATTATCGCGGGGAATGGCCAGCCGACCACGCGGGCCGGAATAGGTTGTCCAATCAGCGGGGTCGCGCGGCACCACCATGTTGTTGGCGTCATTTCCGCCAAACATGAATATGCAAACGAGCGCACGGTAGTCTTCGGTGGGCGCGGCATTGGCATCTGCAATGGCGGCGAGATTGGCAAGCGTTGAAGTTGCGCCAATGGCCATGCTGCTTTTCATAAATGCGCGACGGTTTGTACTCATGAAATTCCCCTTAAAGTGAGTCGCGAATTATTTTTGAATCACAAAATCAGATGACAAAGCCAGCAACGTGAGTGCGGCACGCACCCGCAGGGTCCTGGCCCAGTCGCTGCCGTCGAAGTTCACCTCCGCAATTGTTTGCGTCATCACTTGGCGCATTGCCGGTGATAGCTGACCGTAGGTGAATTTGGCATCCAAGTAGTCCACTAATTTCACCGGATCGCCTGCCAAGCTATTGGCGCCGGACATGTCGAGCTCAATGCGACTGTCGCCGTATCCATAGCCGCCGTCGCGCGCCAGGTTGTAGAAAAAATTTGCGGTGCCGATCGTTTGGATCTCATTGGTGATTTGAAACTCCGGTGCCACCATACCCGCCGCGGCCAGTTTGCCTGGGCGCGTGTAGTTGGGCGAGAAGAAATTAAAAACCGAGGGGGCCAGCAACGGGCTTTGGCCCAAGGCGTTATCAGCACTGTCCAAATAGTCGATGTTGTTAATGCCGTTTTTGGATCTGCCTTCAAAGGCGCGCAAGATATTAGCGAATCGAATCACCGGTTCACGCTGCTTGCCACCGCTCGCGAATGTCGGCGCGACACGCGCTTCGCCATCCATCAGCACTGCCTTAATTACCGCCGCCAGATCACCGCGAACGCCGCGTCCATTGTTGTCAAATACCGCCGCGATGCGGCCAATATAGGCGGGGCTGGGATTGGAGGTGACGAAGCGCTGAATCAATTGGCGGCCAATGAACGGGCCCACATTGGGGTGATTGGCGATGTTATCCAGCGCTAATCGCATATCGGTTTGCGGGGTTTGACCCGCAGCCAAAACCGTGCCGTTCAGCAACTTCTTTGTGCCCGATGAATGCAATGTTGGCCACGGCTCAAGCGGGGTACGCCAGTTTTCTTTGGGGTTGTAAAACGTATCAATCTTGGTGGTGTCATTCCCCGCAAAATTCCAGCCTGAGAAGGCTTGTGCGAACCCTTTCACTGTATCTTCATCATAGCTCGCCAATGGCTTGCCAGCCCCGTCCAGTTTGCGGCTGCCATCGGTATTGAGCTGATATAGGCCGACCGAAAACAGCTGCAAGACCTCGCGGGCAAAATTTTCATTAGGGCGGATATTTCGCGCCGCGTCTTCTTTCTCACTGCCCATCATATTGAGGTAATAACCCATCGCCGGCTGGAGTGCGACAGCCTCTAACAATTCACGATATGTTTTAAAAGCGTTCTGGTTGAGCACATCCATGTACGATGACATCGCCTCGGGATATATATCCGGCGCGGTGTTTGAAATCACCATAATTTCAGATAACGCAAAACTCATCCGTGCACGCAGTTGGTCGGCCCCCCACAGCCATTGCTGCCAGATCGCCTGATATGAATCTTCTTCCTGATAGTCGCCTTTGCCGTCAGTTGAAGCCGCGATACGCCTTGCTTTGGCCTCCTCAAGGTAAGTCAGGTGCGGGCGGGCTTGGGCGGCGAATTGTTGCGTAAACCAAGCCTCGGTGCCATAGGTGACCAGCGAATTGATATCTACCGCACGTGGGCCAAAAGTAGCTTGGGCCAAGAAGCGTGCTGCAATATTTTTTGCTTGAAGGGGAGCTGCAGGCAGGGCATCAAGTGCGACCGTCCAGCCGCCTACGCCTGAAAGCGCGGCGCTACTCGCAATCGTTGCGCCATTCATCAGCCACATGGTCATGCTGCCATCAAATTTTCGCCACACCAGATCGGCTTTGCCGTCACCATTTAAATCAGGGGTTTGGATCACCCGCCAACTGGGGTCGGCGCCCAGAATACCCGCGGCAGATAGTAATGCGGTGCCGTTCATGGTCCAGATCGTGACCGCACCATTGTTGTTTCGCCACATTAGATCCGCTTTGCCGTCACCGTTAAAATCCGCAACATGGCTTACGCTCCAGTCGGCGGTTGGACCGAGTAACCCTGCGGTCGACGCAACGGCGGTGCCGTTCATGGTCCAGATTGTGACCGCGCCATTGTTATTTCGCCACAGCAAATCAGATTTGCCGTCACCATTAAAATCCGCGACGTGGCTCACCGCCCAGTTATCGTCTGGCCCGATCAACCCGTTTGAGCCGACAACAGTGCCACCATTCATTGTCCACAGCGTGACCGCACCGCTTGTATTGCGCCATAACAAATCGATTTTGCCGTCACCGTTAAAATCGCCGATATGGGTCACACTCCATGCGTTATCCTGCCCAATCAAAGCAATCGCTGCGGTGACTGCTGCACCGTTCATCAGCCACATCGTAACGCTGCCGTCCGTATTTCGCCACAAAATATCGGCCTTGCCGTCGCCATTGAAATCGCCCACATGTGTGACCCGCCAATTTGGATCGGCACCGAGAATGCCCACGGCTGACACCACCGTCGAGCCATTCATCAGCCAGATGGTAGCGGCGCCGTTTTCATTGCGCCATAAAATATCGGCCTTGCCATCGCCATTAAAATCCGCGATATGACTAACGCTCCAGCCGGACGTATTGAGTAGCGTAACTTTATTAGTGGGCGTTACCCCGTTCATGAGCCATAAATCGACTTGGCCCGATACGTTTGAAAAAACCAAATCACTTTTGCCGTCGATATTGAAATCGTTGATCGCCGCGTGTGCGTCTTGACCAAAAATTTCGCCAAAGATCAACGCTATAAACATCACGACCAACATGAAGCGCGCGAGCGAAATGTGCACTCGAGACAGCACACCGTTCGTATCCAAGAATTCGTCAGAACTCGGTGCTTGGACGGCATCGCCACCTGACGCAGCTGAAGTCAACTGGTTGAATTTCACTGGCATGGCAGGTCCCCTGAACATTGTTTTGCTTGCTGGCGCGAATCGTAATCAGCCATTACGCAAATTCAATGCCAAGCCACCTGTGCGCCGCCAAGTCGCTGATAAGACGGAACAAGTCTGCATTCGCCATGGCAAAAAGCGCGGCAGAATGTTGCCGGCTGGCGACAAGCAGATTCAGAATTGTCAGGCTGGCAAGGTGTCTGCGGCGCCTTCACATGAAGCGCGGTTGAGTGCTCGGCCGAAAGTGATTGAGCGACTAAAAAAATTATCGACTGACGCCCAGCTCGCGATAGAGCCGGTCTACGAGGGCGCGCAATTCAGCGCACTCATTATCGAGGCGCGCCACTTTCAATTTGAGTGTGGCAATTTCAGACACGCTGATATTGAGTCCTGCGGCCGCGGATGCTGAAAGTTCGGTGGCATCAGCGGCCTCAATAGCCGGCACGCCAGACAGCAAGTGCATCCAGCGTGCTTCGCGGGCGCCGCTGAGTTTCCCCAGCTTGACGGCCAGCGCGCCACCCACATCGTCCGCACGGTTGCTCAACTCCTCCAGAAATCCATCGACCGCACTGATGTCGGCAAACTTGTGCAGGCGTTCGGCATTGATCCGCAATTCGGCTGCGGTCTGTGGTCCTCGTAACAGCATGGTCGCCAGCAGGGCGACCGATTGTTCGGGAATCCGCAATACCCGGCCGACGTTGTGTGCATAACGCATCACGCGGCCGCCACTGGATTCAACGATGAATGATCGTGCTTTCAATGAATCGATCGCGAGCTGAACTTCTTCGTCGCTGGCGCTGAGCAATGGCGCACGATTGTTTTTCTGGTTGCAGCCCGACACCAATGAATTGAGCGCCAGCGGATACGAGTCCGGCACCGTGCATTGTTTTTCCACCAGCACACCCAGCACACGGGTTTCGAGAAGTGAAAGCAGCAGCGACATAAATTACCTCAATAAAAAACCAAAAAGCTGCTTTGCGAGAACGTAAACGCTAATATCTGCGGGCATTTCGAACCATTTAGGCGTCAAAACAACCGCCACTGAAAGGGTTTCATTTCCCCCGATTTAGCCAAGTCGCAAACAGGGCCGCCGTCAAAAACATAATGAGCGAATAAATCGCGGCGGGAATCGACATAGCGTTGTTGGCCAAAATATTGATGGCAATAAAAATTGCCAGCGTGCCGTTGTGAATGCCGATTTCCATCGCAATCGCCACGGCCTGGCGTTTCGGCAATTTCAGCGCCAGCGGGGCGGCGTAGCCCACGCCGAGCGACGCCAGATTAAACAACAGGCAAGCCAAACCAACCGTCGCAAATGAGGCTACCACCACCGTCCAGCTTTGCGCCAGCAACGCGATGACCAGTCCCGCCAGCAGCAAGACTGAAAACACACGAATTGGCTTTTCCATTTTCGCCGCAAATTCCTTGGCCATCGCACGAACCAACATGCCTACTATCACGGGGCCCAGAATCATCACGCCGACTTCGATCACCTTCTTAAACGGCGGCGGCACAATCTGTTCATTGCCCATGAAATATTGCAGCGAAAAGCCAACAATAACCGGCAATGTCAACAGCGACAACACACTACTTACCGCAGTCAACGTGATATTCAGCGCCACATCCCCCTTTGCCAAGTGGCTGTAAATGTTGGCCGTCGCCCCGCCCGGTGCTGCCGCCAGCAACATCATCCCGACAGCTAACGCTGGCGGCAGTTTGAATGCCACACAGATGGCAAAACAGATGCCAGTCAGTACAAATATTTGTATAAAAAGCCCGGCCAGTATGGCTTTGGGATACCGCATTACCCGCATAAAATCATCCATCGTGAGCGACAAGCCGAGTCCCAGCATGATGATGCCCAGCGCCATCGGCAGCAATAAATTTGTAATGATTGAAGATTCCAAAGTTTTGGCTCTCGGGCGTGATTAGAGGGACAAGAAAGGCGGTCTAAAACTCACGGATCACATGCTGCTGCCGGCGCGATACCGGCAATTTCTCCTCCACCCCTTTGAGCACCACCACCCAGTAAGAGCCACCGGATTCCTCTTTGTCTTTATCCTTGTCTGCCTCGGTCGAATGAGCAAGTTCGGCGCCTTGCTCATTGAGCGACGCCGCATTCGCGTTCACCTTTTCAAATCCTGTAACCGCTTTGCGGGCAATCAGCGCACTGCGATGAATGCGCACAAACATTTCACCAAACTCCTCTTCAAGCTTGGTGAGCGACTCTTCCAACAAATATTCTTTCGCGAGCGTTTTAACCGTCACATATTTCAGCTCGGCGCGTAAAAAAATGATGTCATCCACGGGCACTAAAATAATTTTGCCACGCTCGTGTATCGACAAATGCTTGCGCCGCGCTTTAGTGGCGACCGCGACGGCTTCAGCTTGCGCAATCCGCACCGCACTTGCCTTTTTCAGTGCCGCCAGCAGACGCTCCTGCTTGATCGGCTTCAACAGATAATCAATCGCGTTAAGTTCAAACGCCTTCACCGCGTATTCATCAAACGCAGTGGTAAAGACCAGTTTGGGCGGACTGTCGAGCTTGGCAACGTGGCGCGCCACTTCGAGCCCGTCCATCAACGGCATGCGGATATCCGTCAACACAATATCGATTGCGCCATTGTTGATAATTTCAATCGCATCGACGCCATTAGCCGCTTCATCGGCGATCACCAGCGCGAACTCTTCGCGGCAATCATCCAGCAAATCACGCAGGCGGCGGCGGGCGGGCGCTTCATCATCGACGATCAATATCCGGCTGATTGTGCTCATGGCTTCCTGTTCAACCTTTTCTGTTTACGGCTCACGATTAACGTTGGGCATGGCAATGGTGACAATGTACTGATCCTTGACGATATCGGCTTTGAGGCTCGCCTCTGCATCAAAGTGTAGCTGCAAGCGTTCCTTGATATTCGCAATCGCCATCCGATTACCAGACACATTTGTGGAGCCCGGCTGAAACGGATTGGTAAGGCGAATCACCACCTGATTGCCCTTGGGCTCGATCACAATCCGCAACTCCCCCGGTGAATCGCGCGGCTCGATGCCGTGATACACCGCGTTCTCGACCAGTGGCTGCAAAATCAGTGGCGGCACCAGCGCGTCCATCGGCATCGCGTCGACCTGCCAATTCACCACCAGTCGATCACCCAGACGAATTTGCTCAATTTCCAGATACCGGCGGCATAGCATCAGCTCGTCTGCCAGCGGCGTGAGCTTGCGGTTATCTGCCATCAACACACGAAACAGCTCGGACATATCCTCCAACATCCGCTCGGCGCGCTTTGGTTCGGAGCGGATGAGCGACAGCACCGCGTTCATCGAATTAAACAAAAAATGCGGGCGAATCCGCGCTTGCAAAGCCTGCAACCGCGCTTCGGTCAGCGCCGGTGACAATGCGCGTGCACGCAAGTCAAAATACAGCAGCGTCACACCGGTCGCAAATACAAAAAAGAATGCGTACTGCCATAGCTGAATCGGTTGATCAAACGGCGAAATAAGCTCCAACCACCATCGAAACAGCAGTGCCACGAGCGTCTCGATCAGCAGCAACAACGCCACCGCAAGCGGATAATTCAACTTCGCTAAAACGCGCCGCAACGCGCAGCCCAGCAGCAGTGACACGATGATGACCGGCTGCGCAACGGCGGAGATCATTAAAAACTGCCGCCATACTTCGCGCAACTGATCGGCACGCAACACGGCGGCGGCGATGCACAGCAAATTGATGATCACAAGCAAACGCAGCATGATGCCCAGATTACAAAAATTAGGCAGGCGAGCAGTGGCTTGGAGCAGCGGCGCCTGCGCTGGCGCGGCATCATTTGTCGACGGTTGCACTATACTCATGCGTCCTCATTTTTACTGCGCCACCTCGTGAAAGCACGCGAGCATCAGCATCAAATCGTTATTGTCACCTGATTCTGCGCGATTTCTAACCAAAAATACAAGTCATCATGTCCTCATCTTTTCAAGGTCCGTCGGGCTGGTCCGCCCGTTTTGATGAACCAGTCAGTGAGTTGGTCAAACGCTTCACCGCTTCCGTCGCCTTTGATAAACGCCTAGCAGAAGTTGATATTAGGGGCTCTCTCGCCCACGCAAAAATGCTTGCCAACGTAGGCGTGCTGACCGCGAAAGATTTAGGCGACATCGAGCGCGGCATGGCTGAAATCGCCAAAGAAATCCGCGCACAGCGCTTCGATTGGTCGATTGATCGCGAAGACGTGCACATGAATATCGAGGCGAAACTCACCGCCCTGATTGGCGATGCGGGCAAACGTTTGCATACCGGACGCTCTAGAAACGATCAGGTGGCGACCGATATCCGGCTGTGGCTGCGTGGCGAGATCGACCACATCATATTGTTGCTGCGCGCGACACAACTGGCCTTCGTTAATTTAGCCGCGCAACACACGGATACGGTCATGCCAGGCTACACGCATTTGCAAGTGGCACAGCCGGTCACGTTTGGCCACCACCTGATGGCCTATGTAGAAATGCTGTCGCGGGATGAAGCGCGGATGGGCGATGTGCGTCGTCGCATGAATCGCCTGCCACTGGGCGCAGCTGCGTTGGCCGGCACCACGTTTCCGATTGATCGCGAATTTGTTGCCGCTGAATTAGGCTTTGATGGCGTGTGTGAAAATTCGCTGGATGCGGTATCGGATCGCGATTTCGCCATCGAGTTTGTGGCAGCCGGCAGCTTGGTGATGACGCATCTTTCGCGTTTTTGTGAAGAGATGATTATCTGGATGAATCCGAATTTTGCCTTTATCGATTTGGCCGATCGTTTTTGCACCGGCTCATCGATCATGCCGCAGAAAAAAAACCCCGATGTGGCTGAGCTAGTGCGCGGTAAGGTTGGGCGGGTTAACGGCCATCTCGTGGCGCTGCTCACCCTGATGAAAGGTCAGCCGTTGACCTACAACAAAGATAATCAGGAAGACAAAGAGCCGCTGTTTGACAGCGTCGACACGGTGCGCGATTCGCTCACGCTGATTGCTGACATGGCTGGCGGGATTCAGGTCAAGCCGGAAAACATGCGGGCCGCGGTGCTGAAAGGATTTGCCACGGCGACCGATCTGGCCGATTACTTGGTCAAAAAAGGCTTGCCGTTCCGCGATGCGCATGAAGCCGTCGCGCGCGCGGTAAAAACCGCAGAAACCGCGCGCAAGGATTTAGCCGAATTATCGCTCGCCGAACTACAAAACTTTTCGGCGCTGATTGGCGAAGACGTGTATCAAGTGTTGACCTTGGAAGGTTCGCTCGCCAGCCGAGATCATATTGGCGGCACCGCGCCGCGCCAAGTGCGCGCCGCAGTTGAGCGGGCCATGAAGCGCTTAACCCTAGACGCCTAGCCTTAAGCGCCTCGGTCGAAGCGCGGTTGCTCATTTGAAACTTCATATCATTGCCATGGGCCATAAAATGCCGTCCTGGATTCAGGTCGGTATTGACGAATACACCAAGCGCATGCCCGCCGAATCACGGATCGATTTGATCGAGCTAAAACCAGAAGACCGCACCAGCCGGGCGATTCCGAAGGTTTTAGCGCTGGAAGCCGCGCGTATCAAGGCGTCCATTCCCAAGGGTGCTGAACTCATCGTGCTCGACGAGCGCGGCACGATGGTCAAAACCGCTGAACTCGCGGCGTGGTTGAGGTCATGGATGGCCGACGGCGTGAGTCCGTGTTTTGTGATCGGTAGCGCGGACGGGCTGGACCCGACGCTGAAGCAAGCCGCAAAGCGGACAATCGCGCTTTCCGGCTGTACACTTCCGCATAGTTTCGCGCGATTGATCCTCGTGGAGCAGCTTTATCGCGCTTGGTCGCTCACTGAAAATCACCCCTATCACCGAGAATAATTCCAACATGGGTAACGCACCACAACAAATCTATCTCGCCTCCAAGAGCCCGCGCCGGCGCGAATTGTTGAAGCAGATCGGTGTACATTTTTCACTGTTGATGGTGCGCGAGCAAGCGTTGCGGATTGATGTCGACGAAACCCCGCTAGCGAATGAAAAGCCGCGTGATTATGTGGAGCGCGTGGTGCGCCTCAAGGCAGACGCGGCGCTACGCGTGGTGCAGGCGCGCAAGCTGCCACCGCGCCCGATTCTCAGCGCCGACACCACCGTAACGTTTAATGATGAGATATTTGGCAAACCCGAAAACGTCGCAGATGCGACCCGAATTTTGTCCCTCTTGTCCGGCCAAACCCATGAGGTATTAACGGCATTGGCGGTATCGTTTGAGCATGAAATACACGTGGCACTTTCGGTGAGCCAAGTGACCTTCGCCGAGATCTCGCCTGCCGACATAAAACGCTACATTGACACCGGCGAGCCGATGGATAAAGCAGGTGCCTATGCCATTCAGGGTCACGCCGCAAAATGGATTGTCGAGCTGCGCGGTAGCTACACGGGCGTGATGGGATTGCCGCTACATGACACGGCAACGCTGCTGAAGAAGGTTGGGATGGTGGTGTAAGGCTTAGAAAAAAAACCTAAACACTGAATCCACACAGGTAGCAATTTTCATCGTGCGCACCGAGCGAACGCTATACGCGAGCCAGTTACCGACAATATTGTGTTGCCCCGCTCGGCACATAGTGCTGAAATCAGAAATCAATCTTGCTGTGTGCTCCAGCCTCTTAAATTGTGCACGATGTTTTCAAATCAAGGCGTCGCGTTTGGGGACACTTCCATCAGTTTATCCAGAAATTTGATTAGCTTTTCGAGAAAAATGAGCTGATCTTTGAGGAAATACGTGCCATGCCCGACGTCGTCCAGCTGATACCATTCGAATGTTTTCCCGGCCTTCTTTAAGGCATCGCGCATCTGCACCGCATGATTGATTGGCACTCGCTCGTCGCGATCTCCGTGCATTAGCAGTACGGGCGCTACAATGCGCTCAACGTTCTTAATCGGAGACACGGCATCAAGATCCGCTTGGCTAAGCACGCCTTCGCCCACATGCCATCGCAAGGTCTCTCGCGCAAACTTGTTCGTGTTTATATCCGACCGGTCTTTCAGCATGACTCCAATATCAGTCACGCCAGCGAAGCTGACGCCGCAACGATACAACTCGGGCGTCTTTGCCAAGCCCCATAAAGCAGCGTAGCCACCATAGCTCGTGCCGAAGATGCAAACGCGCTTCCGATCTGCCACCCCCATCGCGACGAGGTGTTCGACTCCAGCGGTGATGTCATCTTGCATGGCCCGCCCCCATTGTCTGAAGCCTGCCTCTTCGAATTTCTTCCCGAATCCGGTAGAACCACGAAACTGTGGTTGGAACACGGCATAGCCGCGGGAGGCAAGTACCTGCACCTCAGGATCCCATCCCCAATGATCACGTGCATGCGGCCCGCCGTGGACATAAACGATGAGTGGGTGCGGTTTGTTTACGTCGTTCGGACGGGTCAGATATGCAGGAATACGCAGCCCATCGTTGGCCGTATAGCTCAAAATTTCCATCGGTCTACCTTGAGTAGTTTCCTTAGCAGTTGCATCAAATTTGATGCGCATTAGCGACCGCTTGGGTGCATCGTAAAGATGAAGTGTGGCTGGAAATTGATCTGCAAGTGAGCGAATCAATACCTTTGCACCGAGCTCGCCTGAAAGGAAATTCAGGCGGTTGGGCAATGCAGCATCTATGCTTTTTTGGAGTGCGCCCCACTTTGCATCAAACCAGACCACTTGCGGCTTCATTCCGCTCGTGGTGACCGAGCGAAATTGTGGATCATCAATGCCATCAACAGCCAAAATATCTTCCCTCGGATGTCCGGCAAGCATCTCTCCCAACTGCTTCTTGAGTGGGTCGAACTTAAAGACGGCCGCAGTATCTCGCCCTTGAGAGGACAAAACGTAGATCGCATCTTCGCCTGCGGGGACATGAATTGGAGACCAGCCGTCTTCAAGAACGCCAAAGTCTGCAATAGCTTCGTACTTTTCGCTGCCAAGTGGCCTATACCATACCGTCCTTCGGGTGTCTTTTGACCAAGAGGACGTGTTCTTCGTGACGACCAACCGAATAACACCTTTGCCATCAATAATTACTTCCGCCGGGTCGTCTGGTAATGGAAGCCGAACCCGTTGTATTTCACCCGTGAGCGAATTAATCTTTCGGAACGCACCGCTGTCCTCATCTATTTGTGCATATACCCATGGTGATTCTTTGACTTCAGGATGAGCCAATCCCAAGACTTTGGCTCCGAGTTCCACTTCAGTCGAGCTATTAACTTGCATAGCGACCGCCCGTATCCCGAAGTCTAAAACAAAGCATTCGCTGTTGATCCAAAAACTGCTTCTTGCGAAAGACTTGTATTCCCAAAAACCGTTACGGGTCCTGCGAAACGTACTTAACCGTTTAACTTCTAGCGTGGTGCTGTCTACCAAAAAACCCGCCCCCCTGACGAGCACGACTATATGCTTCCCGCCTGGAGAAATAGACGCATGCTCGAGATCACCGGCTAGCAACACTTCTAAGATCGGGCCAAAGAATGCCTTGTCGGGGGCCGAATCTGCACTCGCAAGTGATGACCAGCATAGAATTGTGAGGGTCAATGCAATTAGAAAAAAGCGTCTCATGCCAGAGGTGCCTATTGAAAGAAATTGAGCGAAATGCTGCATGATATTACTTACTTATCTTGGGGCTGTCGACTAGCAATATTTAGGACGCTCCTGGAAACAATCGCGGTTCTGTACCCCTACATCGACGAGATACAAATACATATCTAAAATGCTGGATTCAGTGCGGTACTTGGGCACTCTCGAAGGCGCGGTGCCCTGCTATCTGCCAAACAGCAGTCAGTGCATTCGCTCTGTATTTGTCCAACGCAATGTCCAGCACTAATAGCGACCTTGCTGACTGCGATATCGACTTTCAAATATGGCTTGAGTCGACCGTTTCACTAACGTAAGCCCGACTAACCGGCGATGGACTACTGTCATCGTTGAGCTGCATTTCTTCGTGCCCCAAATTACCACTTACCACTATCCGTCGCTTCATAGCTGCATGCACTGCTTCTGTCATTACATGTCGCCCGCCTCACCATCGTCAACACAAGGACTTCTCATTTTTATAAACCCCCGATGGGCGTCTATTCCGACCATAAATGCTCCATATACCGCACCGCTGCTAGCGTTCACTCATCGCAATATCAAGTCACTTGCACCCGCGACCACCACCCGACATAGGCACCGCAACGCGCATGCAACTGCAACGCGGCTCGTACGGTACACTCGCTGAAACAGGTTTGATAACTTCGCGGGGTGGTCTTTTGAACGAACAGATCCTAATCAATGTTACGCCGCAGGAATCGCGCGTGGCCATTATGGAGCAGGGCGCGGTGCAGGAGCTGCACATGGAACGCGTTTCGAATCGCGGGCTGGTGGGCAATATTTATCTGGGCCGCGTCGGGCGTGTGTTGCCCGGCATGCAATCGGCTTTTATAGATATTGGTTTGTCGCGCGCGGCATTTTTGCATGTCGCGGATTTATGGTCGGGCCACAAACACAACGACAAAAACAACGACAAAACCAACGATAAAAACGGCGATAAGAACGGGGATAAGAATGGCGATAAGAATGGCGATAAGGCGGCCGAGCAAAAGCCGATAGAAAAGCTATTACATGAGGGCCAGACGCTGGTGGTTCAGGTGATCAAAGATCCGCTCGGCAGCAAAGGCGCGCGGCTGTCGACGCAGGTATCGATCGCCGGCCGCTTGCTGGTTTATTTGCCGGGCGACCATCACATCGGGATTTCGCAGCGCATTGAAGACGAAGCCGAACGCGTGCATTTGCGCGAGAAGGTGCACGAGCTGATGCCCGAAGGCGAGGCCGGTGGGTTTATTGTTCGCACCGTGGCCGAGGCCGCCACTGATGAAGAGCTCATGGCCGACATCGCTTATTTGATCAAGTTGTGGCGCGGCATTGTAGAGAAATCCAAAACCGCGGCGCCTCAATCCGTGTTGTATCAGGATTTGGATCTGACCATGCGCGCGCTGCGGGATTTGGTCACCACCGACACGGAACGCATCATTGTCGATTCGCGCGAAACCCATGCACGGCTTCAGGAATTTGCCGAGCATTACTCACGAAAATCGCTGAGCATTCTCGAGCATTACACCGGCGAACGACCGTTGTTCGATTTGTTCGGCATCGAGGATGAAATTGAGCTGGCGCTTTCGCGTCGCGTTGACCTGAAATCCGGCGGCTATGTGATCGTCGACCAGACTGAGGCGCTGACCACGGTGGATGTAAATACGGGCGCGTTTGTATCCGGTCGCAGCCTCGATGACACGATTTTCAAAACCAATCTGGAAGCGACGCAGGCGATTGCGCGGCAGCTACGCCTGCGTAATTTAGGCGGCATTATCATCGTTGATTTTATCGACATGGATAACGATGAACATAAAAATGCAGTGCTCACTGAATTTAAGAAATCGCTGGCGCGCGACCGGACCCGCGTCACGGTCAACGGGTTTTCGCATCTAGGCTTGGTTGAGATGACGCGCAAACGCACCCGCGAAAGCCTCGCGCATATTCTGTGCGAAGCATGCCCCACCTGCAAAGGTCGCGGCGAGATTAAAACCGCGCAAACGGTATGTTATGAGGTGCTGCGCGAAATCACCCGTTCGGCCCGGCAATTTGACGCCAAGGAATTCCGAATCTTGGGCTCTCAGACCGTGATTGACCGGTTTCTCGACGAAGAATCGCAAAGCATGATGATGTTGGAAGACTTTATTAAAAAGCCGATTTCACTATCGGTTGAGACCTCGTACACGCAGGAACAATTTGATGTGATTTTGGTTTGAGTTTGACTCGGCTCGGCTTCGACCCATTGGAATGCGCAAACCCGCGGCCAACTGCGCACACCTGAACGCGGCTTAAGTGGTGCGCTAGGCTTTCGGCGCTGAGCCGATATCGCGCATTTTGGCGACCAGTCGGCTGATGAGTTGCAACTCATCTTCCAGAGTGCGCCGCTGTCCCTGAAGCTTATGCAATTCAGCCTGCATCAGGCCGCCCCGATCGTTGATTGA
The DNA here is from genome assembly GCA_038224475.1 of Burkholderiales bacterium. Lineage (GTDB taxonomy): Bacteria > Pseudomonadota > Gammaproteobacteria > Burkholderiales > Usitatibacteraceae > UKL13-2. Next base: position 20,379 of record JBBRFJ010000042.1, read on the forward strand.
GCCCAGCGATGTCAAGCGCGCCTCAAGCTGGGCTTTGTGATCCTTGATACGCGTTTCCAAGGGTAACGGTACCATTTGCAGCCAGCGCTCGGTTTCAGCGCGCGCCTCGCCAAATATCTGGCGACTTTGATCGACCAGCATCCGCCAAAACCGCCGCACCATGTAACGCTTTTCGGTCATCACGATATTGACCGGATCCTTGCAGAACTGCTCGGTCTCATACACCAACAACTTCAGCTTCATCCGCGATGCTTCAAAATCCAGCGGCGGCATGTCCATTTTTTCGAATTTAAAACGCTCGTGGAAAGTGTTGTAGACGTTTTCCATCAGCCGCAAAATATCTTCACCCGCATGCGAGCAGACGTTGAACTCAACATTGATTGAACGGATAATTTCGCGCATCCCACGCGTCAATCCCGGCGTGGTCCACGAGCCATTGACGGCCTCCAAACTGCGCGCGCAGGTGATATCCAGCCTGGCCGGATTAAACGCTTCAATCAGCGCATTGCGCTTTGCATTGAATGCTGAACGCTGGGTCTTGTACTCGGTTAAGGCAGCGTTGTAAGATTCTTTCTCGGCCGACACCTGTTGCCACATCTTGCTCACCAGATGGCGCCCCTTGCCGGCGAGCCCATTCAGCTCTTCGACTTGTTTTAGATTCGCGGCCAGTTTTTGGGTGCAGCTTTGATGGCTGTTACTCATCATGGCACCGATTTCCATGCTCACGGATTTGGCCAGCAACTGGCGTTTGATGGGAATGATTTCATTGGCCAGAAACTGCTCAAGCCGTTCAATGCCGGAACGTGAAATCATATCGACGTCGTTTTTAATCCGCCCCACGAGCGCCTTTTGCGCCGACACGGTGAATACTTTTTCCGGCGCAAGATTGAGCGCGCGGCTGGTGGTGTCGACCATGCGCGCCATGCCCGCCTTGATCTCCGGCAAGGTCTTTAGCTCGTCCCACATCAGATCGATTTTGTTGAGCACTGCGATTTTAGCGGGCTGTGCGACCTTGACGTAGCGCTCCCAAATTTCTAAATCACTTTTGGTTACGCCGGTATCAATGCCCAGCAAAAATAGCACCGCTTGCGCGTTGGGCAGGGTCGACAGCGTGAGCTCGGGCTCCAGCCCCAGCGCATTCAACCCCGGCGTATCCAGCACCGACAAGCCATTGGTCAGCAATGGGTGGGGATAATTCAGCATCGCGTAACGCCATGCCGGAACTTCCACAATATCCTCTTCTGTCGGGCCCAATCCGGAATCATCGAACATGGGGATCAGCCCCATCATTCGGGCATCCAGCGCGTAAACACGTTTGGTGTCGGAAAGCGAGGTCATGGCCTGACGCATCGATGCTGCGTCGTTTACATTCAGTCGAATTTTTGACCACTCGACCGGCATGCCTTTTAATTGGGAAATCGATTCATCGCGATAACGTGTTTCAACCGACAACAGCTTTAGATAAGGCTCTTCACTGGGATCGTGAAAAATTTCGGTCGGACACATGGTGGTGCGCCCAACGTCCGACGGCAGCAGGCGTTCCTTGAAGCTCGAAAAAAACAGCGCATTGATCAGCTCCGACTTTCCGCGCGAAAATTCCGCCAGAAACGCAATCATAAGCCGGCCCCGGCTTAGGGTCTCGAGCAAGTCATAGAAGCGCACCGATTGACCGATATCGATCTGGTTGGTGCGTTCCAGCCAGTCGTGATATTCATGCACCGCGCCCGACAGGTCCTCGCGCCAGCGGTTATAGCGGACGATTTCAGATTCAAAACGATTAACGGCTTGGGCGTTGTTATCCACGTCTATCCACGTTTTTCCACCATCAGGCTATCGTGCGTACCAGTTACGGCAACGCGGTTGTTGAGCGCAAAATCCCTAGAGCGCCCATCACTTATGGAACCAGTTAGGCAACCACGGCCTATAAGCTTACTTTGAAATTTATATCAATGCTAGCCCTCGCATCATGCGGAAGCTTTCGCCCTCTAAAAAAACAATCGGCAACATCAGCAGGATTTGCAGGAGTATCAGCAGCACCAGCGACGATAAATCCACCCCGCCTATCAGCGGAATAATGCGCCTCAGGGGCCGCAGAAATGGCCGCGAGAGTGCATCGAAGAACGGCTGCATCGGGTGATATGGACTCACCCATGACAGCACCGCCTGCACAATAACCACGCCAATCAACAGATAGATCGACAACTTTAGCAGCTTGACGATGGATAACGCCGCCAAGCCTGGCCAGAACAACGGGTTGGTCATTTCGGCCAATTGCAGAATCATCAAGATCGCCCACCACAGCACGATCAACGTGAGCCACGCCACCACAAACGATGCGGTATCAAGA